>NZ_RXHX01000026.1:0-89473 GCF_005930655.1 Pseudomonas sp. FSL W5-0299
AGCCCCCGCTGAAGCCCCCGCCACCGCCGCCGAAACCTCCACCGCCGAAACCGCCCCCTGAACTGCCTCGGCCACCGCCGCCGCTGGGCAGGATACCGAGCATCTGGCAGACGAAAATCGTCAGGATGAACAG
The DNA here is from genome assembly GCF_005930655.1 of Pseudomonas sp. FSL W5-0299. Lineage (NCBI taxonomy): Bacteria > Pseudomonadati > Pseudomonadota > Gammaproteobacteria > Pseudomonadales > Pseudomonadaceae > Pseudomonas > Pseudomonas sp. FSL W5-0299. Next base: position 134 of record NZ_RXHX01000026.1, read on the forward strand.
CAACACCAGGAACACGAACACGCCCGGATGGCGGGATACGAAATCGTCGCCCTCATCCCCTCTCGGCTCATAAACCGTCGACGGTTCATCCAGCGGATTGCCGCCCAGCACCACCAGCATCGCGGCGACCCCGTCGCTGATGCCCTTGCTGAAGTTGCCGGTCTTGAACGCTGGCGTGATCACCTGGTTGATGATCACCGAGCTCTGCGCATCGGTCAGGCGATCTTCCAGGCCGTAACCGACTTCGATGCGCAATTTACGATCATCGCGCGCAACGATCAGCAACGCGCCGGTGTTTTTATCCTTCTGGCCGATGCCCCAGTAGCGCCCCAGCTGATAGCCGAAATCGGCAATGTCGGTGCCCTGCAAGTTCGGCAACGTCACCACGACCAACTGCTCGCCCGTGGCTTTTTCATGGGCCTGGAGCTGCTGCGTCAGTTGCTCACGAACCGACGGCTCGATCATCTGGGCGTTATCCACCACCCGTCCGGTCAGCTGCGGAAACTTCAACTCGGCCTGGGCTGTCAGGGCAAACACCCACAGCACCAGCACCAGGCCCACTTTCAACACGCGCATTGGCAACCTCATCCGTGGTGATGCGTCAAGCCGATCAGAACTTCACTTCTGGCGCTTTTTCGGCATCGGGGCTGGTGGCCTCGAAGGTTTCGCGGATCGGCAAATCGCTGTACATCACCGTGTGCCACAGGCGACCCGGGAAGGTGCGGATTTCAGTGTTGTACTTCTGCACCGCGAGGATAAAGTCGCGACGCGCCACGGCGATGCGATTCTCGGTGCCCTCGAGCTGCGATTGCAACGCAAGGAAATTCTGGTTGGCCTTGAGGTCCGGGTAACGTTCGGACACCACCATCAAACGGCTCAAGGCGCCGGTCAGCTGATCCTGCGCCTGCTGGAACTGCTTGAGTTTTTCCGGGTTGTCCAGGGTGCTGGCATCCACCTGGATCGAGGTCGCCTTGGCTCGGGCTTCGATCACCGCGGTCAGGGTTTCTTCCTCATGTTTGGCGTAGCCCTTGACGGTTTCCACCAGGTTGGGGATCAGGTCGGCGCGGCGCTGGTACTGGTTCTGCACCTGGCCCCAGGCAGCCTTGGCCTGTTCGTCGAGGGTAGGAATGTTGTTGATGCCGCAGCCCGCCAGCAGCGTGGTGAGCAACATCAAGGCTGCAACCTGCAGGCTCGACCGAGTGTGGTGTCGTACATTCATCTGGTTGACGCTCCCTTGCACCTTCCGTTGAAAAACAACCAGCGACCTTCTGAGCGGTCTCTTGGGGCATAATCTGCCCCCGCCACTGGATTGCATCGAGCCAATGGGCTAAAAGATGCCCCAGCGCCAAACGCTGCAGAAGTGTGCTGCATTTACCTGAACAACAATAGTCGCTCCCTAAATTTTGGCTGATCGGCGCGTATTCACTGCCGTTTAGGCCTTTGAGAAAACTATTCATGAAGAAGCTGTGTTTGCTGGGCCTGTTCGTCAGCCTGGCCAGTCATACCGTATTGGCCGCCACGACGCCCGCACCTTTGGAGAACAAGGACGCTTTCATCACTGACCTGATGAAACAAATGACCCTCGATGAAAAGATCGGCCAGTTGCGCCTGATCAGCATCGGCCCTGAGATGCCTCGGGAGATGATCCGCAAGGAAATCGCCGCCGGCAACATCGGCGGTACCTTCAATTCGATCACGCGCGCGGAAAACCGTCCGATGCAGGACGCGGCCATGCGCAGCCGGTTGAAGATCCCGATGTTCTTCGCCTATGACGTGATCCACGGTCACCGCACGATTTTCCCAATCCCGATTGCCCTGGCCTCGAGCTGGGACATGGACGCCATCGGTCTGTCCGGGCGCATCGCCGCCAAGGAAGCCGCGGCAGACAGCCTCGACATCACGTTCGCGCCGATGGTCGACATTTCCCGCGACCCACGTTGGGGCCGCACCTCCGAAGGCTTCGGCGAAGACACGTACCTGGTGTCGCGCATTGCCGGCGTGATGGTCCGGGCCTTCCAGGGCACCGGCGCGAACGCGGCCGATAGCATCATGGCCAGCGTCAAGCACTTTGCCCTGTACGGTGCGGTCGAGGGCGGTCGCGACTACAACGTCGTCGACATGAGCCCGGTCAAAATGTACCAGGACTACCTGCCACCGTACCGCGCCGCCATCGACGCGGGCGCGGGTGGCGTGATGGTTGCGCTGAACTCGATCAACGGCGTGCCGGCCACCGCCAACACCTGGCTGATGAACGACCTGCTGCGCAAGGATTGGGGCTTCAAGGGCCTGGCGGTCAGTGACCACGGGGCGATTTTCGAGCTGATCAAGCATGGCGTCGCTCGTGACGGTCGCGAAGCCGCGAAGCTGGCGATCAAGGCCGGCATCGACATGAGCATGAACGACACCCTGTACGGCAAAGAGCTGCCGGGGCTGTTGAAGGCCGGCGAGATCGAACAGAAAGACATCGATAACGCTGTCCGAGAAGTGCTCGCCGCCAAGTACGACATGGGCCTGTTCAAGGACCCGTACCTGCGCATCGGCAAGGCTGAAGACGATCCGGCCGACACCTACGCCGAAAGCCGTCTGCACCGCGCCGAGGCCCGTGACGTCGCGCGCCGCAGCCTGGTGTTGCTGAAGAACCAGGGCGAGACCCTGCCGCTGAAGAAAACCGCGAAGATCGTGCTGGTCGGTCCGTTGGCCAAGGCGCCAATCGACATGATGGGCAGCTGGGCCGCCGCTGGCCGTCCGGCTCAATCGGTCACCTTGTTCGACGGCATGAACGCCGCTGTTTCAGACAAATCGAAGCTGATCTACGCCCGTGGCGCCAATATCACCAGCGACAAGAAAGTGCTGGATTACCTGAACTTCCTCAACTTCGATGCGCCGGAAGTGGTGGATGATCCGCGTTCCGCCCAAGTGCTGATCGACGAAGCGGTGAAGGCCGCCAAAGATGCTGATGTCGTGGTTGCCGCTGTCGGCGAGTCCCGTGGCATGTCCCACGAATCGTCGAGCCGCACCGACCTGAACATCCCGGCCAACCAGCGCGACCTGATCAAGGCGCTGAAAGCCACCGGCAAACCGCTGGTGCTGGTGTTGATGAACGGCCGCCCGCTGTCGATTCTCGAAGAGAAGGAACAGGCTGACGCGATTCTGGAAACCTGGTTCAGCGGCACCGAAGGCGGCAACGCCATCGCGGACGTGCTGTTCGGCGACTACAACCCATCGGGCAAACTGCCGATCACCTTCCCGCGTTCGGTGGGCCAGATTCCGACCTACTACAACCACCTGAGCATTGGCCGGCCGTTCACGCCGGGCAAACCGGGCAACTACACCTCGCAGTATTTCGATGACACCACCGGCCCGCTGTTTCCGTTCGGTTTCGGCCTGAGCTACACCGATTTCAGCCTGAGCGACATGGCCTTGTCGTCGACCACGCTGAACAAGACCGGCAAGCTCGACGCCAGCGTCATGGTGAAAAACACCGGCAAGCGCGACGGCGAAACCGTGGTGCAGCTGTACATCCAGGACGTGACCGGCTCGATGATCCGCCCCGTCAAGGAACTGAAGAACTTCCAGAAAATCACGCTGAAGGCCGGCGAACAGAAAGTCGTGCACTTCACCATCACCGAAGACGACCTGAAGTTCTTCAATGCCCAGCTCAAATACGCAGCGGAGCCAGGCAAGTTCAACGTGCAGATCGGCCTGGATTCCCAGGACGTGACGCAGCAGAGCTTTGAATTGCTGTAACCCCTGACACACCGCAATAAACCTGTGGGAGCGAGCCTGCTCGCGATGAGGGCATAACATTCAACATCTTTGTTGGCTGTTACACCGCCATCGCGAGCAGGCTCGCTCCCACAGTGATTTTGGGTGTGACGACTATCCGCGTCGATCCAGCAGATTCACCACCAGCCGATCCACCCATCCCCAAACCCTTTGCTTGACCCGCCGCCACAGTGGCCGGCTTTGCCATGCCTCCAGGCTCACTTCCTGGCTCTGCGCAAAGTCCTTCTCGAAACTCGCCACTACCGCACGCGTCAACCCTGGGTCTAGCGCTTCAAGGTTGGCTTCCAGATTGAAGCGCAGATTCCAGTGATCGAAATTGCATGAGCCGATGCTCACCCAGTCATCGATCAAGACCATTTTCAGGTGCAGGAAACACGGCTGGTATTCGAAGATCTTCACCCCGGACTTGAGCAATCGCGGGTAATAACGATGCCCGGCGTAGCGCACCGACGGGTGATCGGTGCGTGGCCCGGTCAGCAGCAGACGCACATCGACGCCTCGGCCGGCAGCCCTGCGCAATGAACGGCGGACTTTCCAGGTCGGCAGAAAGTACGGCGTGGCCAGCCAGACCCGCCGCTGACCGCTGTTCAGCGCTCGAATCAGCGATTGCAGGATGTCGCGGTGCTGGCGGGCGTCGGCATAGGCCACCCGCCCCATCCCTTCGCCCATGGACGGCACCCGTGGCAGACGCGGCAGGCCGAAGTGCGCCGCAGGTCTCCAGGCGCGGCGATGGCGGTTGGCGATCCATTGCCGGTCGAACAGCAGCTGCCAGTCGATGACCAAGGGGCCGGTGATTTCCACCATCACTTCATGCCATTCGCTGGTGTCTTCGCCCGGCGTCCAGAACTCGTCCGTGACGCCCGTGCCGCCGACCACCGCCAGACTCTGATCGACCAGCAACAGCTTGCGGTGATCGCGGTAAAAGTTACCGACCCAGCGTCGCCAGCTCAGGCGATTGTAGAAACGCAGTTCCACACCCGCCGCCATCAGGCGCTGACGCAAGGTCAAGGTGAATGCAAGGCTGCCGTAGTCATCGAACAGACAGCGCACACGCACGCCGCGCTCGGCGGCCTGCACCAACGCCTGCACCATGGCCTCGGCACAGGCGCCCGCTTCCACCAGATACAACTCCAGCTCGACCTGTTCTTCGGCGCGGGCAATCGCGACCAACATGCGCGGGAAAAACTCCGGGCCGTCGATCAGCAGTTCAAAGTGGTTGCCTGCACGCCAGGGAAAGATTGCACCGGCCATGTCAGCGCGCCGTGAAAATCAGTACCGCACCCACCGGCACCGACAGGCTGATGGCCGACAATCCAGCGACCTTGCGCAAACTTTCCAGGCCCGGTGCCAGATCGAAGTCTTCGGCATTGATGATAATCGGCTCGAGGGTCACCACCTGGAAGCGCCGGTCATCAAGACGGGTCGCCAGCAGTTCGGCGTTGTATTCGTGGGTTTTACCGTGAAGGTTGACGGTCAGCGGCAAGCGCAGCTCCAGTTGGGCACCGGGCGCGAGATCGCTGATCGGGCGCAGATCGATCTGCGCGGTGATCAGCGCTTCAGGGAAGGTCTGGATCTCAAACAGTTCCTTGCGCATGCGTTCGTCGCGCAGCGGGATGCCGCTGTTCACCGACTCCATCTCGACTTCCACCTCGGCCAGGCCCTTGGGGCTGACTTTGCCGTGCAACACCAGGAAGCGCTGCACTTCGGAAATGTTGGCGTTTTTGGTGCTGATGAAGGACAGCCGAGAGGACTCGCCATCGAGATACCAATTGGCCTCGGCCGACAACGAAGCGCCGGCCAGAAGCAGGAAGGCGAGGGTTTTGGAAAGGGACCGCTTGAACATAGAGACTCATGGGGCAAATAAACCTGAGCGAACCTTAACCGCCCTGAGGCAGGTTGCAAACTCTAATGCCACAACAGCCCTGCACCACAAGTAATTCCAGCGTGTTCAGGGTTGCAGGCGGCAGCCTTGGTGTTCGCCGATCCATTGCGCGCTGTTGCTGCGGCCCATGCCGCTGACGGTCACGCGCTGGCTGGCGGGGTCTTCGGTGAAACCGCTGGTGGGCAACCACTGCTTCACGTAGCGGTGGCAATACTCGGCGTCGTTCTTCATCACGTACCGGCACGAGCAATATTCCTTGGCGGTGTAGCCGCTGATGATGTCGGGGAACGCCCGCAACGCCACTCGCTCCTGCCAGATCCAGCCGAGCAAAGCTATCAGCGCTACTAACATCAGCGCGCTAAACGGTCGGCGACGAACAAAACGGTGGCGGTTCATGGCTGCACCTTCCCGGCAAAGGCCTTGAGCGCGAGCTTGAGCAATTCGTTGTGCTGATAGATCTCGTCGCGGTCATCGCCGTAGCGCACGATCACCAGCTGTTCGCCGGGAATCACGTACATCGCCTGCCCCCAATGGCCCAAAGCGGCAAAGGTGTCGGCCGGAGCATCCGGCCAGGGTCGGGCAGCGCCCTCCACCGCGCGATTGAGCCACCAATGACCGCCGGGGACCGCATCATCCTGATTGGCTTGATAACGGGCGAAGGGTTCGCGGTTGAAGGCGACCCAGTCTTTGGGCAGCAGCTGTCGATCACCCCAACGACCGTCACGCGCCATCAGCAGGCCGACGCGCGCCAGGTCCCGGGCGGTGAGGTAGGCATAAGAGGACGCGACGAAAGTGCCCGTGGCATCGGTTTCCCAGACGGCATGGCGAATTCCTAGCGGCTCGAACAATGCTGTCCATGGATAGTCCGGGTAACGGGCCGGGCCGACGATGGTTTTCAGCGCGGCGGCCAGCAGATTGCTGTCGCCACTGGAGTACCGAAAGGCCTGGCCAGGTTTGGCGTACTCAGCGTGATCGGCGGTGAACGCCGCCATGTCGTGATGCCCCAGGGTGTAGAGCATGGCGACCACCGAGGACTTCAACGGGGCGTATTCGTAGTCTTCCTGCCAGTCCAGGCCTGAAGCCCAGTGCAACAGGTCGGCCAGGGTCATTGCCGGGTGTTTCGCCAACGGTGGGTAAAACCGCACCGCTGGGTCCTCAAGTTTGAAAAGGCCCTCGCCATAGGCCACACCCAGGACCGTGGCCATCAGGCTTTTGCTGATGGACCAGGTCAGGTGCGCGGTGTCGGCCGTGGTCGGGCCGGCGTAGCGTTCGTAGATTAGTTGGCCGTCGCGGATTACCAGCAAGGCATCGGTGCGGATGCCTTTTCGAGTGGTGTCATCGCGAGGCGGAAAGGCGTAAGTCTCCAGGGCTTGAAGTGCGGGGCCGGAGACGTTCGGGCCGGTCGACCATTGCTCGGCGGGCCAGATTTCGGCGTGGGCCGTAAGGCAGAGCAGCAGCGTGAAAATCAGGGGCAAGCCTTTGAACATGGCGGGGGCTCGGCGGGGTGGGCTTGCTGAGCCTAGTCGAGGTTGATGACAGTTTTGGAATGTGTGTCGCCTATGCTGCCGCCTTCGCGGGCAAGCCTCGCTCCTACAGGAGTTCGCGATCCAATATAGGAGCGAGCGGTGCGGCGATCCGACTTGCCCGCGAAGAGGCCCTTGAGCCTTACGACAATCCCGCCAACGCCTTGGCCAATCGCTTGCCTCTGGCCCCCGCCGCCAGATCCATCACACTCTGATCACGCTGCCACATCGCCGCCCAGTGCTGCGGGCCATCAGCCATAGCCTCGTTCAGCTCAGCCTTGAGCCCCTCGAATTGCGCAAACAATCCCCCCAGCAGCACATGCCCGGCCAGATTGTTCGGCGCCTGCCGGCTGACTTCCGCGCACCCGGCCAGCAGCGCCAGCAACCGCAATTGCAGGGCCTGCGGCCAGTCACTGTCCTGCCCCACCCCATACAGCCACGCGGTCATCGCGCTCAATACATAGATGTCTTCCAGCGTGCGGAACGGTTTGACGTAGGCATCCCAGCCATCCCCCGCGAGTAGTTCGCACTGGGCGTTGTCCAGAAACAACCGACCGTGGCTGATGTCCGGCATCAGCGCGATGGCCGGGAGTTTTTCCAGGCGCACGCCCGGTTCATCGGGATAGACCACCGCCAGACTCAAGCGCGGCGTTTCGCCGGACGCTTCACTGCGCGCGGCAACCAGCAGCCAGTCGGCCGCATCGCCAGCGGTGACGAAATCCTTGCGCCCACTCACGCGTAAATCGCTCAGACGCGTCTGCATGTCTGCCACCCGCAGACTGCGCTGTTCGGTGGCACACAACGCGCCGAGGCTCAGCGGCGCGCTCGGCCAGAGCATGCGCAGCGCCGCCTGATAGCCCACCAGAAACGCCAGCCCCGGCGTCGACATCAAACGCCCGCCGACCACCGCCAGTTCCAATGGCGTGACCGTGCCCAACGCGTGCAACAAGGTCGCGAACCCCTCCGCCAGGTCCGGGTTGACGGGCAGGCGATCGCGGCGATTCAACAGGTTTTGCCAGGGCATAAGAGGCTCCTTGTGGGCTGTCATGTAAGCATCACCAAAGCTTCATGGCGATGACACCGGGGCTACATAGCCTGACTTTGCACAACACGGCTGCATAAAGAAAGTCGATCGGCTTTAACCCAAGACGGGTTGACCAGCCCGCACGGAGATTCCCATGACTCAGATCGCCCGCATCAGCGACACCGGCAATGAACGCCGCCTGCAAGCCGAACGCCTGGTGGGCGCCGAGGCCTTGCAGGAAGCCCAGGCCTTGCGCTTCAACGTCTTCAGCGGCGAGTTCAACGCCAAGCTCAAAGGCGCGGAGTTGGGTCTGGACATGGACGACTATGATGTTCACTGCGCCCACATTGGCGTGCGTGACTTGAACACCGGGCGCCTGGTGGCGACCACCCGTTTGCTCGATCACACGGCCGCGAGCAGCCTGGGCAAGTTCTACAGCGAAGAAGAGTTCAGCCTCCATGGTCTGGTCCACTTGAAAGGCCCGATCCTGGAAATCGGCCGCACCTGCGTCGACCCGGCTTATCGCAACGGCGGCACCATCGCGGTGCTCTGGGGCGAACTGGCCGAAGTGCTGAATCAGGGCGGCTACAGCTATTTGATGGGTTGCGCGAGCATTCCGATGCAAGACGGCGGGATTCAGGCCCACGCGATCATGCAGCGTCTGCGGGAACGTTATCTGTGCACCGAACACCTGCGGGCCGAGCCGAAAAAACCCCTGCCGGTCCTGGACCTCCCGTCCAACGTGATCGCCGAAATGCCGCCGCTGCTCAAGGCCTACATGCGTCTGGGCGCGAAGATCTGCGGTGAGCCGTGCTGGGACGAAGACTTCCAGGTCGCCGACGTGTTCATCCTGCTCAAGCGCGACGAACTCTGCCCACGTTATGCCAAGCACTTCAAGGCGGCAGTCTGATGAGCCGGTTGCGGGTGTACGCGCGGATTGCGCGAGTGCTGGTGGTGGTCGCGCTGGGGTTGAGCATGGCCAGCGTGTTCGGGCTTTTCGAGCGGCTGGGCATTGCCCATTCGATGGTCCGCCGCCAACGCTGGTCGCGGTTTTTCATGGCGCGGTTGAGCAACGCCCTGCCCTTTCGCGTGACAGTTCACGGTGAACTGCCGAAGGAGCCGATGCTTTGGGTCAGCAATCACGTGTCGTGGACCGACATTCCGTTGCTGGGCATGCTCACGCCAATGTCGTTTCTGTCCAAGGCCGAAGTGCGCACCTGGCCGGTGGCCGGTTGGTTGGCGGCCAAGGCCGGCAGCCTGTTTATCCGTCGCGGCTCGGGTGACAGCCAGCTGATTCGCAAACAGATGACGCGCCACCTGGCGCAGGCACACCCATTGCTGATGTTCCCTGAAGGCACCACCACCAATGGACGTTCGTTGCGTACCTTTCATGGTCGCTTGTTGTCAGCAGCGATTGATTCTGAAGTGAAGCTGCAGCCGGTGGCGATTCGTTATCTACGTGACGGTGAACTCGACTCACTGGCGCCGTTCATTGGCGATGATGATTTGCTGTCGCACTTGATGCGGTTGTTCGCCAATGATCGCGGGGAAGTGGAAATCAAAGTGCTCAAGCCGATCGCTTGCGAAGGCCGGGAGCGTGCGGCGCTGGCGTTCGAGGCACAGCAGGCGGTGCAGAAATCGTTGTTTGGGGCCATCCCTCAGGCGCAATCGGAACCGCTGCGCCCCGCGATCGCGGCGTGAAACAAATTCCCTGAAGAAACACCAAAAACCTTGTGGGAGCGAGCCTGCTCGCGATAGCGGTTTTACATTCAACAATGATGCTGAATGACACACCGCTATCGCGAGCAGGCTCACTCCTACAAGGGGTTTAGGGTGCTGGGTAGTTTTGGGCGAAATCCTGAAGCTGCGGATAGAACAACCGGAAATCCTCACTGAGCGGTTCGTACAGCCGACGCAATTCCTGCATCGCCCCCGCCAGTTCCTCAGGCCGGGTCAACCGCCGCGAAATCCCCCGCAGCACTTGGTCCAGCACATCAAACTCCTGATAAGACCCCAACCAGTCATTCGCCACCATGTGCGGCGCGATCCTCGCCAACCGCTCCGGCAATTGAGGCTCAGTCGACAGCACCCGATACACATCCGAGGTGAACCGCTCCAGCGGCTGGTCCGAGTAGAGGGTCCAGTCCCGCGCCAGGCAGTGGTCGAAAAACACGTCGAGCACGATCCCGGCGTAACGCCGGCGTGTGGTGGAAAATCGCGACAGCGAGGCATCCACCAACGGATGGCGGTCGGTGAAGACGTCGATGCTGCGATGTAGCTGGATGGCCGCTTCAATCTCCGGGTTGAACTGCCCTTGCAGCCGTCCCTTGACGAAATCGCCATACAGACTGCCGAGCAATTGACCGGGGCGCTGGCCACCGAGGTGAAGATGGGCGAGATAGTTCATGAGCGCAGCTTAGCATTGCGCCTTCGAATGTTGACACTCACCGTATCGTTATAACCCGATATAGCGATTTATGCGCTCATCAGACCAAAATCATATTTGTATATCGCGATCTACCGATTTAAAGTTCGCCACATCGCGATATAGCGTTTTACTCATCACGAGCCCAAACCCATGACCATCGACCTCGACGAAATAATAAAAGCCCTGGCACACCCAGTCCGCCGAGACATCCTCATCTGGCTGAAAGACCCCAAGACCCAGTTCCCGGAACAGATCCACAACCACGAGTACGGCATTTGCGCCGGACAGATCGATCAACGCTGCGGCCTGTCGCAGTCGACCGTGTCCGCCCATTTGGCGACCTTGCAACGTGCGGGACTGATCAGCAGCCAGAAAGCCGGTCAATGGCACTTCTTCAAGCGCAACGAGGACGTGATCCAGGCGTTCCTCGCGGCCATCGTCAAGGAGCTCAGCGCTCCGACAAGGAATTAACCAATGCCCCTCTCGCTTCTCATTCTGGCCTTGAGCGCCTTCGCCATCGGCACCACCGAGTTCGTCATCATGGGCTTGTTGCCCGATGTGGCGGCTGACCTCGGCGTGTCGATCCCGGGCGCTGGCTGGCTGGTGACCGGTTACGCCCTGGGCGTGGCCATCGGTGCGCCGTTCATGGCACTGGCCACCTCCCGATTACCGCGCAAGGCTGCACTGGTAGCGTTGATGGGCATTTTCATCATCGGCAACCTGCTCTGTGCCATGGCGACCGATTACAACGTGCTGATGTTTGCCCGTGTGGTCACGGCCCTCTGCCACGGTGCGTTCTTCGGTATCGGTTCGGTGGTGGCGGCAGGTCTGGTTCCGGCGAACAAACGTGCCTCCGCCGTAGCCTTGATGTTCACCGGCCTGACCCTGGCCAACGTGCTCGGCGTTCCGTTGGGCACCGCGCTCGGTCAGGAAGCCGGCTGGCGCTCGACCTTCTGGGCAGTGACCGTGATTGGTGTGATCGCGTTGATTGGCCTGATTCGCTTCCTGCCGGCCAAGCGCGATGAAGAGAAACTCGACATGCGCGCCGAACTGCGCGCCCTCAAAGGCGCCGGGATCTGGCTGTCGCTGAGCATGACGGCGCTGTTCGCTGCGTCGGTATTCACCCTGTTCACTTATGTCGCCCCGCTGCTCGGTGATGTCACCGGCGTCTCGCCCAAAGGCGTGACCTGGACCCTGATGCTCATCGGCCTGGGCCTGACGGTCGGCAACATCATCGGCGGCAAGCTGGCTGACAAAGGCCTGGCCGCAACGCTGATTGGCGTCTTCATCTCGATGGCCGTGATCTCGACCGTACTGACCTGGACCAGCGTCGCGCTGATCCCGGCCGAAATCACCCTGTTCCTCTGGGCCACCGCGTGCTTCGCCGCCGTCCCCGCCCTGCAAGTGAACGTGGTGACCTACGGCAAGGCCGCGCCGAACCTGGTGTCGACCCTGAACATCGGCGCTTTCAACATCGGCAACGCCTTGGGCGCCTGGGTCGGCGGCAGCGTCATCGCCCACGGTTTCGGCTTGACCAGCGTTCCACTCGCGGCAGCAGCACTGGCAGTACTCGCCCTGCTGGTGACCCTGATTACTTTCCGTCAGCGCGGTAATCCCGAACTGGCCCCTGCTATCAACTGATACTTCACGAGGGTTGTACTTAAATGACGACTATTTTCGATCCGATCAAACTGGGCGACATCGAGCTGGCCAACCGCATCATTATGGCGCCGCTGACCCGCTGCCGCGCCGACGAAGGCCGGGTGCCAAACGCCCTGATGGCCGAATACTACGTACAACGCGCCTCGGCCGGCCTGATCCTCAGCGAAGCCACGTCGGTCACGCCGATGGGCGTCGGCTACCCGGACACTCCGGGTATCTGGTCCAACGATCAGGTGCGTGGCTGGGCTAATGTGACCAAAGCGATCCACGGTGCGGGCGGCAAGATTTTCCTGCAACTGTGGCACGTCGGCCGGGTTTCCCACGAGTCGTACCTGAACGGTGAAGCACCAGTCGCACCGAGCGCCATCCAGCCAAAGGGTCACGTCAGCCTGGTTCGCCCATTGTCCGACTACCCAACCCCGCGCGCACTGGAAACCGCTGAAATCGCCGACATCGTCGACGCCTACCGCACCGGTGCCGAGAACGCCAAGGCTGCCGGTTTTGACGGCGTGGAAATCCACGGTGCCAATGGTTACCTGCTCGATCAGTTCCTGCAAAGCAGCACCAACCAGCGCACCGATAACTACGGTGGTTCCCTGGAAAACCGAGCGCGCCTGTTGCTGGAAGTAACCGACGCCGCAATCGAAGTCTGGGGCGCTGGCCGCGTCGGCGTGCACTTGTCTCCGCGTGCCGACTCCCACGACATGGGCGATGACAACCTGGCCGAGACCTTCACTTACGTCGCTCGCGAACTGGGCAAGCGTGGCATCGCGTTCATTTGCTCCCGTGAGAAAGAAGCCGGCGACAGCCTGGGTCCACAATTGAAAGAAGCGTTCGGCGGCCCGTACATCGTCAACGAACGCTTCACCAAGGACAGCGCCAACGCTTGGCTGGCCAGCGGCAAGGCAGATGCAGTCGCCTTCGGCGTTCCGTTCATTGCCAACCCGGACCTGCCGGCACGCTTGAAGGCGGATGCGCCGCTTAACGAAGCGCGTCCCGAGCTGTTCTACGCCAAGGGGCCCGTGGGTTACATCGACTATCCCGTGATGTAAGCATCTCCCTTGAAATGCAAAAGCCCCGACTCGAAAGAGCCGGGGCTTTTTGTTGCGCCATGTTTATTCACAGGGCTTCACACCGATTCACACGCACGACACAAAATCACTACAAAATACGTAGCTCGCTACCTTTCAACCTGACGAGCGTGCGTATATAAAAGCATCCCGGTGCATTAAGGCGAACATTGAAGGGATCAACGCTCGCCTTAATGGTTGACATAAACGGATCCAATTACGCATTTTGTTTTATTTGCGCAGGCTGGGGCTCAGGCGCAGCATGTCCAATCCTGTATTGACCCATCGCTCGGCTTCGGTGTGCAGTTGAAAACTGTCCGGGGCCAATAGCCACTGGTACAGCATGCCATCGATGTAGGCGTGCAGGCTGATGGCCGCGCGGACTGTGTCGAGGTCCTCAGGCATTTGCCCCCGATTCACCGCATTACTCAGGGCCAGGGCGATTCGCACATTGCAATCGAGGCTGACTTCACGACGCTGCTGACGCAGATCGCACATTTCATCGGTGAATTCGCACTTATGAAACAAAATCTCATTGATGCGTCGGGTCTTCGGATCCAGGGCAACTTGATGAAACAAATGAATCAGCAGTTTGCGCATGCAGCCCAGCGGATCGAGCTCATCTTCGCTTTCACTGGCCCTGGCCATTTCATCCAGCGGCTCTTTCAAGCTATCGAGCATGGCCTGCACCAGATCCGCCTTATTGCTGAAATGCCAGTAGATGGCGCCGCGAGTCACGCCGGCCAGAGTCGCGATGTCCGCCAGCGTAGTGCGCGCCACGCCTCTTTCATAAAAGGCTTTCTCTGCCGCTTCCAGTATCTGGCTGCGGGTTTCTTGAGCTTCCTCTTTGGTACGACGGACCATGGCAGTAAAACCTCAATCGGGATGCTTCAGCGATGTCTGAACAGCCGCTGAACAAAAGTGGGGCGAGCGCTCTTGGGACTCGTCCCCGGCTTACAATTCGAACCTTTGACGGGCGTTGGTAACGGGGTGGATACGCAGTCAAGGTGTTTACAAACAACCATGAACGTAAGTATATTCCTTAGCAAGCTACTTATCCACTCAGCACTCATTTTTTACCCTTTCACATTTCTAGTGCGTTTCTTGCGCGCCTGACCCGAGGATTTTCATGCAATTCAAGCCAGCTGTTACCGCTCTGGTCGCCGCCGTCGCCCTGGCATCACTGCTCAGCGGATGCAAAAAGGAAGAAGCGGCACCCGCCGCACCGCCTCCTCAGGTCGGCGTGGTCACCCTGCAACCTCAAGCCTTTACCCTGACGTCCGAACTGCCGGGGCGCACCAGTGCGTTCCGCATCGCCGAAGTTCGCCCACAGGTCAATGGCATCATTCTCAAACGTCTGTTCAAGGAAGGCGGTGACGTCAAGGCCGGCCAGCAGCTGTATCAGATCGATCCGTCGGTCTATGACGCTACGCTGAAAAGCGCCCAAGCCAACCTGCAACAGACGAAGTCGATCTCGGATCGCTACAAGCAGTTGGTCAACGAACAGGCCGTCAGCCGTCAGGAATACGACACGGCCGTGGCCAACCGCATGCAATCGGAAGCCGCGCTGCAAACCGCTCAGATCAATGTGCGGTACACCAAGGTCTACGCGCCGATTTCCGGCCGCATCGGCCGCTCGAACGTGACCGAGGGTGCGCTGGTCAGCAACGGCCAGGTCGATGCCATGGCGGTGATCCAGCAACTCGATCCGATTTACGTCGACGTCACCCAGTCTTCGGTCGAGCTGCTTGAGCTGCGTCGCGAACTGGAAAGCGGTCGCCTGCAAAAGGCTGGCGACACGGCAGCGGCGGTCAAGCTGACGCTCGAAGACGGCAGCCAGTACAAACAGGAAGGCAAGCTCGAATTCTCCGAAGTCTCGGTTGACCAGACCACCGGCTCCGTGACCTTGCGTGCAGTGTTCCCGAACCCGGATCACACGCTGCTTCCGGGCATGTTCGTACACGCTCAGCTCAAATCCGGTGTGAACGCCGCTGCCATTCTGGCGCCGCAACAAGGCGTAACCCGCGACCTCAAAGGCTCGCCGACCGCACTGGTCGTCGGTGCGGACAACAAGGTCGAACTGCGTCAGCTCAAGGCCAGCCGCACCGTCGGCAACCAATGGCTGATCGAAGACGGCCTGAAGGCCGGCGATCGTCTGATCACCGAAGGACTGCAATTCGTCAAACCTGGCGTCGAAGTCAAAGCCAGTGAAGCGACTAACGTTGGCGCAAAGAACCCGGCCCCCGCACAGGCAGCTGACAAGGCTTCCAGCGGCAAAGGGGAGTAAACCATGTCGAAATTTTTTATCGACCGTCCGATTTTCGCTTGGGTAATTGCCCTGGTGATCATGCTGGTCGGGGCACTCTCGATTCTCAAACTTCCGATCAACCAATACCCGAGCATTGCGCCTCCGGCCATTGCGATCCAGGTCACCTACCCAGGCGCGTCCGCACAAACCGTGCAGGACACCGTGGTGCAGGTCATCGAACAACAGCTCAACGGTATCGATAACCTGCGTTATGTCTCCTCGGAAAGTAACTCCGACGGCAGCATGACCATTACCGCGACCTTCGAGCAGGGCACCAACTCCGATACCGCGCAGGTTCAGGTCCAGAACAAACTGAACCTGGCCACCCCGCTGCTGCCGCAAGAAGTGCAGCAACAGGGTATCCGCGTGACCAAGGCAGTGAAAAACTTCCTGTTGGTGATCGGCGTGGTATCTCGCGACGGCAGCATGACCAAGGACGACCTGTCCAACTACATCGTGTCGAACATGCAGGACCCGATCTCGCGGACCGCCGGTGTCGGTGACTTCCAGGTCTTCGGTTCCCAGTACGCGATGCGTGTCTGGCTCGACCCTGCCAAGCTGAACAACTTCAACCTGACGCCAGTGGACGTAAAAGCGGCCATCGCGGCGCAGAACATCCAGGTGTCCTCCGGTCAACTGGGCGGCCTGCCTGCTGCGCCCGGCCAGCAGTTGAACGCCACCATCATCGGCAAGACCCGTCTGCAGACTGCCGAGCAGTTCAACAAGATCCTGCTCAAAGTCAACAAGGACGGCTCGCAAGTACGCCTGTCCGATGTCGCCGATGTAGGCCTGGGCGGTGAAAACTACAGCATCAACGCCCAGTTCAACGGCGCACCGGCTTCCGGTCTGGCGGTGAAACTGGCCAACGGTGCCAACGCCCTCGACACCGCGAAAGCGCTGCGCAACACCATCAACACGCTCAAGCCGTTCTTCCCGCAAGGCATGGAAGTGGTGTTCCCGTACGACACCACCCCGGTGGTGACCGAGTCGATCAAGGGCGTGGTTGAAACCCTGGTCGAAGCGATCGTGCTGGTGTTCCTGGTGATGTTCCTGTTCCTGCAGAACTTCCGCGCCACCGTCATCACCACGATGACCGTGCCGGTGGTGTTGTTGGGGACATTCGGGATCCTCGCGGCGTTCGGTTTCAGCATCAACACCCTGACCATGTTCGGCATGGTGCTGGCCATCGGCTTGCTGGTGGACGATGCCATTGTCGTGGTGGAAAACGTCGAACGGGTCATGAGCGAAGAAGGCCTGTCACCCAAGGAGGCCACCAAGAAATCCATGGGGCAGATCCAGGGTGCACTGGTCGGTATCGCCCTGGTGCTGTCGGCGGTACTGCTGCCGATGGCGTTCTTCAGTGGCTCTACCGGTGTGATCTACAAGCAATTCTCGATCACCATCGTCTCGGCCATGGCCCTGTCGGTACTGGTTGCGCTGATCTTCACCCCGGCACTGTGCGCCACCATGCTCAAGGCAATTCCGAAAGGCGAGCACGGCACGCCGAAACGCGGCTTCTTCGGCTGGTTCAACCGCAGCTTTGACCGTGGCGTCAAAAGCTACGAGCGTGGCGTGGGCAACATGCTGACGCACAAGGCGCCGTACCTGCTGGCCTACTTGATCATTGTCGTCGGCATGATCTGGCTGTTCACCCGCATTCCAACGGCGTTCCTCCCGGAAGAAGACCAAGGCGTGCTGTTTGCCCAGGTGCAGACCCCGGCCGGCTCCAGCGCCGAACGCACGCAGGTGGTGATCGATGAGATGCGCTCCTACCTGCTGGACAAGGAATCGAGCGCCGTGGCCTCGGTGTTTACCGTCAACGGCTTCAACTTCGCCGGTCGCGGCCAAAGCTCGGGCCTGGCGTTCATCATGCTCAAGCCGTGGGATCAGCGGGATGCGGAAAACAGCGTGTTCAAACTCGCCGCCCGCGCCCAGCAGCACTTCTTCACCTTCCGCGATGCGATGGTGTTCGCCTTTGCGCCACCGGCGGTATTGGAGCTGGGTAACGCCACCGGTTTCGACGTATTCCTGCAAGACCGCGCCGGCATCGGTCACGACAAGTTGATGGAGGCTCGCAACCAGTTCCTCGGCATGGCGGCACAGAGCAAGGTGCTTTATCAGGTGCGTCCGAACGGCCTGAACGACGAGCCGCAATACCAGCTGGAAATCGATGACGAGAAAGCCAGTGCACTGGGCCTGACCCTCACCGACATCAACAGCACCCTGTCGATTGCCTTGGGTAGTAGCTACGTCAACGACTTCATCGACCGTGGTCGGGTGAAGAAGGTCTACGTGCAAGGTCAACCCGGTTCGCGGATGAGCCCGGAAGACATCAAGAAATGGTATGTGCGCAACGCCGCCGGAACCATGGTGCCCTTCTCCGCCTTCGCCAAGGGCGAGTGGATTTACGGTGCACCGAAGCTCTCGCGTTACAACGGCGTAGAAGCGATGGAAATCCTCGGTGCCCCGGCCCCGGGCTATTCCACCGGTGAAGCCATGGCGGAAGTCGAAGCCCTGGCCAAGAAACTGCCGGCCGGTGTCGGTATTTCCTGGACCGGTCTGTCATACGAAGAACGGCTATCGGGCTCACAGGCGCCGGCGCTGTATGCGTTGTCGCTGCTGATGGTGTTCCTGTGCCTGGCTGCGCTGTACGAAAGCTGGTCGATTCCGATCGCGGTGATGCTGGTGGTGCCGTTGGGGATCATCGGGGCACTGTTGGCCACCAGTCTGCGGGGACTCTCCAATGACGTTTACTTCCAGGTGGGCCTGTTGACAACCATCGGTCTGGCAGCGAAAAACGCCATTCTGATCGTCGAGTTCGCCAAGGAACTGCATGAGCAAGGGCGTAGCCTTCGCGAAGCGGCGATTGAAGCGTGCCGGATGCGTTTGCGACCGATCATCATGACCTCGCTGGCCTTCGTGCTCGGTGTGGTACCGCTGGCGATTTCCACGGGCGCCGGTTCAGGTAGCCAGCATGCAATCGGTACGGGCGTTATTGGCGGTATGATCACCGCCACCGTCCTGGCGATCTTCTGGGTCCCACTGTTCTTCGTTACCGTGTCGTCCATTGGCCAGCGCAAAAAAGCCGACCAGGATGACGCAATTGAACCTTCTAAAGAGGCTGGCCAATGAGCAAGTCGCTACTCTCCATCGCCGTTGCCGCCTTCGTGCTGAGCGGCTGCTCGCTGATTCCCGACTATCAGCAACCTGAGGCACCGGTGGCGGGCCAATACCCGCAAGGTCCGGCGTACTCGTCGGCCCAGGCGCCGAATCAGGCCGCTGCGGAACAGGGCTGGAAGCAGTTTTTCCATGACCCGGCACTGCAACAGCTGATTCAGGTGTCGCTGGAAAACAACCGTGACCTGCGTGTTGCGGCCCTGAACATCGACGCGTTCGCGGCTCAATACCGCATCCAGCGCGCCGATCTGTTCCCGGCCGTTTCGGCCAATGGCACCGGCAGCCGTCAGCGTCTTCCGGCTGACGCGTCGCAGACCGGTCAAGCGGGCATCAGCAGTTCCTACTCCGCTACGGTCGGTATCAGTGCTTATGAACTCGACCTGTTCGGTCGGGTTCGCAGCCTCAGCGAAGAAGCCCTTCAGAAGTACTTCGCGACAGAAGAAGGCCGTCGCAGCACGCAGATCAGTCTGGTGGCCAGCGTGGCCAATGCCTACCTGACCTGGCAGGCCGACAAGGAACTGCTGAAACTCACCCAGGACACCCTCGGTGCGTTCGAGGAGAGCTACAAGCTCACCGCGCGCAGCAACGAAGTCGGTGTGGCCTCGGCCCTGGACCTGGCCCAGTCGCGCACCTCGGTGGAAAACGCCCGGGCGCAACTGGCCAAGTACACCCGTCAGGTGGCGCAGGACGAAAACAGCCTGGTGCTGCTGCTCGGCACCGGCATCCCGGCCAATCTGCGAGAAGCCAAACCGCTGTCTGACGACCTGCTGAGCGACGTACCGCCCGGTCTGCCATCGGACTTGCTGCAACGTCGTCCGGATATTCTCCAGGCCGAGTACAACCTGAAAGCTGCCAACGCCAACATCGGCGCGGCACGGGCGGCGTTCTTCCCGAGCATCAGCCTGACGGCCAATGCCGGGACCCTGAGCCCGGACTTGTCCGGTCTGTTCAAGGGCGGCTCGGGCACCTGGTTGTTCTCGCCGCAGATCAACCTGCCGATCTTCAATGCCGGCAGCCTGCGCGCCAGCCTGGATTACTCGAAAATCCAGAAAGACATCGGCGTGGCGAACTACGAGAAGTCCATTCAAACGGCCTTCCAGGAAGTCGCCGACGGCCTGGCCGCCCGCCAGACCTACACCGATCAGCTGCAGGCGCAGCGTGATTTCGTCACCGCCAACCAGGACTACTACCGTCTGGCCGAGCGTCGCTACCGTATCGGTGTCGACAGCAACCTGACCTTCCTCGACGCCCAGCGTCAGTTGTTCAGCGCCCAGCAGGTGCTGATCACTGATCGTCTGGCGCAGCTGATCAGTGCGGTCAATCTGTACAAGGCACTGGGTGGTGGCTGGAACGAGCAGACGGCGAAAGTCGAACCGCTGAAAGAAGAAGCGCCGAAGATGAAGTTGTTCTGATAGCGCTGTAAGACAAGAGGCCCACCTTTTGGTGGGCTTTTTGTTGCCTGCGGGAAAAGGTGTGGTGTCAGTAATGGCCTCTTCGCGGTCAAGCCTCGCTCCTGCAGTGTCCGCGCCGAATCATATTCCATGAAACCCGCACACCCCGTAGGAGCGAGGCTTGCCCGCGAAGACGCCAGCCCATAAACACAAAAACCTCAGACCAACATGCGTTCGATAACCGCCCAAAACCCGCTTTCCCCGATTGAACCCTCCAGCCCATCCCCCGCACCATTCGTCGCACAAGACCAATAACATCAGGTTCGACACCATGCCCCCGCGCCCTGCCCTGTCCGGCTGACCCCACCCCGTTTTTCACGATATCGAATCCCTTGTCTGCAACGTCCACGTTGCGGCAGCGCACCGTTTCATCCCTAACAATTAGAGAGACCCGAGCCCATGACGCCTTCCACCACGCCGTACTACTTCCCAAGCCTGATAGCCATCGCCTTGGCCTGCGCGGCCCTGCCTGCCATGGCCGAGGAGTCGGGTTTTGTCGAAGGTGCCAAGGTCAACCTGAACCTGCGCAATTTCTACATCAACCGCAACTTCACCAACCCGACCAAAGCCCAGGGCAAGGCTGAAGAATGGACACAAAGTTTCATTCTCGACGCCAAATCCGGCTTCACCCAAGGCACCGTCGGCTTCGGCATGGATGTGCTGGGCTTGTATTCGGTGAAGCTCGACGGCGGCAAAGGCACGGGCGGGACTCAGTTGCTGCCGCTGGATCACGACGGTCGCCCGGCGGACAGCTTTGGTCGCACCAACGTGGCGTTCAAGGCCAGGTTGTCGCAGACCGAAATCAAGGTCGGTGAATGGATGCCGGTGCTGCCGATCCTGCGCTCGGACGACGGTCGCTCCCTGCCGCAAACCTTTCGTGGCGGCCAGATCACCTCGAAAGAAATCGCCGGCCTGACGCTCTACGGCGGCCAGTTCCGCGCCAACAGCCCCCGTGACGACAGCAGCATGAGCGATATGTCGATGACCGGAAAACCGGCGTTTACCTCCGACCGCTTCAACTTCCAGGGCGGCGAATACGCCTTCAACGACAAGCGCACCCAGATCGGTGTGTGGAACGCCGAACTCAAGGACATCTACAGCCAGCAGTACGTGAACCTGATTCACAGCCAGCCCCTCGGCGACTGGACCCTCGGCGCCAACCTGGGTTTCTTCTATGGCAAGGACGATGGCAGTGCCCGGGCCGGCGATCTGGACAACAAGACCTGGTCGGGCCTGTTCTCGGCCAAATACGGCGGCCACACCTTCTACGTCGGCCTGCAAAAACTCACCGGCGACAGCGCCTGGATGCGGGTCAATGGCACCAGCGGCGGCACCCTGGCCAACGACAGTTACAACGCCAGTTATGACAATGCGAAAGAAAAATCCTGGCAGGTACGGCATGACTACAACTTCGTCGCCCTCGGCATCCCCGGTCTGACCCTGATGAACCGCTACATCAGCGGCGACAACGTGCACACCGGCACAATCACCGACGGCAAGGAGTGGGGCCGCGAAAGCGAATTGGGCTACACCGTGCAAAGCGGCGCGCTCAAAGACCTCAACGTCAAATGGCGCAACTCGACCATTCGTCGGGACTTCAGCAACAACGAGTTCGATGAGAACCGGTTGATCGTCAGCTATCCGATCAGTTTGTTGTAACCGCACCCTGGCAGCGGTCGAAATCAAAAGGCCGCTGCCTGTAACCACCTGTCGGCTTGCCTGGCGTTTTGCGAGTGGGCAGATACAGTCAAAAAGCGTATTTAATTCTCCATCACTGCTGTAGGAGCCCCTGTTTTCTTCCGTTATCTCCGGATGCTGTACGCGAAGCTGCCATGACCCAGGAGGTCAGGTATGAGCAAGCGAATAGTTATCGTCGGTGGCGGCGTTGGTGGAACCATGCTGGCCAATCAACTGGCCAGCAAGCTGTATCCGGAAATCCTGCGCGGCGAAGTCTCGATTGCACTGCTGTCCAATTCCCCCGATCACTTCTATAAACCTGCGTTCATGTACGTGGCGTTCAACCTGTTCTTTGAAGAAGAACTCAAGCGCCCGGAACGTTCACTGTTGCGCCCGGAAATCGAGTTCCATGTCGATGAAGTCGTGCGTTTCGATTTCAACCGACA
This sequence comes from Pseudomonas sp. FSL W5-0299, assembly GCF_005930655.1. NCBI lineage: Bacteria > Pseudomonadati > Pseudomonadota > Gammaproteobacteria > Pseudomonadales > Pseudomonadaceae > Pseudomonas > Pseudomonas sp. FSL W5-0299. Next base: position 22,568 of record NZ_RXHX01000026.1, read on the forward strand.
ACACCTGCAAACCCGCAGCGGCAAGCGGTACGGCTATGACTTTTTAGTCATCGCCACCGGATGCGTGCCGGCCCCGGAACGTATCGAAGGCTTGAAAGAAGCCGGCGATCATTTCTATCAGTACGCGCCCGCCAGACAACTGGCGCAAAAACTGAGCACGATCGAAAAAGGCCGCATCTTCATTACCGTGTCCTTCCCGAAAACACCCAATGTCCCGCATCAATGCGGTATCGCGCCCGTCGAAACCACATTGATGCTCGATGATTTCTTGCGGCGTCGTGGGGTGAGAGACCAGGTGGAAATCGTCTACACCTACCCGACCACGGCTCAACTACTGCGCAACTGCCTGTTCCTGCAACGCCCGACCGGGGAAATTCTGCCGGGTATCTTTGAACAGAAAAATATTCGCTTTCAACGCGGCTTCACGCTCAAACGAGTCGATCCGGATAAAAAAATCGCGTACTCCGAGGAAGGTGACGAGCAACCCTTCGACATTCTGATGGCGACACCACCGATCAGGGCCGTGGACGCTGTGCTTGAGTCCGGCGCCTCGCAAGCGCCCAACGACGAAGGCTGGCTGCCGACCCACCATGAAACGTTGCAGGTCTACGGCCTGGAAAACGTCTACGTCATCGGTGATACCGTCGACTTGCCTGTCAGCAAAGCCGGCGGGGCATGCCATAACCAGGCGCCGGTGATCGCCAACAACATCGCTGCCGAAATTCGTCTGGGCACCCCCATCGCCGTCTACGACGGACGTGTTCAGGCCGTGGCACAAATGGGCCTGGATGCCGGCATGCCGCTTTGGTACGACTACCAGCACGATGTCCGGCCCACCCCGGCCACCAAGCTCGGCGGGTTGCTCAGAAACGGATTCAACCGTGGACTGTACTGGGCGGTTGCCCGCGCAATGCTTTGATCGGCCCGGGGAGAGGAGTAAATCGTAATGAACGTCTCAAATGAATCAATCACACCCCCCATCAGCCCTGGATCAGACGCGCTGATGGAAAAGCTCAAACCGTTGATTGACGGCGGTCGACTGGACAACCTGGTGGACCTGCTTTCACTGATCAGCGACCTCGTCGATCTACTGGACCCGGCCATGGTGGAGAAACTGGCGCGGCTGTTCGAAGGCGCGACCGAGGCAACCTGGAGCGTCAGCAATGCCGTGCGCATGGCAAAAGCCGATAGCACAGCAAACGAGCAGCCCCCTGGCTTTTACCAGCTACTGAAATTGTTGCGCGAACCCGACACACGACGAGGGGTGGGGTTTGCACTCAAAACCCTCAACGTCATTGGAAGACAACTTTGAACGTCCAGAGAGGACAACCTCATGAGCACCAAACTGCAAAGAGCAAGGACGGCTGACTGGGACGCCACGGCCTACCAGCAATTCTCCCGGCTTCGACAACGACCGGTTAACGAGCTGATCAACCGCGTCAACCTTGAAAACCCCAAACGCATCTACGACCTCGGCTGTGGCACCGGCATTGCGACTCAAGCTTTGGCCAAACGCTGGCCTCGTGCGCACCTGATGGGCATCGACAGTTCGGAGCAAATGCTTCAGGAGGCCAGAGGCTTGCCGATCAAGGCGCTGTGGAAGCAGTGCGATCTACAGAACTGGCAGCCGGAGCAACCCGCCGACCTGCTCTTTGCCGCCGCCGTGCTGCACTTCATCGACAGTCACGAACAGTTGCTGCCGCGCTTGCTCGATTATCTCAACCCGGGTGGTTGTCTGGCGGCGCACATGCCCGACTGGCGGGATGCGGTGTGGTATCAGCTGGTGCTCGACACCCTCAACGATGGAGGCTCCGACGGCAAACCGCTCGGCTCCCCGCAAGTGCGCGAGAGGATGGCGGCGCGGCCGTTGCTGTCACTGGAAAATTACCACCGGTTGCTCGCACCGATTACCCGGACGCTGGACATCTGGGAAACCGAGCAGTTGCAGGTCGTGGACGGCAAGTCGCCGATTTATGACTGGATCAAGGTCTCGGCCTTGCGGGCGGTGATGCAAGGCTTGAAGGATGACGAACAGGCGCGGTTCATTTATCACTTCATGATGCGGGTGCATGCGCATTACCCGCGAGAATACGATGGGCGCACGCTGTTTCCGTTCAAGCGGATCTTCATTGTCGCCACCGTTTGACCCTGTGGTCGCCGCGCTTGCCCGCGATGGCGGTGTGTCATTCACCATCAATGCAAGCCGACCCACCGCGATCGCGAGCAGGCTCGCTCCCACACGGGTCCTGTGTGAACACAAGTCATGTACTCACCGGACATCGCCCGCAGGAGCGAGCCGGCTCGCGATGGCGTCAGCTCAGACACCGCAAATCGCCAGGATCACTCCCGCGATTCAACCCCAAGCTCATCCCACACCGACTCCGCCAAATGGAACGTCGCATTGGCCGCCGGGATGCCGCAGTAGATCGCGCTCTGCATGATCACTTCCTTGATCTCGCCGCGGGTCACGCCGTTGTTGGCGGCGGCGCGCAGGTGCAGTTTGAGTTCTTCGTTGCGGTTCATGCCGATCAGCATGGCGATGGTGATCAGGCTGCGGGTATGGCGTGGCAGGCCCGGCCGGGTCCAGATGTCGCCCCACGCGTGGCGGGTGATCATTTCCTGGAACTCCGAGTTGAACTCGGTCAGGGCATTCAGGCTGCGATCGACATGGGCGTCGCCGAGCACCGCGCGACGGACTTCCAGGCCTTCGTCGTAACGTTGTTTCTCGTCCACAACAATCCCCTTAATCAGCTGACAAAAACGTCAGGACCCGGTCACTGAACGCAGCACCGGCCTGAACGTTGGACAAGTGCGCGGCGTAGAACTCGGCGTATTCGGCGCCCGGCACATGCTCCTGAATAAAGTGCCCTCCGGACGGTGGCGTGACCGCGTCTTCGGTGCCGGCAATGACCAGCAGCGGCACCTTGATCGCGGACAGCTGATCACGGAAGTCGGCGTCGCGCACGGCGGCGCAGTTGGCGGCATAACCCTCTGGCGAAGTGGCCGCGAGCATGTCGGTAATCCGCTTCGCGGCGGCCGGGTTAGCCTCGGCAAAGTCAGGGGTAAACCAGCGCGCAATCGACGCATCGCGCAAGGCGACCATGGCCGCCTGACCGTCACGCAGCACGGTTTCGATCCGTGGATTCCACACCGATGGATCGCCGATTTTCGCGGCGGTGTTGCACACCACCAACTTATTCAATCGATCACCGGCATTGATGCCCAGCCATTGGCCGATCAGGCCACCCATGGACAGACCGCAAAAATGCGCGCGTTCGATGTGCAGCGCATCCAGCAGCGCCAGCACGTCGTGGCCCAGTTGCTCGATGCTGTATGGCCCCGGCGTGACCAGCGATTTTCCGTGGCCACGGGTGTCGAAACGCAGCACCCGGAAATGCTCGGAGAACGCGGCGATCTGCGCGTCCCACATGTGCAGGTCGGTGCCCAGCGAGTTGGACAGCACCAGCACCGGTGCATCCGCCGGGCCATCAAGTTGGTAATGCAGTTCGCCCTCGGCGAGTTGTACAAAAGCCACAGCAATCTCCTTCAGGCAGTCAACGCAGAATGTTCAGCCACCGCTCGCTCGACCCAGGTATGGGCCTGACCAAGGTAATGGGCGGGGTCCAGCAGATGATCGAGTTCCAGGGCCGACAACTCGGCGGTCACTTGCGGCTCTTCGCCGAGCACCGCTCGCAGATGACGTTGCTCGGCCACCGCACGTTTGCAGCAGCGCTCCAGCAGATGGTGCGCAGTGTCGCGGCCAACCCGTTGGGCGAGGACGATGCTCACCGCCTCGGCCAGCACCAGGCCTTGGGTCAGGTCGAGGTTGCGGGCCATGCGGTCGGCGTCCACTTCCAGCCCGTCCGCCACCAGCAGCGCTTGCTTGAGGCTGCCGGACACCAGGCAGCAAATCTCCGGCAGGGTTTCCCATTCGGCATGCCACAGGCCCAGGCTGCGCTCGTGTTCCTGAGGCATGGCGCTGAACAGGGTCGAGAGCAGGCCGGGAACGCGGGTCGCCGCACCGATCAGCACCGCGGCGCCTACGGGGTTGCGTTTGTGCGGCATGGTCGAGGAACCGCCCTTGCCCGGTGCCGACGGCTCGAACACTTCGCCGGCTTCGGTCTGCATCAACAGACTGATGTCGCGGCCGAGTTTGCCGAGGCTGCCGGCGATCAAACCGAGTACCGCGCCGAACTCCACCAACCGGTCTCGCTGGGTGTGCCAGGGTTGGTCCGGCAGGGTCAGTTGCAGCTCACCGGCCAAGGCTTCGGCAATCGGCATCGCTTGCTCGCCGAGGGCTGCCAGGGTTCCGGAGGCGCCGCCAAATTGCAGCACCAGCAACCGAGGTTTAAGTTCTTGCAGACGTTGGCGGCTGCGAGTGACGGCGCCCAGCCAACCGGCGATTTTCATGCCGAGGGTGACGGGTGTGGCGTGCTGCAACCAGGTGCGCCCGGCCAGCGGCGTGGCGACGAAGCGTAACGCCTGGGTCGCCAAGGTTTCGCCCAGTTGCGCCAGATCGCTTTCGATCAGCGCCAGCGCGCGGCGCAGTTGCAGCACCAGGCCCGTGTCCATTACGTCCTGACTGGTGGCGCCCAGATGCACGTAGCGTTCTGCTTCGGCATCGTTGGCGGCGATCTGTTTACCCAACGCCTTGACCAACGGAATCGCCGAATTGCCCGCTGTGGCAATCGCCTCGCCGAGTGCTGAAAAGTCGTAATGCCCAGCCTGACAAGCCGCTGCGATCGAGGCGGCAGCCGACAGCGGAATCAAACCCGCGCTCGCCTCGGCCCGCGCCAGTGCCGCTTCGAAATCAAGCATGGCCTGCACCCGGCCTTGATCACAAAACACCTCACGCATATCGCGTGCCGTGAAATAGGCATCGAACAATTGATTGCCCGGTCGCTGATTCATAGACAGTCCCTGAAGGCGTGGGCCGGTCGGGCCCACGCGGATGGATCAAAGGTCGTGGTGCAAATACTTGGCCTGTTTCGGCAGGCGCAGGCTGAACAGGAACGCCACCGCCATCATCACCGTCACGTACCAGTAGAAGGAGTTTTCAATGCCCGCGGCTTTAAGGCTCAGGGCGACGTATTCCGCCGAACCACCGAAGATCGCGTTGGCCACCGCATACGCCAGGCCGACACCGAGTGCGCGCACTTCCGGCGGGAACATCTCGGCTTTTACCAGGCCACTGATGGAGGTGTAGAAACTGACGATCGCCAGCGCCACGGTAATCAGCACAAAGGCCAGGAACGGACTGCTGACACTTTTCAGGCTCAGCAGAATCGGCACAGTACACAACGTACCCAATGCACCGAACCACAGCATCGAGTTACGGCGGCCGATCTTGTCCGCGAGCATGCCGAACAGCGGCTGCATGCACATATAAAGGAACAGCGTGCCGGTCATGATGTAACTGGCGGTCTTGGCGTGCATGCCGGCGGTGTTCACCAGGTACTTCTGCATGTACGTGGTGAACGTGTAGAAAATCAGCGAGCCACCGGCGGTGTAACCGAGCACGGTAATAAAGGCCGCTTTATGGTCGCGGAACAACGCGCGAATGCTGCCGGCGTCCTTGTTTTCACGCATTTCCTTGCTGGTGGTTTCCTTGAGCGAACGACGCAGGAACAGCGAGATCAATGCAGCCACTGCGCCGACCACAAACGGGATCCGCCAGCCGTAGGCACGCAGGTCATCTTCAGTGAGGAACTGTTGCAGGACCACCACCAGCGACACCGCCAGCAACTGCCCGCCAATCAGCGTCACGTACTGGAACGAGGCGAAGAACCCGCGCTGGCCCTTGAGGGCGACTTCGCTCATGTAGGTTGCGGTGGTGCCGTACTCACCGCCCACCGACAAGCCCTGCAGCAAACGGGCGAACAACAGCATGATCGGCGCCCAGACGCCGATGTCCTTGTAGGTCGGCAGGCAGGCGATGAGCAACGAACCGAAACACATCATCAGAATCGAGATCAGCATCGAATTCTTGCGCCCGTGCTTGTCCGCGACACGGCCGAAAATCCAGCCGCCAATCGGCCGCATCAGAAACCCGGCCGCAAACACGCCGGCGGTATTCACCAACTGCACAGTCGGGTTATCGGACGGGAAAAAGGCCGGCGCAAAGTAGATCGCACAAAAGGCGTAGACGTAGAAGTCGAACCATTCAACGAGGTTGCCGGACGAGGCGCCGACAATGGCGAAGATCCGTTTGCTGCGCTCTTCGCCGGTGTAGTGCGCTGGAATAGCGGTAGGAGTTGTCATTGTTTTTCACTCTTTGGGGACCATGACATTCTAGACACACTTTGCAACAGTCCCGTTCCACAGTTGGCAATACTGTCCTCTGTAAGGAGTGAGCCTGCTCGCGATGGCGGAGTGTCATTCAGCACTGAAGGCACTGATACACCGCCATCGCGAGCAGGCTCACTCCTACAGGGATCTGCGGTGTTTTCAGTAGTCGAAGAACACAGTCTCGGCATCGGTACCTTGCAGGATCACATTCCACTGATAAACACCCGACGCATCCTGCTTCGCCAGCAACGTACCCCGGCGCTCGGCCGGCACACACTCCAGCAACGGGTCGTCGACGTTCGCCGGTTCGCCCTCAAAGTAAATCCGCGTCAGCAAGTGCTTCACCAACCCGCGAGCGAACACCAGCACCACCAGGTGCGGCGCCTGGGTCGAGCCCTTCAGGCCTTCCACCGTTCCGGGTTTGATCGTGGTGAAACGAAAGCGCCCTTCGGCGTCCACCGGCACCCGGCCGAAGCCTTCGAAATTCGGGTCCAGGGGTTTGGCCTGGTCGTCTTCGGGGTGGTCGTACTTGCCGGCGGCGTTGGCCTGCCAGACTTCCAGCATCGCGTCGTTAACGAAATCGCCATTGCCATCGACGACTTGCCCGGTGATCGCCACGCGCTCGCCCAGGGTTTGTTCGACCGTCAGGTCTTCGCGGTTCAGCCAGGTCAAACCAATGTGGTAATACGGCCCGACGGTGTGGGATGTGGTCGCGTTCAGCGTCATCTTATTTCTCCATCGGCGTGGCTTCACGGCCGCGCAAGACGATGTCCCAGCGATAGCCGAGTGCATAGGAAGGGATGGTTTTTTCCAGGTCGAAACTGGCGATCAAACGCTCTTTGGCGCTGGTGTCCGGTACGCAGTTGTAGATCGGGTCATAAGCCAGCAGCGGGTCGCCGGGGAAATACATCTGCGTGACCAGCCGCGTCAGGATGCTCGGCCCAAACAGCGAGAAATGAATGTGCGCCGGACGCCAGGCGTTGTGGTGGTTGCCCCACGGGTAAGCGCCGGGCTTGATGGTCTGGAATTGATACCAACCATCGGCGTCGGTCACGGTGCGACCGGTACCGGTGAAGTTCGGGTCCAGCGGCGCGTCGTGCAGGTCGCGGGCATGGTTGTAGCGCCCGGCGGCATTGGCCTGCCAGATCTCCACCAGAATCCCCGGCACCGGCAAGCCGTCTTCATCCAGCACGCGGCCGTGGATGATGATGCGCTCGCCCAACGGTTCGCCCGCGTGCTGCACCGTCAGGTCGTTGTCCTTCTCGTTGATACGCTCGGCGCCGATTGTCGGGCCGGTAATTTCCGACAACGAATGCGGCAAAAACACCAACGGCTTGGACGGCGCGCGAAGGTTGGTGGATTGATAAGTCGGGTGCAGGTAGTCCGGCTGGGTGCCTTCCTGCGGGCGACGGTAACCAGGCTTGTCAGTCATTTCGCTTTCCTCTGTTCTTATTAGTCTGCCGGGCGTCAGACGCGTTCGATGGCCAAGGCCAGACCCTGGCCGACACCGACGCACATGGTCGCCAGGCCTTTGTTGCCGCCCGTTTTTTCAAGCTGATGCAACGCGGTCAGGACCAGGCGCGCACCGCTCATGCCCAACGGATGGCCCAAGGCAATGGCGCCACCGTTCGGGTTGACCTGGGCCGCGTCGTCCGCCAAGCCCAGCTCACGCAGTACCGCTAACCCTTGGCTGGCAAAGGCTTCATTGAGTTCGATCACATCGAAATCGCTGACGGCCAGCCCGAGGCGCTCGGTCAATTTGCGCACCGCCGGCACCGGGCCGATGCCCATTACCCGTGGCGCGACACCGGCGCTCGCCATACCCAGCACTTTGGCGCGGGCGGTCAGGCCGTGTTTCTTCACTGCTTCAGCGGAGGCCAGAATCAACGCCGCTGCGCCGTCGTTCACACCGGAAGCGTTGCCGGCGGTGACGGTTTTGCCTGGACCGTTGACGGGCTTCAGCTTGGCCAGGGTTTCCAGCGTGGTGTCGGCACGAGGATGCTCATCCTGGCTGACGACGGTTTCGCCGTTCTTGTGGGCAACCCGCACTTCGACGATTTCTTCAGCGAAAAATCCTGCAGCTTGCGCGGCGGCTGTGCGCTGCTGGCTGCGCAGGGCGAAAGCGTCCTGATCCTCGCGAGACACTTCGTAATCGTCGGCCACGTTGTCGGCGGTCTGCGGCATCGCATCGACGCCGTATTGCGCTTTCATCAACGGGTTGATGAAGCGCCAGCCGATGGTGGTGTCTTCCAGCTTCATGTTGCGCGAGAACGCCGCATCGGCCTTGCCCATCACGAAGGGTGCGCGGGACATCGACTCGACGCCGCCGGCAATTGCCAGTTCCATTTCGCCACTGGCGATTGCGCGGAAGGCAGTGCCGATCGCATCCATACCCGAGGCGCAGAGGCGATTGAGCGTGACGCCGGGAATGCTTTCCGGCAGCCCGGCCAGCAACAGCGCCATGCGGGCGACGTTGCGGTTGTCTTCGCCGGCCTGGTTGGCGCAGCCGAGGAACACCTCGTCCACTGCGTTCCAGTCCACCGACGGGTTGCGTTCCATCAAGGCCTTGATCGGCACGGCGGCGAGGTCGTCTGCACGCACCGCTGACAAGCCGCCGCCGAAACGGCCGATGGGGGTGCGAATCGCATCGCAGATATAAACGTCGCGCATCACGCTTCTCCCGGTGTCTGGTCGTGGGCGGCGGCGGTGCGGGCTTCCAGATCCCTGAGCGCCTTAAGCTCAACATCCGTTGGCTCAGCCGTATTTTCGACATTTCCTGCGAAGCGAATTGCCCAACCGGTGGCGGCAATCACTTGCTCGCGAGTCACGCCCGGGTGCAGCGCGGTGACCACGAATTCATGGGTGTCCGCTTCGGGCTCCATGATGCACAGGTCGGTAATGATGCCGACTGGCCCGGCGCCCGGAAGGCCGAGACGCTTGCGCGAATCACCGCCCTCGCCATGACCGACCGAGGTGATGAAGTCGAGTTTGTCGACGAAGGAGCGCGCCGATTGCTTGAGAATGATGAGTACGCTTTTCGCCGAGCCGGCAATTTCCGGCGCGCCACCGGCACCGGGCAGGCGGACTTTCGGTGCGTGGTAATCACCGACCACGGTGGTGTTGATGTTGCCGAAGCGGTCGACCTGCGCGGCGCCGAGAAAACCGACGTCAATGCGCCCGCCCTGCAACCAGTAGCGAAAAATCTCACCGGTCGGGACGACAGTGTCGGCGGTTTCCGCCAGTTCGCCGTCACCGATCGACAGCGGCAGTACGCTTGGCTTGGCACCGATCGGACCCGATTCGTAGATCAGGACCACATCCGGCGAAGACGTCAGGCGCGCCAGGTTGGCGGCTTTCGACGGCAGGCCGATGCCGACGAAGCACACCGAACCGTTCTTCAGGCGGCGGGCAGCGGCGACGGTCATCATTTCGTTGGTGGTGTAAGTCATTACTTGGCCTCCGAAGCAGCGGCCAGTTTGGCCTGGAACTCGCTGAAGTCAGCGCAGCCGTGGATGTATTCGTCGATCCACGCGGTGAAGGTTTCACGGTCGCGGGCAATCGGGTCCCAAGCCTGGTAGAAACGATTGTCGCGCTCGTTGTAACCGTGGGCGTAGGACGGATGCGCGCCGCCAGGCACATGGCAGACCGCGCTCAAGGCCCAGGTCGGCAGCACGCAAGAATTCATTGGTGCATTGAGGTCGTCGACGATTTCCTCGACGGTGACGATGCAACGCTTGGCCGCCAGCGCGGCTTCTTTTTGAACGCCGAGAATGCCCCACAGCAGCACGTTGCCTTTGCGGTCGGCTTTCTGCGCGTGAATCACGGTGATGTCCGGGCGTACCGAAGGCACGGCGGCCAACACTTCGCCGGTGAACGGGCAGGTGACGGTTTTGATCAGCGGGTTGACCTTCGGCAAGTCGGAACCGGCGTAGGCACGCAGTACCGCGAACGGCAGGCCGGAGGCGCCAGCGACGTAGGCATTGGCCAGGTCGGCGTGGCTATGCTCTTCGATTTCCAGCGCGTGCGGCCACTGCTTCTCGACCGCGTCACGCAGACGATGCAGCGAACCGACACCCGGGTTGCCGCCCCAGGAGAAAATCAGCTTGCGAGCACAACCGGCGCCGATCAACTGGTCGTAGATCAGGTCCGGCGTCATCCGCACCAGCGTCAGATCTTTCTTGCCCTGGCGAATGATTTCGTGACCGGCCGCCGTAGGGATCAGGTGAGTGAAGCCTTCGAGCGCGACGGTATCGCCGTCGTTGACGAATTGCTTCACCGCGTCGTGCAGCGAAAGGATTTCAGCCATGGGGCAGGCTCCCGTTTGTGATGAACCGACAGTGGTAGAAAAAGGCGCGATGCGCAGCGCCGGAATGACTGAAGGTTAAGCCTGTGCAAAACGCCAAACAATCCGATAATCGACTAAGTGTTCGTTTATCGAACATATTGTTGTCTCACTATCGATCCCAAAAAGCATCGTCGGAACGCCGCCCGGAGCCGGCTCACTCCTACAGGAGAACGCGATTGACTGTAGGACCGAGCCTGCCCGCGAAGAGGCCATCAAACCCGCCGAGGATTCCGGAGCCTGGACTCAGGTCGCATCCGCATGACTGACCATGCCCTTGATCACCACCGCCATGGTTGCCACCGCCGCCGGAATCACCAGCGCCGTCAGCACCTGTTCAAAGTTCCAGCCCAGGCCCAGCAATGTCGCACCCATCCAGGCCCCGAGAATCGCGCCGAAACGGCCAATCCCGAGCATCCACGACACCCCGGTCGCTCGCCCTTGAGTCGGATAAAACCGCGCTGCCAGCGACGGCATCGCCGATTGCGCACCGTTGACGCACATCCCGGCCACCAGCACCAATGTCGCCAAAATCGTGATATTGCCCAGGCTCTGCCCTACCGCGTAGGCAAACACCCCGGCCAGCAGGTAGAAAATGCCGATGACCTTGTGCGGATTGAACCGGTCCATCGCCCAGCCCACGCCCACTGCGCTCAACACCCCGCCAAACTGGAACAGGGCACCAATGAATGCCGCTTGTTCCATGCTCGCGCCACTGTCACGCATCAGTGTCGGCAGCCAACTGGTCAGCAGGTAAACAATCACCAGCCCCATGAAGTAGGTCAGCCACAACAGCAAGGTGCCGGTGCTATAGGTGCCAGAGAAGATCACCGCGAACACGTTGCGCGCCTTCACGGTTTTCTGCTCCGGTACGCTGAAGCTCGACGCCTGAGCGACGACGGTCGGATCGATCGGTGCGAGAGCCTTGCGCACTTTGTCGGTGCCACGGTTGCGCACGACCAGGTAACGCGCCGATTCGGGCAGCCAGAACAGCAAGACGACGGTCAGGATCAACGGCAGAATCCCGCCGATCAGTAGCAGACTGTGCCAGCCGAAGGCCGGAATCAGCTTGGCCGAGATAAACCCGCCACCGGCCATGCCGAGGTTGAAGCCGCAGAACATGCTGGTCACCAGCAGGGATTTTTTGCGCTCCGGGGTGTATTCCGACAACAGCGTGGTGGCGTTCGGCATCCCGGCGCCAAGGCCCAGGCCGGTGAGGAAGCGCAGCACCAGCAGTTGATCGACGTTAGTGCTGTACGCCGAGGCCAGGCTGAAAGCCCCGAACAACAATACCGCGCCGACCAGTACGACTTTTCGCCCAAAGCGGTCAGCCAAGGGACCGGAGCCCAGTGCGCCGAAGACCATGCCGATCAGCGCGGCACTCATCACCGGGCCGAGACTGGCGCGATCAATGCCCCAGTCCTGGGACAGGGCCGGCGCGATGAAGCCCATGGCCGCGGTATCGAGGCCATCAAGGAAGACAATCAGGAAACACAGGATCACCACTCGCCACTGGTAGCGCGAGATGGGTTGAGCATTGATGAAGGACTGCACGTCGAGGCAGTTTCCTACAGCAGACTGAGGCTGGTTCATTATTTTTATTCCACGCAAGAACGCAGTCGGACAGGTGCCAGCTCAGGGCTGGCGCTGCCGCGACAGTAATGATCCCGGGGAAACAGCGTCAATTCGATAAACGCGAGTCTGTGCGTTTATCGAACAGCTTAGGCAAACAACTGGGCGCTGAGGTCACGGCTGGCACTTAACAAACCGGGCAAGAAACGCTGCTCCAGCTCGTTGCGGCTGACTCGTCCGGCGTGGGTGCTGACGTTGAGCGCGGCCACCACCTGGCCCGAAGCGTCGTACACCGGAACGGCAATCGAACGCAGGCCCTGCTCCAGTTCCTGATCGACGATGCACCAGCCTTGTTGCCGCACTTCCTGCAGACATTCGAGCAACGCCTCGGGTGTGTGCAAGGTTCGGCTGGTCTTGGCCTGGAACTCCGCATGGTCGAGGTATTCGCGCAGCGAGGTGTCGTCCAGTGCCGCAAGAAGAATCCGGCCCATCGACGTGCAATACGCTGGCAACCGCCCGCCCACCGACAGGTCGACGGAAATCAGGCGTTGGGTGGTCGCCGAGCGAGCGATGTACAAAATGTCGTCGCCCTCCAGCGTGGCCATGTTGCAGGCCTCGTGAAGTTGCTCACTCATACGGTCCAGATACGGCTGGGCGGACACCGCCAAAGGCGTTGAGGACAAATAGGCATGGCCGAGCGTCAGCACTTTGGGCAGCAGCGAATAGGTGCGACCGTCGGTGGTGGCGTAGCCGAGTTTGATCAGGGTGTGCAGGCAACGTCGCACAGCGGCGCGGGGAATTTCCGTGCGGTGGCTGATCTGGGCAATGGTCAGGTGCCGTTTGCGCTCCTGGAACGCTTGAACCACCGCCAATCCCCGAGCCAGGGACGTCATGAAATCCGGATCGCCGGTCAGGGCCTGGATTCGCTTGGCGGGCGAGGCCACGATCGGCGGCGCCACTGAAGCGAAGGAATTGCGCATTTGATCGTTCATATCAGGTCCTTTTCCCACACGGATCAGCGGCTATTACAAGCGGCTTCGGGTCCGGCACACAAGCCACAGGCCGCAAGATTGGGCGATTATCGAACCATCGACCGATAATCGCAATCGACCTCACAGACGATGGCTACCTGCGCGCGCTGATTTGCGCAGCGCCCGCAACATGCTTTTATTCTTTACTGATTAAGGGCTGATGTAGTGGGATTAACTTGTTCGACTTTATGGCGTCAGAAAGACATCGTTGCACTGTGACATCACCCACACCCTAGTTACCTCTGAAAGTTGTGAGTAACAAAACAATCACACAGGTAGAACTACTTTTAACTCTCAAGCGATAGTGTTCTTCGGATCGACCGCTATAATGCACCTCAGTGGCGAAGCGGTTTTTACGTGCCGATCCCGCTACCCGGCAGCCCGGTATTCTATCGTCGCTGCCTGCAGCAAGCGCTTGACGCTCATTTCATATGCTCCGCCAACGCGCTCGCTGAAACAGGTAACTGATGCTACGTCAGCTGTTTTTCTCTGGTGCCGTGGCCGCCTGCAACATGGAAGTATTTTTCGCACGCCGTAGAAACGATGCCTTTATCGGGTATTGGCCTTTCGACGGGTGTGGTCAATAGGTTCCATGCAGCGCGTTTCACCAGAATTTATCTCAACTCATACAGGTAGCACTGTGACGAAAGACGAACTGCGCGCGGAACTTGAGCGCCAGGAACAACGTTACAAGGAAGTTTACGGCGGGGAAGTCACCACCTACGCCGCTCAGCCCGAACCCGAACGCAAACCCTGGCGTAAACGCGCCACCGTTCAGGATCAGGCATTCACCCAGGAATTGCAGAAGATGGAAAAGGAACTCAAAGCCGAAGAACCCTGAATACCTCGGCCTGAATCCTTCAAGGGTCTGCATCGGCACCCGTTAAAAGCGGGGTGTTCTGATGATGCCTTTCGCGCCCGCTACAAGCGGGCAGCGGTCACCTCACCCTATGGATGAGGCAAATGGCACTTGCCTGACCCTCTTCTCAGATATTTCACACAAGTGTTCAAGCCTCTCGGTCTCACGAGAGAAACCCTTGTGGCTGCGGCCTTTTCATCTGAATTCAATGACTTGCAAAACCCGGTAAAAACCTCGGCGATAGGCCATCGTCACAAATTAATTCGTTGAAGAATGTTACCGATGAGCACCTAGTGCATCGATTTGCAGTCTTTTCTGGCATAATCGCGCCCCCTTATGACCGGGTCAGAAAACCTTCATGATCGATTTATTCAGCGGACTTGATGCTTGGGTGCTTGTGAGCCTCTTGCTCGCCCTGGCCTTTGTCCTCGCCTTCGAGTTCATCAACGGCTTTCATGACACCGCTAACGCGGTGGCCACCGTTATCTACACCAAAGCCATGCCGCCTCATCTGGCGGTGTTCTTTTCCGGTGTGTTCAACTTTCTCGGCGTACTGCTGGGCGGTGTCGGCGTGGCGTATGCCATCGTCCACCTGCTGCCGGTAGAGCTGCTGATCAATGTGAACACCGGTCACGGGCTGGCCATGGTGTTCTCGCTGCTCGCCGCCGCCATCACCTGGAACCTGGGCACCTGGTACTTCGGTATCCCGGCCTCCAGCTCCCACACGCTGATCGGTTCGATCCTCGGTGTCGGCCTGGCCAACGCGTTGATCAACGACATTGCGTTGGCCGATGGCGTGAACTGGCAGAAAGCGATCGACATCGGGGCGTCCCTGGTGTTCTCGCCGATGGCGGGTTTCCTGGTCGCAGCGCTGATATTGATCGGTCTTAAATGGTGGCGTCCTCTGTCGAAGATGCACAAGACACCGGAACAGCGCCGCAAGATCGACGACAAGAAACACCCGCCGTTCTGGAATCGCCTGGTGCTGGTGATCTCGGCCATGGCCGTGAGCTTCGTGCACGGTTCCAACGATGGCCAGAAAGGTATCGGCCTGATCATGCTGGTGCTGATCGGTATCGTGCCGGCGCAGTTCGTTCTCGACCTGGGCAGCACGACCTACCAGATCGAACGGACCCGCGATGCGACGTTGCACCTGAGCCAGTTCTACAAGCGTAACGCCGACACCTTGGGCGAGTACCTGGCCCTGGGCAAAAGCGTGGAAGGCGATCTGCCGGAGAAATTCCGTTGCAACCCGCAACAGACCGAACCGACCATCACCGCCCTCCTCGACACCCTTAAAGGTGTAGCGGATTACCACTCGCTGTCGCCGGAAAGCCGCATCGAAGTGCGTCGTTATCTGCTCTGCCTGGATGACACGGCGAAGAAAGTCGGCAAGCTGCCTGGCCTCGCTGCCCGTGAAAAGGCTGACCTGGACAAACTGCGCAAAGACCTGACCACCACCACCGAATACGCCCCGTTCTGGGTGATTCTGGCGGTCGCCCTGGCCCTGGGCCTGGGGACCATGGTCGGCTGGAAACGCGTGGTGCTGACCATCGGCGAGAAGATCGGCAAGCAGGGCATGACTTACTCCCAAGGCATGTCGGCACAGATCACCACCGCGAGCCTGATCGGCATGGCCAACATCTTCAGCCTGCCGGTCTCCACCACCCACGTCCTGTCCTCGGGTGTGGCGGGCACCATGGTCGCCAATAAAAGCGGCCTGCAAGGCGGCACCGTGAGAACCATCCTGCTGGCCTGGGTCCTGACCCTGCCCGCGACAGTGGCCTTGTCGGCCGGCCTGTTCTGGCTGGCATCGAAGGCACTGGGCAGCTGATACATGGCTGCGACAAAGAGGCGCGTTCCGTAAGGTTCGCGCCTTTTTTATGGCCTGCAGTCCGGCATTGCCGGGGCTGTTGAAAGAGATGGTTGGCCGTGAGGACGCCTTCGCGGGCAAGCCTCGCTCCTACAAGGGGTTCGGTGTACCCGCTTCGCTCCTCACCACTCATTAGGCCGAGCGTTAGCTCGCCTGCTCTTGATCTGCCCGCCCCTTCGGGAGGCTGAGTGGAGGCGTTCATCTGGGGGGGGGGCGCGTAGCGCCGTGCGGCGAAGCCGCACACATCGAGAGGAGGTCGAAGCGAAGCCGACCGGAGGCGATGCCCCCAGATGAAGGGGCGAGCCTTTTTTTGCTTACTTTTTTTTGGCGTTTGAAAAAAAAGTGAGTCGCCGTAAGGGCGAAACCATAAGCGGCCGTTACCGCAGGAATGGATATGTACACCACGCAGAGACAGGTCGGCTATCAGGCCGCCTTCGCAAACAGGCTCCACAGCCCCCCCATCCCCAAATCGCAGGCGAAAAAAAGGGCAACCGAAGTTGCCCAAAATGCCTTGCGTGCTCATTACATCCAGAAAGAACTACGGCTTACGCTTATGCGAATCCTTCCAGATAAAAAATCCGAACCCTGCGAAAAACAGAACCATGAGGCCGACTGTCAGCACCCCTGCGATCACCACGTTGTCGAAAAACATGACGGCTCTCCTGCACTTGCCCTGTTGCGATAGGGCTAAGTTAACCAATCAGGCAGAAGAGAAAATTGACCAGGATCAATGTCGCCCAAGACAGGGCGTAAAGGAGGGGAAATAACTGACCTGCATCAACGGATGCAGGGTGTTTCAGCGCTTTTTCGGCTTGTTCTTCGGTTTCTTCTTGGCTTTACCCAACGGCATCGCCTGCTCAAACGCCTGACGCACTTCATTCAGACGCTTTTCATTAAGGTCATGAACCCGCTTGGCGCGTTCGGAATTGAGATCAATCAGCTTGTCGTCTTGGCTCATGGTGCTCAGTACATCGTATGGCAGGGTTGTCACAATAATGCGGTCTCACGGCAGCGCTGACCAGCCACAACCTCAAATCTGGATATCGACCCACAACCCCTGGCGCGGCTGATCTTCCATCAACGGCGCCACCGGCACGGTATTGTCGGCATTGAGCTCGTTACCGGGAATCGCCAGATGCTCTTCCGGATCTTCATCAGCCTCACGACGACGCCGTTCCCGCTCCTGCTTGCGCCGCTGTTCCTCGCGCAGCTGAAAAGCCGCTTCTTCGGGATCTCGCTGTTGCAGGTCGATGGTGTTTTCGTTGGAGCTTTCCTGCACCGGCACGACAGGCGGAATATCCGGGCGCTGGCGGATCGGGTCCTGCTGTGACGTGATCGGCACGGCACTCAAAGGGAGCATCGGTGGCAGCATAATTATCAGTCTCCTGTCAGCAGGCTGTCGGCTGCGGGGATGGCGACTTGAGCCATCGGTCGCAAACTGTGACCGGTTTGGCACCAATTGGTGCCCCGACCTGCAAGCATCGCGTCGCTGGGCTAACGTAAGAGTGCGAGTTTTTATGAGAGTCCTTTGGCCCTGAAGCCCTCATTCCGTTAAGATAGCCCGCTTTTTCAAGGTGGGAGTCAGGCAGCATGGCGCAGCAGTATCAACCGGGGCAACGCTGGATCAGTGACAGCGAAGCCGAGCTGGGTTTAGGCACCGTTCTGGCACAGGACGGCCGCTTGTTGACCGTGCTCTATCCGGCCACTGGCGAGACTCGCCAGTACGCGCTACGGAATGCGCCCCTCACCCGCGTGCGATTTTCGCCGGGCGACTCCATCACTCACTTCGAAGGCTGGAAGCTGACCGTCCAGGAAGTCGACGACGTCGATGGCCTGCTGGTCTACCACGGCCTCAACGCGCAGAACGAAGTGGTTACCCTGCCGGAAACCCAACTGTCGAACTTCATTCAGTTCCGCCTGGCCAGCGACCGTTTGTTCGCCGGGCAGATCGACCCGCTGGCCTGGTTCTCCCTGCGCTACAACACCCTGGAACACACCAGCCGCCAATTGCAGTCCGCGCTTTGGGGCCTCGGTGGCGTACGCGCGCAACCGATCGCGCACCAGTTGCACATCGCCCGCGAAGTCGCCGACCGCATTGCGCCGCGGGTTCTGCTGGCCGATGAAGTGGGCCTGGGCAAAACCATCGAAGCCGGCCTGGTGATCCATCGCCAACTGCTCTCGGGCCGCGCCAACCGCGTGCTGATCCTGGTGCCGGAGAACCTGCAGCACCAGTGGCTGGTCGAGATGCGCCGCCGCTTTAACCTGCAAGTCGCGCTGTTCGACGAAGAACGCTTCATCGAAAGCGATGCCGCCAACCCATTTGAAGACACCCAGCTCGCGCTGGTTGCACTCGAGTGGCTGGTGGACGACGAAAAGGCCCAGGACGCGCTGTTCGCCGCCGGTTGGGACCTGCTGGTGGTCGACGAAGCGCACCACCTGGTGTGGCACGAAGACAAGGCCAGCCCTGAATACACCTTGGTCGAGCAACTGGCCGAAGTCATTCCCGGCGTCCTGTTGCTGACCGCGACCCCGGAACAACTGGGTCAGGACAGCCACTTTGCGCGCCTGCGCCTGCTTGACCCGAACCGTTTCCATGACCTGCACGCCTTCCGCGCCGAGAGCGAAAACTATCGCCCGGTGGCCGAAGCCGTTCAGGAGCTGCTGGACAAAGGGCGCCTGTCGCCGGAAGCGCACAAGACCATTCACGGTTTCCTCGGCAACGAAGGCGAAGCGCTGCTGACCGCCGTCAACGATGGCGACATCGAAGCCAGCGCCCGCCTGGTCCGCGAACTGCTGGACCGCCACGGCACCGGCCGCGTGCTGTTTCGCAACACCCGCGCCGCCGTGCAGGGTTTCCCGGAGCGCAAACTGCATCCGTACCCGCTGCCGTGCCCGGACGAATACCTCGAACTGCCGCTGGGCGATCACGCCGAGCTGTACCCGGAAGTCAGCTTCCAGGCCCAGCCGGACGCCAACGAAGAAGAACGCTGGTGGAAATTCGACCCGCGCGTCGAGTGGCTGATCGATCAGCTGAAGATGCTCAAACGCACCAAAGTGCTGGTGATCTGCGCCCACGCTGAAACCGCCATGGACCTGGAAGACGCCCTGCGTGTGCGCTCCGGTATTCCGGCCACTGTCTTCCACGAAGGCATGAACATCCTTGAGCGTGACCGCGCCGCGGCCTACTTCGCCGACGAAGAATTTGGCGCACAGGTGCTGATCTGCTCGGAAATCGGCAGTGAAGGTCGTAACTTCCAGTTCTCGCACCACCTGGTGCTGTTCGATCTGCCATCCCACCCGGACTTGCTCGAGCAGCGTATCGGTCGTCTGGACCGGATCGGCCAGAAGCACATCATCGAACTGCACGTGCCGTATCTGGAAACCAGCCCTCAAGAACGGCTGTTCCAGTGGTATCACGAGGCGCTGAACGCGTTCCTCAACACCTGCCCGACCGGCAACGCCTTGCAGCATCAGTTCGGCCCGCGCCTGCTGCCACTGCTGGAAAATGCCGACGATGGCGAGTGGCAAGCGCTGATCGACGAAGCCCGCGCCGAGCGTGAGCGCCTGGAAGCCGAACTGCACACCGGCCGTGACCGCTTGCTGGAACTCAACTCCGGCGGCGCTGGCGAAGGTGATGCGCTGGTCGAGGACATTCTCGAACAAGACGATCAGTTCGCCCTGCCGATCTACATGGAAACCCTGTTCGACGCATTCGGCATCGACAGCGAAGACCATTCGGAAAACGCCCTGATCCTCAAGCCGAGCGAAAAAATGCTCGACGCCAGTTTCCCGCTGGGCGACGACGAAGGCGTGACCATCACTTACGACCGTAACCAGGCGCTGTCTCGCGAAGACATGCAGTTCATCACCTGGGAACACCCGATGGTGCAAGGCGGCATGGACCTGGTCTTGTCCGGTTCAATGGGCAACACCGCCGTGGCGCTGATCAAGAACAAGGCGCTGAAACCGGGCACCGTGTTGCTGGAACTGCTCTACGTCAGCGAAGTGGTTGCGCCGCGCTCGCTGCAACTGGGCCGTTACCTGCCGCCGGCCGCCCTGCGCTGCCTGCTCGATGCCAATGGCAACGACCTGTCGGCACGGGTGTCGTTCGAGACCTTGAACGATCAACTGGAAAGCGTACCCCGCGCCAGCGCCAACAAGTTCATCCAGGCTCAGCGCGATCAACTGACGCCACGGATCAACGCCGGCGAAGAGAAGATCTTCCCGCGTCACGCCGAACGGGTTGCCGAAGCGCAACGTCGTCTGGCGGCCGATACCGACGAAGAGCTGGCACGTTTGACCGCACTGCAAGCGGTCAACCCGACCGTGCGCGACAGCGAACTGGTTGCCCTGCGCAAACAACGCGAGCAGGGTCTGGCGATGCTGGATAAAGCCGCGTTGCGGCTGGAAGCGATTCGGGTGTTGGTGGCGGGTTAAACCGCCCTGCTCCACCACTGAAAACAAGAAGGCCCGCAGTGATGCGGGCCTTTTTTATTGCCTGAAATTTGAGGCAGTGATGCTGATGGCCGCATCGCTGGCAGGAGCAGGCTAGCGCCCACCGGGGATTTGTTAACGCTGTAGATCCAATGTGGGGGCCAGCCTGCTGGCGATAGCGATTATGCAGTCGCCACTGCAACATCAGATTCACCCACAGCGACCAACCCTTCCTTCATCCGCTTCGAATCCCGAACAAAACACCGCGAAGCCAAAAACAGAAACACCATGGTGAAAAACAGCGCCACCGGGATCAAGTACATCGCGTCATGCAAGCCGACCGCCTTGAACGCCTCGGTCATTTGCTCGGTGCCTGCCGCGGCCATCGCCGTGTGCGCGAAGTGGTCGGACAAACCACCCACCACCACCGGTCCCAAACCACCGCCCAGCAAGTACAACCCGGCGAAGAACAGCGCCATCGCCGTGGCCCGCAAGCGCGGTTCGACCACGTCCTGAATCGCCGTGTAAACGCAGGTATAGAAGTTGTAAGCAAACAGCCAACCCACGCTGAACACTGCCACGAACACCCCGATCTCGATCCGCCCGGCATGCAGCGCCCACGCGGTACAGACCGTCGAGATGATCAGGCTGAACGCCGCAAACAGCAGGCGCCCATTGGCCACTCGCTGGTGAATCTTGTCGGCGACCCAGCCACCGAGCGTCAATCCGAACAAACCGGTCACGCCGACGATCACGCCGGTCGCCACCGCCGCTTCCTGCAACGGCATCAGGAAGTAACGCTGCAACATCGGCACCAGAAACGAGTTGCAGGCATAAGTAGCGAAGTTGAAGCACAACCCGGCCATGACCAGCCAAAGAAAGGTCGGCACTGCCAGAATTCGCCGGATCGGCTTGTCGACTTTCTCTTGCGAGACCTGCACGGTTTCTGCCGCGCCACGCTTCGGCTCTTTGATGAAGAACATGAAGATAGCGAGGATCAGCCCCGGCACCGCCGCGATGAAGAACGGTGCACGCCAGCTGTCGAACGCTTTGACCATTGCGCCAATGGTGAAGAACGCCAGCAGCAGGCCCAGTGGCAGACCGAGCATGAAAATGCCCATGGCCCGCGCGCGACGATGCGCCGGGAACAGGTCGCCGATCAGCGAGTTGGCGGCCGGCGCGTAACTGGCTTCGCCGACGCCGACGCCCATGCGCACGATCAGGAACGCCCAGAAATTGCCCACCAGACCATTGACCGCCGTCAGACCGCTCCACGCTGCCAGGCCCCAGCCCATCAGCTTGCTGCGCGAACCGGTATCGGCCATGCGCCCCAGGGGCAAGCCGGCAATGGCGTAGACGATGGTGAATGCAGTACCGATGATCCCCAGCTGAAAGTCGCTGAGGTGCCATTCCATGCGGATGGGTTCGATGATGATGGCCGGGATGGTGCGATCGAAGAAGTTGAACAGATTGGCCAGGAACAGCAGGAACAGAATGCGCCAGGCATTCGCCGCTTGGGTCGAGTTCTGCATGGGGGTCCGTCTCTTTTATTGTTATTGGGGCTTCGCTGTCCCCGGAACCTCCAATCTAGACAGGCCCGCCGGAGCTGTCTGTAATTATTCGTAATGCTGATATCAACCCATGGAGCCAAATCCAAACCTGTGGGAGCGAGCTGCTAGCGAAGAGGCCGGCACATTCAATACAGAGGGTGACTGATCCGCCGCTTTCGCGAGCAGGCTCGCTCCCACAAGGGATTCTGCAAGGCAAGTATTTCTCGCCATTGGTCACATGAAAAAATACTTTTTCGCCCCCTTCCCAAGTTCAAAGCGAAGCCTAGAATAGCGGCCTTGCCTGCCCCACCAATCCCCTATCCCTCTTTGATTATCGCCCATGTCCGAAGCCAGTCCGTGTCTGAATTGCGGTGCCTGCTGTTCTCATTTTCGCGTGTCTTTTTTCTGGGGTGAATGCACCTCGGCCGGGGGAACGGTGCCTGACGAGCTAGTCGCCCCCATCAGCCCCAGCCGGGTGGCCATGCTGGGCACGGACTGCAAACCCACTCGCTGCGTCGGGCTGGTCGGCGAAGTCGGCAGCACCGTGCAATGCTCGATTTACGACCAACGTTCCAGCACCTGTCGGGAGTTCGACGCCTCCTGGGCCAACGGCGAGGCAAATGTGGATTGCGATGCGGCACGGGCAGCGTTCGGATTGCCGGCCCTGCAACCGGAATTCGAGTTCCCTTATGAGCAGATCGCCTGAATACCGGCGCCTGTAATTACAAAATGTTCGAATGCAATGTGCCACTACCGTTTGCACTCTTTGTGTGACCTCTATACTCCAAGACATTCGCCAGGGTTCATGGTGTCGGCTGGATAAATACGAGGCGTCCGATGGAGTGGCCAGCTTTATATTTCACGACTCAACTGCCTGAGACTGGCCAGGTCATCCTCAATTGCACCCATAACCCCTTTCTGGTGTTGCTGGCCTATGTGGTCGCCTGTGCGACCGGCTTCGCCACACTGGACATCACCGAGCGGATCGGCCATGCCGAAAAAGCGGCGTCCCAACGTCTGTGGCGCTGGGTTGGTGCCGGGTGTCTGGCGGGCGGTATCTGGGCCATGCACTTTGTCAGCATGCTGGCCTTCCAGGCCCCGATCGAAATCCATTATCAGTTACCCGTCACCCTGATCTCGTTGCTGTTTGCACTGACAGCTTCTTGGCTGGCGATGCATACCCTCAGCCATCCTCATCTGACTTTCTGGAAAACACTGCGGGCCGCGGTATGGATCGGCCTGGGTATCGCGACCATGCATTACGTGGGTATGGCCGCGATGCGCTCCTACGCGACGGCCTATTACAACCCTGCCCTGTTCGCGCTCTCTATCGTGATCGCAATTGGCGCCAGCCTGGCGGCCCTGTTGATTTCCCGTCACCTGTGCGAGGGCAGCGGCGTGGTTCATCAACTGCTCAAATACACCGCCAGCCTGGTGCTCGGAGCCGGCATCGTCAGCATGCATTTCACTGGCATGGCGGCGCTCAACCTGGTGCTTCCCATCGATAGCCCCCAGCCACTGCCCGACGACAACACCCACCTGCAACTGGGGCTGACGGTGGCGGTAATGACCTTGCTGATCATCGGCAGCAGCATCAGCGCGGCATTGGCCGACAAGAAGCTGCAACACAAGGAATCCGACCTGAAGCGGGTCAACATCCTGCTCAGCCAACTGGATCAGGCGCGCTTGTCGCTGCAACAGGTGGCGCACTACGACGCGCTGACCAACCTGATCAACCGCCGCGGCTTCAATCAGATTTTCGCCGAAAAACTGCTCGAAAAGACCAACGAAGGCGGGATGCTTGCCGTGATGTTCCTCGACATCGACCACTTCAAGCGGATCAACGACAGCCTGGGCCATGACGCCGGCGATGAATTGCTCAAGGTCCTGGCCAGCCATATCAAGGATTCGGTACGCAGCCATGACGATGTGGTGGCGCGCTTTGGCGGGGACGAGTTCTGCATCCTCATCGGGCTGCATGAGCTTGAAGAAGCCCGGAGCATGGCCCAACGCATCATGCTGAAGATGAAGGAGCCCATCGAGCTGTCCGGCCGCAGCATGGTCATGACCACCAGCATCGGCATCAGCGTTTTTCCGCAAGATGGAACGACCTGCGAGGAGCTGCTGAAAAACGCCGACCTGGCGCTTTACCAGTCCAAGGGCAGCGGGCGCAACGGGCTGCATTTTTTCAGTCCACACATGAAAAACCGTGCCACGCTGGAGCTGCAACTCGAAGAAGAACTGCGGTACGCCCTGCGCAACGACGCCGGTCTGATCCTCTATTACCAACCGATCTACGACCTGAAAAGCGGCCAGGTCACCAAACTCGAAGCGCTGATTCGCTGGCAACACCCGGTTCACGGGTTGCTGGCACCGGATCGGTTCATTGCCATTGCCGAGGCCAACGGCCTGATCAACGAACTGGATAACTGGGTATTGCACAAGGCCTGTGAGGACCTTGGAGTGCTGTCTCGCCAGGGGCGCGAAGAACTCAAGATCGCCGTGAACTGCTCGCCGCTGAACCTCGCCCGGGAAGAGTTGGCCGATGAAATCGAAAACGCCCTGCGCATCGCCGGAGTGTCACCACAACGGCTGGAACTCGAAGTCACCGAAAACGCGCTGATGGGCAATCTCGCCAACACCCTGGCGTTGTTGAAGCAGATCCGTTCTCTCGGCGTCTCGCTCTCGATCGACGACTTCGGCACGGGCTATTCATCCCTGGCCTACCTCAAGCGCCTGCCGCTGAACACACTGAAAATCGACCGCTCGTTCATTCAGGACATCCCCAAGGCTACCCAGGACATGGAAATCGTCCACGCCATTATCATCATGGCCCACACCCTGCATTTACAGGTCGTCAGCGAGGGCGTCGAAACGCCCGAGCAACATGACTTTCTCGAACGCCAGGGCTGCGACCTGGTTCAAGGCCACCTGCTCAGCCGCCCGGTACCGCTGGCCGAGCTGCCTGCGGTGCTGGCCGAAATCAATCAGCGCAAACATTCACGCAGTGTCAGTTCTCTGAGCCTGGCTACGGTACAACTGCACTAACGTCGACGGATCCTTTTCCAAAAAGCCCTGCCCCCCATGCAGGCGCATCAGTTGTGCGGCCAAGCCGCTGATCGGCGTGGCCGAGCCCTGTTCGCGGGAGAATTTCACCGCGGTGTCGAGGTCTTTGAGCAGCGTACGCACGTGCCACTTCACCGGCTCGAAACGACTCTCGGCCATTTGCGGGGCGAGGATCTGCAGCGGTTTTGAATCGGCGAACCCTCCCGCCAGCGCCTCGGCGATCAGGCTGGCGTCAACCCCGGAGCGCTCGGCCAGTGCCACCACTTCAGCAATCACCAGTGCATTGCAGGCAACGATCATCTGATTGCAGGCCTTGGTCACCTGCCCGGCGCCGACACCGCCCATGTGAGTCACCCGCTGACCGAGGTTCAACAGCACCGGCCTGACTCGCTCAAGGTCTGCCGCTTCGCCGCCGACCATAATGGCCAGGCTACCGGCCTCGGCACCGACGACACCTCCGGACACCGGCGCGTCCAGCCAACGCATGCCGCATTGGTCGACAAGCGCCGATGCCATGTCCCGCGTCGCCGTCGGTTCCAGACTGGAAAAGTCCACCAGCAACTGACCGCTTTTAGCGCCCTCGGCAATCCCTGCCGGACCGAAAACCACCTCGCGCACCACCGCCGTGTCCGCCAGGCACAGCATCACCACATCAGCGTGCTGACCCAATTCAGCCGCCGTTGCCACTTGCCGGGCGCCGGCCTCGACCAATGCTGCGCACTTGGCCGGGTTGCGATTCCATACCGTCAGCGGATACCCCGCCGCCAACAGGCGGCGGCACATGGGCAAGCCCATCAGGCCGATTCCGGCAAAACTCAACGAAGGTAGCGTTGACATCATTTAGCCTTCTTTTTGATTAAAGATCGCAGAATATTGGCCGATTCATCATGACTAAGGAAAGGATTCCCCCGAGCGTCGCTCAGGCTTAGTCCCTGACGCTTGGGCAAAATACGCGCTAAAAAAGTCGCGAGTTCCTATTCCGTGAAGGTTCGACGACACCGTGTCGCCGAGCTAACCAGCCCAGGTACATGGCGCCCAATGACCTCTAAAAATAATCCGGCCACTACGGTTTCCGACCTGACACTGAGCCCCGCGGCGAACAGCCCCTCATCGTCGAAGCCATTGATCCCGTCACGTCCTCTGGCCAGTCAGCAATACCTGTATTTCACCGAAACCAACACCGACCGCATCCTCGATAACCTCGATGGCCTGCGCGACATGGTGTTCCCGCGCCCACCGCACCTGGAAGGCGACAACGAACAGCACAGCGATCAGGAATTCCCGTCGGTGTGCCTGATCGGCCTGGGACGTTGCGGATCGAACATTGCGCTGGACGTCGCGGAGCTGGTGTACAACGCCCGCAAGTTCTACCTCAACGAATTCAACAACGAAGACCGCCTGTCGCCGGACAAACGCTACGCCGAAAAGGGCTACAGCCCGGCGCAGTGGATTCGCAACAACCTGCGCCTGGGGCCGAACAAGGCCACCAAACCGGTGTTCCTGGTCGAGCCGCTGGTGATGCTCGGCGACCTGGACAAAGACATCGCCGGTCGCATCCGTTTCTCGCGCAAGGGCGAAAAGAGTGGCTTCCTGCGCGACTACAGCAAAATGAAGATCATGGACTTGTCGGAAGTCCACGCCGGTGGCGCCGGTAACGCGCCGATCCTCGGTCAGTACCTGGCCAAGATCATCCTGAACAAGGACACCCAGCGTTTCTCCAGCCCGGACTGGAAAATGATTCACTCGTACCTGATCGACAGCTGTGGGATCAAGGCCAACCAGTCGCGCCTGTATTTCTCGATCTTCAGTGCTGGCGGCGGTACCGGTTCGGGCATGGCCTCGGAATTCGGCCTGGCCCAGCAACACTCGTACATGAACAAGACGTTCGACACCAAGCCGATGGATGAGCACGACGGCAAGAGCGGTCACTCCTTCGTCTTCGAGCCGATCTTCACCAGCGGCATCTGCGTGCTGCCGAACATTTCCGATCACCGCAGCGAAATGTCCGAGGCGCTGCACATCAACGCCGGTCGCCTGCTGTGCAAATACCTGTCGGAAGAGTGGGACTTCTCCTATAACTTCGCCAACGAAGACAGCAGCGAAGCCAGCGTCATGGGCCGGATCCGCCCATGGAACGCCATGATGCTGATCTCCAACGACATCATGCGGTATGCCGAAGAAAGCGATGACGGCAACATTCAGAACATCGACGTCAACGCGATGGAAAAGCACGCCAACCAATACATCTCGCAGCAGATTTTCAACATTCTGACGGCGCAGGCGGTCACGACTGACTACGACCAGAACTATTTCCGTCGCGCTGGCATCGACATCGGCGAAACCATTCGCCTCGACGCCAACGACCTGTTCATGAGCCTGGCCGGCCCGGTGGCGATTGCCTACGCCGAGTCCGTGGTGCCGGAAACCCCGCCGCCGAGCAGCGACAAGTTCAAGGTGTTCGAGAAAGAGCCACAGCGTCTGAACATCGACGACCTGTTCTTCCGTTCCATCGACCTGCCGCACTTCAACAAAGTGACCCAGGCAATCGAAGGCATCAGCCTGTTGCCGATCGAGTCCAAGCGCTATCGGGCCTCGCTGGAGCAGTACAAGAATTCCGGTTATGACGCGGCCGCGTTGCACGACCTGCACTTCTTCAAGAACTGCTCGTCGGTGGTGTCGATTGTCTCGCTGCCGAAAGACTACAAGCTGTCCTACATGGACTTGAACCGGTTGAAGACCCACCTCAACAGCCTGTTCCCCAACACTACGCTCAAGCGTTATGCCCTGGTGATCGGCGCTTCGGCCAACTTGTCGCTGACCACCCTGATCGCCAAGAGCCCGTGCCTGTCGGACGATTTCCTGACGCTGATCGTGGCCTTCATCAAGCGCTGCTTCGCGAAGAACCCGTACCGCTTCGACGACACCCTGGATAACTCGATCCTCGACTTCATCATCAATGAAGACTTCGACGAAGACCTGATCGACGATCTGCTGAACGAGTTCGAGAACCCGGCGAAGATCCTCGACACCAACTGGTACGCGATCAAACCGATGTACGAGAAGAAGTACCGCGAGCTGATCAACGACAAGGACAAATTCGTCTCGATCAACGACATTCGCCTGTCGCGCGACTGCGTGAAGAAGGCGATCAAGTACCTGCGTGAGATCTACCGTCACCGGATTGGCAAGACCAAGGTTATTTCGCTGAATAACCATACCGGTAAAACCTTCTAAAACCGCGTCGCGCCCAATCGCGAGCAGGCTCGCTCCCACAAGGACCGCATTTCTTCTGAAGAAACGCGGTTAAATGTGGGAGCGAGCCTGCTCGCGATGGCGGCATCGGATTCACCGAAAAACCCAACATCCAGAAACAATTAAGCAGCCCGAAGGCTGCTCAATAAACTGTTCCCGTTACGTTTACGTCACCCTCGCCAAGACCCTTCTGTGGCCTTTCTCTACGGCAACATGCCATCACGCTACTCACCTACACACTTTTGGTCGCCCGCCAGGCGCACCAATAAAGTGCGGACAGTCAGCTCGTCGCCCTTTCCTGGATCAGAATCCACGGTGAAACCACCACAGCCCACAGCTGCGGGTCGCGTTCAAAAAGATCCAGCGCCCGCGTTTCAGACAGCTTGGCGACCTTGTCGGCAGCCAGCCAGGCAGCCACTTTCTCACCTTCATCCGTCGCAACAGCTTGGGCAGCAGCGATCAAATCCAGGCCGGGATCGACCCACAATAGGGCACCCTTGGCAAAGAAGGGCTCCAACTCTTTCCACGTAATAGATGCGGTTTCACCAAGCAGCTTGGCATAGAGGGTGCTAGGTTCTTCATTCATGGGCACTGTCCGGAAAAGAAATCGACGCGAATGATAACGTCGGTGGTCTGGCAGAAAAACCCGGATGCAATTGAGTCACCGAAAGAAAAGAGCAGGAAAGCCAGGGAATGCTGCTGAATCAAGCAATTAGCCAGCTAACATCCCGCCGCTATTCTGTCTTTTTCTTTCAATTAAGCGACACCCTCAGGTTTTGCCCCCCGGCGCCAGCTTCCCAGGCTAACAATTGGCGCTCTACACTGTACCGGTACAGTTGTCGGGGGCATTTTCCGGAGGATATCGAAGATATCTGACCCGGTTCTGCTGCTACGGCGCCAGGACTATAAAAACTACAACAGTAAGAGTGGAGCACTATGACTAAGGCTACTAAGCAGATTTCCAAACTGTTTGCCGCTATGGTTCTGGCCGGGGTTGCCAGCCATTCGTTCGCAGCTGACACCATCAAGATCGGCATCGCCGGCCCTAAAACCGGCCCTGTAGCCCAATACGGCGACATGCAGTTCAGTGGCGCCAAAATGGCCATCGAACAGATCAACGCCAAAGGCGGCGTAGACGGCAAGAAACTCGAAGCCGTTGAATACGATGACGCCTGTGATCCAAAACAAGCGGTAGCTGTCGCGAACAAAGTCGTCAACGACGGCGTCAAGTTCGTGGTCGGTCACCTGTGCTCCAGCTCCACCCAACCGGCTTCGGACATTTACGAAGACGAAGGCGTGATCATGATCACCCCGGCTGCCACCAGCCCGGACATCACCGCCCGTGGTTACAAAATGGTGTTCCGCACCATCGGTCTGGACAGCGCCCAAGGCCCTGCCGCCGGTAACTACATCGCCGACTTCGTAAAACCGAAGATCGTTGCTGTCCTGCACGACAAACAGCAATACGGTGAAGGCATCGCCACCGCCGTTAAACAAACCCTCGAGAAAAAAGGCACCAAGGTTGCCGTGTTCGAAGGCATCAACGCCGGCGACAAGGACTTCTCGTCGATCATCCAGAAACTCAAGCAAGCCAACGTCGACTTCGTTTACTACGGTGGCTACCACCCTGAGCTGGGTCTGATCCTGCGCCAGGCGGATGAAAAAGGCCTGAAAGCCAAGTTCATGGGTCCGGAAGGCGTGGGTAACGACTCGATCTCGCAGATCGCTCAGAAAGCTTCGGAAGGTCTGCTGGTGACGCTGCCGAAATCCTTCGACCAGGATCCGGCCAACATCGCCCTGGCTGATGCGTTCAAAGCGAAGAAAGAAGACCCGAGCGGTCCGTTCGTGTTCCCGGCCTACTCGGCTGTGGAAGTGATTGCCGAAGGCATCAAGGCCGCCAAGTCCGAAGACACTGCCAAAGTGGCTGCTGCCATCCACGCAGGCACCTTCAAGACGCCTACCGGCGACCTGAGCTTCGACGACAAGGGCGACCTGAAAGACTTCAAATTTGTGGTTTACGAGTGGCACTTCGGCAAACCAAAAACTGAAGCCAAGCCTCAGTAAGGCGTTGCCTGACTGACTGCCAATAAAGCCCACGGCGTGCCGTGGGCTTTGTTTTACGAATGTATTGGGCCGCGCTGGCGTGATCCGCCAGTCTCCCCACCTGAAAATCTCAAAACCGTCATCAGCGGTTCGCTGGCAAACCTCGCGTTCGAAGTGGATGCAGATCCACGGGGCTCGAGCGGGAAAATGACTCCACCAGTGAAATGCGTATCAGGTTTTTAGGAGCGCTGTAATGCCTGACATCTATCACTTCCTCCAACAGCTGGTTAATGGCCTGACCATTGGCAGTACGTATGCCCTGATCGCCATCGGCTATACGATGGTTTACGGCATCATTGGAATGATCAACTTCGCCCACGGCGAGGTGTACATGATCGGCTCCTACGTGGCGTTCATCGCCATCGCCGGGTTGGCCATGCTGGGACTCGACAGCGTTCCGCTGTTGATTACCGCTGCTTTCATCGCGACCATCGTCGTGACCAGTGCCTACGGTTACAGCATCGAACGCGTCGCCTACCGCCCTTTGCGCGGCAGCAACCGTCTGATCCCGCTGATTTCCGCCATCGGCATGTCGATCTTCCTGCAGAACACGGTTCTGTTGGCGCAAGACTCCAAGGACAAATCCATAGCCAACCTGATCCCCGGCAGCTTCACCTTCGGGCCAGGTGGCGCACATGAAGTGCTGATTTCCTACATGCAAATCGTGGTATTCGTGGTGACCTTCGTCGCCATGCTCGGCTTGACAATGTTCATCTCCCGCTCTCGTCTCGGACGTGCCTGCCGCGCCTGTGCCGAAGACATCAAGATGGCCAACTTGCTGGGCATCAATACCAACAACATCATCGCCCTGACCTTCGTCATCGGTGCCGCATTGGCGGCCATCGCGGCCGTCTTGTTGAGCATGCAATACGGTGTGATCAACCCGAACGCCGGGTTCCTCGTTGGACTCAAGGCGTTCACCGCAGCGGTACTGGGCGGTATCGGCAGCATCCCGGGAGCCATGCTCGGCGGGCTGGTATTAGGGGTGGCGGAAGCCTTTGGTGCCGATATCTTCGGCGACCAGTACAAGGACGTCGTGGCTTTCGGCTTGTTGGTTCTGGTTCTGTTGTTCCGGCCGACCGGCATCCTTGGCCGTCCGGAGGTTGAAAAAGTATGACTAGGAATCTTAAACAGGCACTGTTCAGTGCTTTGCTGGTGTGGGCCGTGGCCTACCCGGTACTGGGTCTGAAACTGACCATCGTCGGCATCCACCTCGAAGTGCACGGCACCAGCAGCGCCACACTGATCACTATCGCGGTGTGCTCGGTGCTGATGTTCCTGCGGGTGCTGTTCGATCAACAGATCAGCTCGGCTTGGCGTTCCTCGCCCAACATGCCGCTGATTCCGGCCAAGGCCAGTAACTTCCTGACCCTGCCGACCACCCAACGCTGGATCATCATTGCGCTGATCGCCGGTGCCCTGGTCTGGCCGTTCTTCGGCTCTCGCGGTGCGGTGGATATCGCCACGCTGGTGCTGATCTACGTGATGCTCGGCCTCGGCCTGAACATCGTGGTCGGCCTGGCCGGCCTGCTCGACCTGGGTTACGTCGGCTTCTATGCCGTCGGGGCGTACAGCTATGCATTGCTGTCGCACTATCTGGGTCTGGGCTTCTGGATCTGTCTGCCGATCGCCGGCCTGATGGCGGCCACTTTCGGTTTCCTGCTCGGCTTCCCGGTACTGCGTCTGCGCGGCGACTACCTGGCGATCGTGACCCTGGGCTTTGGTGAAATCATCCGTCTGTTCCTGCGTAACCTCACCGATATCACTGGTGGCCCGAACGGCATCAGCAACATCGAGAAGCCGACGTTCTTCGGACTCACCTTCGAGCGCAAAGCGGCAGAGGGCATGCAGACGTTCCACGAGTACTTCGGCCTGGCCTATAACTCGATCAACAAGGTGATTTTCCTGTACCTGGTTGCACTGTTGCTGGCCCTGGCTGCGCTGTTCGTGATCAACCGTTTGCTGCGCATGCCGATCGGCCGTGCGTGGGAAGCGTTGCGTGAAGACGAGATCGCCTGCCGTGCGCTGGGTCTGAATCCTACGGTCATCAAGCTTTCCGCCTTCACCCTGGGCGCCGCCTTCGCAGGTTTCGCCGGCAGTTTCTTCGCTGCCCGTCAGGGCCTGGTGACACCGGAGTCGTTCACCTTCATCGAGTCGGCGATCATCCTCGCCATCGTCGTATTGGGTGGCATGGGCTCGCAGTTGGGTGTGATCCTCGCGGCCGTGGTGATGATCCTGCTGCCGGAAATGATGCGTGAGTTCAGTGAGTACCGTATGTTGATGTTCGGCGCCTTGATGGTGCTGATGATGATCTGGCGTCCTCAAGGCCTGCTGCCCATGCAACGTCCTCACATGGAGCTGCGCAAATGAGCCGCGAGATCCTTAAAGTCGAAAATCTGAGCATGCGCTTCGGCGGCTTGCTGGCGGTCAACGGCGTGGCCCTGACCGTGAAAGAAAAACAGGTGGTTGCATTGATCGGCCCTAACGGCGCCGGCAAAACCACGGTGTTCAACTGCCTGACCGGTTTTTACAAGCCGAGTGGTGGCAGCATCCTGCTGGACGGCGAGCCGATCGAAGGCCTGCCGGGCCACAAGATCGCCCTCAAAGGCGTGGTGCGCACCTTCCAGAACGTGCGGTTGTTCAAGGACATGACCGCGGTCGAGAACCTCTTGATCGCGCAACACCGTCACCTGAACACCAACTTCCTGTCTGGTCTGTTCAAGACCCCGGCATTCCGCAAAAGCGAACGCGAGGCCATGGAGTTTGCCGAGTTCTGGCTGGACAAGGTCAACCTCACGCAGTTCGCCAACCGCCCGGCCGGCACCCTGGCCTACGGTCAGCAACGCCGTCTGGAAATCGCTCGCTGCATGATGACCCGCCCGCGGATCCTCATGCTCGACGAACCGGCCGCCGGCCTGAACCCGAAGGAAACCGAGGACCTCAAGGCGCTGATCAGCATGCTGCGTGAAGAGCATAACGTCACCGTGCTGCTGATCGAACACGACATGAAACTGGTCATGAGCATTTCCGACCACATCGTCGTGATCAACCAGGGCACGCCTCTGGCCGACGGCACGCCGGAACAGATCCGCGACAATCCTGAAGTGATCAAAGCCTACCTGGGGGAAGCGTAAATGCTGCAATTTGAAAACGTTTCCACCTTCTACGGCAAGATCCAGGCGCTGCACAGCGTCAACGTCGAAGTCCGCCAGGGCGAGATCGTGACCCTGATCGGCGCCAACGGTGCCGGCAAGTCGACCTTGCTGATGACCCTCTGCGGTTCGCCGCAAGCCCACAGCGGCAGCATCCGCTACATGGGTGAAGAGCTCGTCGGCCAAGACTCGTCGCAGATCATGCGTAAAAGCATTGCGGTCGTGCCGGAAGGTCGTCGAGTGTTCGCCCGCCTGACCGTGGAAGAGAACCTGTCCATGGGCGGATTCTTTACCAGCAAGGGCGATTATCAGGAACAGATGGACAAGGTTCTCGGACTTTTCCCACGCCTGAAAGAACGCTTTGCCCAACGCGGCGGCACCATGTCCGGCGGCGAACAGCAAATGCTCGCCATCGGCCGTGCGCTGATGAGCAAACCCAAACTGCTGCTGCTCGACGAGCCATCGTTGGGCCTGGCACCGATCATCATCCAGCAGATCTTCGACATCATCGAACAGCTGCGCAAGGATGGCGTGACGGTGTTTCTGGTAGAGCAGAACGCCAACCAGGCGCTGAAAATTGCCGACCGTGCCTACGTTCTGGAGAACGGCCGGGTGGTGATGACCGGCACGGGGGAAGCACTGCTGACTGATCCGAAAGTGCGCGAAGCGTATCTCGGCGGCTAAGCAATTGCGGTAAACAAAAAACGGCCTTCGGGCCGTTTTTTTGTGCCCGCCATAAACCTTCACGGCAATAAAGACCCCCTGTGGGAGCGAACCTGCTCGCGATAGCGGAGTGTCAGTCAACAAAACCGTTGAAGGCGAAACAGCTATCGCGAGCAGGCTCACTCCCACAAGGGCTCGGTGGTGTTTTGAGGTTTTTAAAAAAGTTTTGCACTGGGCTGTAACGCATCGCGATGACCTCTCTCTAGAGGGGTAAGCCAGCACACACGCGGCTTACCAAAACTCAAACAACGGAGAAACATCATGACTGCTACCACCCGCACCCTGTCCGCCACCGCCCTCGTTCTGGCCCTTGGTTCTGCGCTGAGCATGGCCGCTGTCTCCACCGTCCAGGCCGCCGACAACAGCAACATGGAAAAATGCTTCGGCGTGGCCATGAAAGGTCATAACGATTGCGCCGCAGGTGCAGGCACCACCTGCGCCGGTACTGCCAAGATGGACCACCAGGCAAACGCCTGGAAACTCGTTCCGAAAGGCACGTGCGCCACCACCGAAAGCAAAACCTCGCCGACCGGTTTCGGTCAGATGGAAGCCTTCAAAGCCAAAGCCTGATCCGCCTCCCAGCCTGAGTGTCGACCATGAACAATTCACTGTTCGGGCTCCCGCCCCGCGCCGGGCTGGGGCTCAAGACCGGGCACTTGCGTGAAGTGCTCGGTTCAAAGCCGGACATCGGCTTCTTCGAAGTCCACGCCGAAAACTACATGGTGGCCGGCGGCCCTTTTCATCATTACCTGGGGTTGATCCGCGAGCAGTATCCGCTGTCGCTGCATGGCGTTGGCCTGTCCATCGGTGCCGAAGGTCCGCTGGATGTGCAACACCTGCAACGCCTTGCCGAACTGATCGAGCGCTACCAACCCCACTTCTTTTCCGAACACCTGGCCTGGTCCAGCCATGGCCCGGTGTTCCTCAACGACTTGCTGCCACTGGCCTACGACAACGCGACGTTGAACCGCGTCTGCGAACACATCGACCAGGTGCAAACCACCCTCAAACGCCCAATGCTGCTGGAGAACCCGGCGACGTACCTGGCGTTCAAACGCTCGACGATCGATGAGGCCGACTTCATCAGCGAAGTCATTCGCCGCACAGGCTGCGGGCTGTTGCTGGACGTGAACAACGTTTACGTGTCGAGCATCAATCATCAACGCGATCCTGTGGCCTACATCGATGCCCTGCCCCTTCATGCCGTCGGCGAGATTCATCTGGCCGGATTTGCCGAAGACACCGACAGCCTCGGTGACCGTCTGTTGATCGACGATCACGGCGCGCCCATCGACAACGCCGTGTGGGCGCTGTACGTGCAAGTGCTGGAGCGTGTCGGGCCAGTAGCAACGCTGATCGAACGCGACAATCAGGTGCCAGCCTTCGGCGTATTACACGCCGAAGCGCGTCAGGCCGATGAGTTGTTGCGATGCGCCGAGGTCCGGTCATGAGCAATCACGCCGATTTCGCCGCCGCCCTGCTTGATCCGGAGCGGCCCTGCCCTGACGGATTACTCAGCGTCAATGGCGCCGATCCGGCCAGCCGTTTCGCGGTGTATCGCAACAATGTGCAGGCCTCGCTGATCAACGCGTTGGCGGACAGTTACCCCGTGGTTGTGCAATTGGTCGGCGATGAATTCTTCCGGGCCATGGCCGGTGTTCATGTGCACGGCTCCCCGCCCCGCAGCCCGTTGATGAATGACTACGGGCACGATTTCGCAGCCTTCATCGAAGGCTTTGCGCCCGCCGCCAGCGTGCCTTATCTGGCCGATGTCGCCCGATTGGAGCGCCTGCGCGTCATCGCGTATCACGCGGCCGATGCGCAGCCCCTGGAGCATGAGCAGATCGCCGCAGCACTGGCCGACCCGCAAGCCCTGAGCGAGCTCACCGTCGAACTTCATCCCTCCCTCAACCTGTTGAGTTCTGCCTTCGCGGTGGTGGCGATCTGGGCGGCGCATCAACAGGAAACAACGCTGGCGGGGATTGACCTGAGCCAGGGACAACACGCGCTGGTGTTGCGCAATGGCCTGGACGTTGAAGTATTCGCCCTTGATCAAGGTGCCAGCGCGTTCATCCAGTATCTGCAAAACGGCCAGTCACTGATGCAGGCGCTGGAAGCCGCCCCCGCCTTCGACCTCAGCCAAACCCTGGCGCTGCTGATCAGCCGGAACGCCATCACTCACTTGCATAACAACAAGGTATCGCCATGAACATCCGGACCGAATCACAGAACCCCATCGTTCGCGCCATCGCGTTACTGGAGATGATTCCCCGCAGTCTGATCGCCTTTATCGCGCG
Organism: Pseudomonas sp. FSL W5-0299; assembly: GCF_005930655.1. NCBI lineage: Bacteria > Pseudomonadati > Pseudomonadota > Gammaproteobacteria > Pseudomonadales > Pseudomonadaceae > Pseudomonas > Pseudomonas sp. FSL W5-0299. The sequence continues at coordinate 59,110 of NZ_RXHX01000026.1, forward strand.
CTTCTCGATTGCGGCAGTGTTCTGGAAGTCCGGGCAAACCAAGGTCGAAGGCCTGGCCATCGACCTGTTTGACGGCTCCTTCCAGCTTGGCGTGCCGCATCTGGCGGACTCGACCATCCCGCTGTTCCAGAGCGAGTACCACGTGCCATTGCTGTCCCCGGAACTGGCGGCGCACCTGGCCGCCTTCGCCGAGCATGTCTTCCCGATGTTGATCCTGATCGGCTTCGCCACGCGATTTTCGGCGCTGGCCTTGCTGGGCATGACCCTGACCATTCAACTGTTCGTTTACCCCGACGCCTACCCGACCCATGGCACTTGGGCGGCGGTGTTGCTGTACCTGATGGCGACCGGGCCGGGGAAATTGTCGATCGATCATCTGATCGCCCGACATTTCGCCCGGTAAACACCTTCCCCTGTGGGAGTGAGCCTGCTCGCGATAGCGCTGTGTCAGTCAACATCAATGCTGAATGTCACACCGCTATCGCGAGCAGGCTCACCCCTACAAGGGGTTGGATGTGGGCGGCTATTGCTGAAGACGCGCTAATGCCTCGCCGCTGCGTTTAAACCAATCAATCAAGTAGTCCGCCAACACCTGCGTGCGTTTGGGCAGTCCGCCCTGATACGGATGCACCAGGTACATCGGCATGCTCCGCGTCTGATAATCACGCAGGAGCCAGCGCAATCGCCCGTCAGCCAATTCCGTTTGCAGCAGGTAGGAAGGCAACCGCGCAATGCCGGCCCCTGCCAGCGCTGCTTTTTTCAACAGGCTGTAGTGATTGCTGGCAAACGGACCCGACACCCGCACCCGCAGCAACTCGTGCTGCTGGTGATACAGCCATTCTTCGCGACCGCTGTAATGGCTGTTGAGCAGACAGCGATGGTCCGCCAACGCCTGGGGCGTCTGCGGCTCACCGTACTGTTCGAGATAGGCCGGGCTGGCGCAGGTCATTTCGTGCCAGGCCAGCAGAGGACGCGCGACCAAGCGTTGGTCATTGGCCACTTCGGAGCGGATGGCCAGGTCAAAACCGTCTCGGGACAAATCGTGAAAGCTGTTGTTGAGGTCCAACTCGATCTGCACCTCGGGATATTGGCGGGAAAATTCCAGCAACAAGCCATCGAAGAAGGTTTCCCCCAGCGAGACCGGAACCGTCATGCGCACCGGTCCGGCCATGTCGTCCTTCAACCGCGCCAACGCCTGACGCGCCTTTTCGACTTGAACCACCAGCGCCTGGGCTTGAGGCAACAGCGCCGCGCCCGCCGCCGTCAAACTCAAACGGCGGGTGGTGCGTTGCAACAAGACAACGGAGAACCGTGTTTCCAGCAAGCTGATGCGCTTGGACAACTGCCCCTTGCTGCAGCCCAATTGCTGCGCCGCCAGGGTGAAACTGCCCGCTTCGATCAACACCGCAAAGGCTGCCAGATCATCCATCTCGCTCATGGATTGTTTCCATTTGAAAACCAAAGGTTGCCTATTAGCGCGCTTATCAATGGAAAAAACCACTCTAGACTGCAACCTCGTTCAACCACTTCGAGGAACAGCACGATGAAAATTCTTTTGATAGGCGCAGGTGGCACCATCGGTTCAGCGGTCGACAAGGAACTGTCCCAGCGCCATGACATCATTCGCATCGGCCGTAACAGCGGCGACTTCAATGTGGATATCAGCGACAGCGCCTCGATCCGCAAGCTGTTCGAGCAAACCGGTAAATTCGATGCGCTGGTCTGCGCTGCCGGCAACGTGACCTTTGCACCGCTGGATGAAATGAGCGAAGAAAGCTTTGCGCTGGGCTTGAAAGACAAGCTGATGGGCCAGGTCAACCTGCTGCTGATCGGCCGTGAATTCGCCAATGACGGCGCCTCGTTCACCTTGACCACTGGCGTGCTCAGCCACGACCCGATTCGCAGCGGCGCCTCGGCGGCATTGGTCAACGGCGCGCTGGACAGCTTTGTGCGTGCGGCGGCCATCGAACTGCCCCGCGGCTTGCGGGTGAACTCGATCAGCCCGGCCGTTCTGCTCGAAGCCATGGGCAGTTACGCGCCGTACTTCCGGGGCTACAAGCCGGTTCCCGCAGCGGATGTGGCATTGGCCTACGCCAAAAGCGTAGAGGGCCTACAGACCGGCCAGACCTTTCACGTCGGCTGACACACCACCCTCACTGTAGGAGCGAAGCTTGCTCGCGAAAGCGTTCTGTCATTCATGACGATGCTGGATGCACTGGCCCCTTCGCGAGCAAGCTTCGCTCCTACAGGAGATCGAACATCGCTGGGGTTGTGATGAACGGTCAGGCTGCGTAACGTGGCGGCACTTGTCTGGAGAGCCAAAGATGCGTGTTGCCCGTTCCTTAGTCCTTGTCGCCCTGCTTCCGCTGTTTGCCGCCTGCCAATTGTTTGATGGCCCGCGTGAAAGCGCCTCCCACGTGGGCCAGACCCGCCTTCAGGGCCAGTTGACGGCAGCGGACGGCAAGTTGCTGTTCCAGCCGTGCAATGAACAGCGCAGTTATGTGGTCAATGACAGCGGTGGCACCAGCGTCTTGCAAGAGGCCGCGGCCCTCGCCGATGCCCAGGGCAAGCTGTTCGCCGACGTGCGTGGGCAAATCGTCGACAGTCGCCTTGATCTTGAACAGCTGTACCGCGTCGAACGCTCCGGCGCCGCCTGCGACGATCCCAATTTCAAATTGCTGATCCTGCGCGCCGCCGGCCACTCGCCAGAGTGGAACGTCAAGGTCAGCGGCAAAGGCATGGTTATCGACCGTGCCGGCCAGCCGCCCCTGGCCGTGCCCTATGTTGAAGAACAGCTGGGCGATGGCCGTTTCAATCTCAGCACCGAAGCCAATAACCAGCACATCGAACTGTGGGTCGCGCCGCAACGTTGCGTCGACAGCACCACCGGCAGCGTCCAGCACATGAGCGCCGAGCTGCGCATCGATGGTCAGGTGCAACGCGGTTGCGGGTATTTCGGCGGCTCGCGTAACGACTGATCGTTTTTGCCTCACGGGACCGGCGTTTGGGGCTTATAATCGCCGCCTTCAAACGCCTTGGCGCAGTTGTGCGCCCCGCGAACCGGATCCCGTCATGTTACGAATCACCGAACTCAAGTTGCCGATCGACCATCCCGATGAAGACCTGCGCCCTGCCATCGTGCAGCGCCTGGGCATCGCCAGCGATGACCTGCTCGATTTCACCTTGTTCAAGCGCAGCTACGATGCGCGCAAAAAGTCCTCTGAACTGTGCTTCATCTACACCATCGACCTCACCGCCAGGGATGAGGCCGCGTTGCTGCACAAGTTCGCCGATGACCGTAACGTCAACGTGGCACCGGATGTCAGCTACAAAGTGGTCGGCCAGGCGCCGGCGGATCTTGAGCAACGCCCTGTCGTCGTGGGTTTTGGTCCATGCGGGATTTTCGCCGGGCTGCTGCTGGCGCAAATGGGCTTCAAGCCGATCATCCTCGAACGCGGCACCGAAGTGCGTCAGCGCACCAAAGACACCTGGGGCCTGTGGCGCAAAAGCGTACTCAACCCTGAATCCAACGTGCAGTTTGGCGAGGGCGGCGCGGGGACGTTCTCCGACGGCAAGCTCTATAGCCAGATCAAGGACCCGAAATTCATCGGTCGCAAAGTCCTGCACGAGTTCGTCAAGGCCGGCGCCCCGGAAGAAATCCTCTACGTCAGCAAACCGCACATCGGTACGTTCCGACTGACCGGCGTCGTGGAGAACATGCGCGAGCAGATTCGCGCGCTGGGCGGCGAAGTGCGCTTCCAGCAGCGGGTCACCGACGTGTTGATCGAGGACGGCCAACTGGTCGGCGTCGAGCTCAATGGTGGCGAACAGATTCATTCGAAACACGTGATTCTTGCCTTGGGCCACAGCGCCCGGGACACCTTCCGCATGCTTCACAGCCGTGGCGTGTTCATGGAAGCCAAGCCGTTCTCGGTGGGCTTCCGCATCGAGCACCCGCAATCGCTGATCGACCGCGCACGCCTGGGCAAGTACGCCGGCCACCCGAAACTCGGGGCGGCCGACTACAAACTGGTGCACCACGCCAAGAACGGTCGCTCGGTGTACAGCTTCTGCATGTGTCCGGGCGGCACCGTGGTAGCGGCGACATCCGAGCCGGGCCGCGTGGTCACTAACGGCATGAGCCAATACTCGCGTAACGAGCGTAACGCCAACTCCGGGATCGTCGTCGGGATCACCCCGGAAGTCGATTACCCGGGCGGCCCGCTGGCGGGTATCGAGTTGCAGGAACGCTTGGAATCCCACGCTTACGTGTTGGGCGGCAGCAACTACGAAGCCCCGGCGCAGTTGGTCGGTGACTTCATCGCCGGCAAGCCGTCCACCGAGTTGGGCAGCGTAGAACCGTCCTATAAACCGGGTGTTGCCTTGGGTGATCTGGCGCTGGCTCTGCCTGCGTTTGCCATTGAAGCCATTCGTGAAGCTCTGCCGGCGTTCGAAAAGCAGATTCGCGGTTACTCGCTGCATGACGCGGTGTTGACCGGGATCGAGACGCGCACCTCGTCGCCGCTGCGCATTACCCGCAACGAGTCGATGCAGAGCCTGAACGTGAAAGGTCTGTTCCCGGCGGGTGAAGGCGCGGGTTATGCGGGCGGGATTCTGTCGGCGGGTGTCGACGGGATTCGGATCGCCGAAGCCGTGGCCCGCGACATCCTCGGCCTGGAAGCCTGAAGCAACACCCCACTTGTCGGAGCGAGGCTTGCCCGCGAAGAAATTGACGCGGTCTTTTAGGAAGACCGCGTTAACCTCTTCGCGGGCAAGCCTCGCTCCTACAGGGGGGGTGGTATCAGATATTCGCGCGTAAAACGTTGGCGGGAAGCGGTTCACCGCGCTCGACACTCCCCGCCACAACCTCCATCAACCCACTCAACTCATACCCTTGGGCCTTGAGCCAATCCTGGTCGTAATAGCTGGTCTCATACCGCTCGCCGCCGTCGCACAGAATCGCCACGATCGACCCCGACTCCCCCGCCGCTGCCATCTGCCCGGCCGCCATCAAGGCACCGATCAGGTTGGTCCCGCTCGACCCGCCGACACGCCGTCCCAAACGTTGCGCCAGGTAATGCATGGCTGCCAGCGACAACGCGTCCGGCACCTTGACCATCGCATCGATCACCTTGGGCAGAAACGACGCCTCGACCCGTGGCCGGCCAATGCCTTCAATCCGAGAACCATGGTCGAGTCGCAGGCTGGCATCCCCCGTCTGGTAGAAATCGAAGAACACCGAACGCTCGGCATCGGCGCACAACACGCGGGTGCAATGCTGGCGATAACGCACGTATCGACCCAGCGTCGCGGTGGTACCGCCGGTGCCGGGACTGGAAATCAGCCAGCTCGGCTCGGGGTGCCGTTCAAAACGCATTTGCTGGAAGATCGACTCGGCGATGTTGTTGTTCGCCCGCCAGTCAGTGGCGCGTTCGGCGTAGGTGAACTGGTCGATGAAATGCCCGTCATGTTCGCGGGCCAGGCGCTCGGACTCGGCGTAGATCTGCGTCGGATCGTCGACCAGATGACTCTTGCCGCCGTAGAACGCGATCTGCGCGATCTTCTCTTTGGACGTGGTCGCCGGCATCACCGCAATGAACGGCAAGCCCAGCAACCTGGCGAAGTAAGCCTCGGAAATCGCCGTCGAACCGCTGGACGCTTCAATCACCGGCGCGCCAGGTTTGAGCCAGCCGTTGCACAAGGCATAGAGGAACAACGAGCGCGCCAGCCGGTGCTTGAGGCTGCCGGTGGGATGGCTGGACTCGTCCTTGAAGTACAGCTCGATGCCCGTAAACCCCGGGAGCGGCAAAGGGATCAGGTGGGTGTCGGCGCTGCGCTGGAAGTCGGCTTCGATGATCCGGATGGCTTCGCGGGCCCACTGTCGGTTGTCGCTCATGATGGTTTTTCTCGTTGAGTCGGCCTTCGTGCAAGGCTCAGCCCATAAGCTTAGGAAAAATCCCACGCCACGCACAGATACAGCTGAGGCCCAATACGTTTGGCAACTGCTAGGCTCATCTCCGTGCCAACCCCTTGCGTTGTAACGGTATATAACAAAAAAGAATATAACTTTTGTTTTAACAACCAACGGTACGGGTTAGGGTGTGCCACCTTTTTGATTTTTCGATGGAGAGCGACCTTGCCTCTGCGTAGCACTTTCACGCGTTTCTTTCAGTTGGAAGCTGCCAGCGGTCTGTTATTGATCGCCGCGGCAGCCCTGGCTTTGATCATCAACAACTCCCCGTTGTCGTGGCTGTACAGCAGTTTCCTCGACACGCCGGTGGTGGCGCAGATCGGTGCGCTGCAAATCGCCAAACCGGCGCTGCTGTGGATCAACGACGGCCTGATGGCCCTGTTTTTCCTGCTGATCGGCCTGGAAGTGAAGCGCGAAGTCCTCGACGGCCAGCTGTCGAAACCTTCGCAGATCGTCCTGCCCGGCGCGGCAGCGATTGGCGGCATGGTCGTTCCGGCACTCCTCTACTGGTTTCTCAATCGTGACAACCCGGCAGCCCTGAGTGGCTGGGCCATCCCGATGGCCACTGACATCGCCTTCGCCCTCGGCGTTCTCGCCCTGCTAGGCAAGCGCGTGCCGGTGTCGCTGAAACTGTTCCTGATGACCCTCGCGATCATTGACGACCTCGGCGCCATTATCGTCATTGCGATCTTCTACTCCGGCACGCTGTCGACACTTTCGCTGGCATTGGCTGCGTCGTGCATCGTCGCCTTGATTGCGATGAACCGGCTCGGCGTGGTCAAGCTCGGGCCGTACATGATCATCGGTTTGATCCTCTGGGTCTGCGTGCTCAAGAGCGGCGTCCACGCGACGCTGGCTGGTGTGACCCTGGCGTTCTGCATTCCCTTGCGCACAAAAAATGCCGAACCGTCACCGCTGCTGACCCTCGAACACGCCCTGCATCCCTGGGTGGCCTACGGCATTCTGCCGCTGTTCGCCTTCGCCAACGCCGGCCTGTCGCTCAGCGGCGTGACCATGGAAAGCTTCACTCACCACGTGCCGATGGGCATTGCGGTGGGCCTGCTGCTGGGCAAAACCGTCGGTGTGTTCGGCCTGACCTGGCTGGCCGTGAAAATCGGCATCGCCGCCCTGCCCCAAGGCGCCAACTGGGGCCAGGTGCTGGGTGTCGCGATCCTCTGTGGTATCGGCTTCACCATGAGCCTGTTTGTCGGCTCCCTGGCCTTCGAGCCGGGTGTCAGTGAATACGCCGGAATGGACCGGATGGGTATTTTGACCGGTTCGATTCTGGCGGCATTGATCGGTTACGCGGTGACAGCGGCAGCGAGCCGCAAGCGCACCGCACTGCCATCCTGAGCGAAAGAGACCCCTCTTAACGACAATCAGGATTCGTCCTACAGCCACGTTTGACCTCGTTCGTTAACGTCGCACAGCCCCTTGTCCGGGGCTGTCGATGTGCGAGCGCAAGGAAGATCAATGGCTGGAAACAAGGATATCCCCCGGGTTAAAAACCCACCGTCCGGCGACGGACACCACGTCACTCACCGCTTCATGACGGCCTCCGAACTGGCCGAGCGGGACACCCGACAAAACGCTTACGACGCCATGCTCGCCAGGCAAGAGGCCTTCGAGCTCAGTCATGAGATCGCCCCCAAAAGGGACGAATATGTTCGTGCCGGGTGCGTCTTCGCCAAGTCCTGCAAACTGCCGGACGACATCATCGACTACTCGAATCCTTCGGGCATGGTACCCACCGACAGCCTCAAGGATTACGGGGAAATCGCCTGGCTGGGTGCCCGCGAAGCGGACGATGCCGGGCAGCTGAATCTCGAAACCATCAGCGGCAGTACCCTCTCGCTCGGCATTGGCCGACTCGCCCTGAGTGCTCCGACGCTCGCGGCTCCGGTGGCCGCAATCGGCGCCGCCGGGGCCACCGCGCTGGCTACGGTGGTCGCGCTGTTCTGGACGCCAAGCTTGGACGACAGCGCGCTGTATACCGAAGATCAGTTGCGCGCTCTGAAACAGGCCAGGACCCGCGTTCGCTTGCAGGTCGAGCAACAGGCGGATGGCCGTCTCAAGGGTTATGGCTTCTACACCGGCAAGAACCGCGGTTGGGAAATGGTTGATGTTGTGCAGTTCACCTTGCGCGACAGTCAGCAGGTGGCGGATCTAGGGGATGGGGTTGAGCTGATCTGGACACCGGCAGTGGATGGTTCGGACATTCTCGGGATTCCGGCGCTGGAGGCTGCTCCGCAAGCGCCGCATATTTGGGTGTATCCGCCGACGAAAGCGGCTGACGGGATTATTGTGAATCCGGTGTATCCGCCTGATTACAAGGATTTCATTCTTGTTTTTCCGGTGGGGTCGGGGGTAAATCCGGTTTATGTAGTGATGAGCATGCCGGGGGATCATAAGTACTACGATGATCCGGAAACCCTCCCAGGCTTCCCTGATGCATTTCCCGTAAAACCGAAGGTTTCAGTTCGAGGTGGAGGGAAAAAACGAGCCCGATGGCTAGACCGCAAAGGCCGTATATATGAGTGGGACTCCAAAAGCGGTGCTGTAGAGCTTTACGATAAATCCGGAGTGCATTTGGGCGAATTCAATCACGTAACCGGCGAGCGAACCAAAAAGGCAAAGCCTGGTAGAAGAACCTCAAGAAACTGAAGAGAAAAATTATGCGCTATTTATCCATCACCGGTTTTTACCCTGATGAAAAACAAGATGATTCATTGCAGTTCCAACTGACCATCAAAGACTATGAAATGAACCAGGCATTGGCTCAATTGACCGAGTCAAAAAAACTGGAAGAAATAGAGCCTGGGGAGCTGGAACTGACAGGCACTCAAGTCCTACAGGTTGCAGAACTATTAGAAATCGACTTACCCGAGGGGTTGGAATATTTCATAGGCCCCCGCGCCGCGCCGTGAGAATCCTTAACAAACAAAACCCCAACCAGTCACCCGGCCGGGGTTTTCTTTTACCGCTCGTTCCCGCTTAGTGCGTAACGCGGCTCGTACCGTCAACAGTCGCAATCCGCACCCGCTCGCCCACGCGGAACACTTCATTCTCCTGAACCTGCTGCACATAGGCGCGCATGCTGCCGTCGTCTTCACGGACGGTGATTTCCACGCCTTGGGTGCGGGTCAGGCCTTCTTCAGTGGCTGAACCGAGCAGGCCGCCCGCCACGGCGCCGATGACCGCAGCGACGATGCTGCCTTTACCGCCGCCGATGGCGCTACCGCCGACACCACCGACCACTGCGCCCGCTGCGCCGCCGATCGGGGTCTTGGTGCCTTCGATTTTCACCGGACGCAAGGATTCGATGGTGCCCATGCGAACGGTCTGCACACGACGCGCTTCGTCACGGGAATAGGAGTCACCGGTCAGGCTCGATTGGCAGCCGGTGAGCAACATCGCCATCGTGGAAAAGGAAGCAACCAGCAGAACAGACTTACGCATAGCATCAACTCCAAAGGACAAGTATTCATTAAACTCCGCAGCTTGACGTCTGTCACGGCATCGCCCGGATAAAATTGGTTTCATTCAGGCTCGGTACAGGCGCCTCGGAACTCACCACACAGTAGCGGCAAACCGAAAAACCTGCCCCACTGACCCAAGGATTTTCATGGATTACTTCATCATTGTTGTCACCACGGTCGCCGGTTTGTACTTCCACTGGTGGCTGTACGTGCGGATCAAGCGCTGGATGGACCGCGATCTGGCGTTGGCGCTGGCGGGTAAAGACGAGCAGAAAAAAGCGTTCATGCTCGAGCAACTGGCAAGCGCTCAGGCGCAGAAGATCAAGCGCCGGGACCTGCCCCAGTGGCTTGAAGCCGCTGCGGCAGGCTATCCCGATCGGTAGACTGCTTAAGGTGCCAGACGTTCAAGAATCCAGTCGGCGCCTTGCAAACGGTAGTTGAGGCGATCGTGCAGGCGGCTCGGACGGCCTTGCCAGAACTCGATGCGCTCGGGTAGCAAGCGGTAACCGCCCCAATGTTCCGGGCAGTGCGGTTGAGTGTCGCTGAAACGTTGCTCGGTGTTCTTGAGCAGCGCTTCCAGTTCAGCACGATCGGCGATCACCCGGCTCTGGGGCGAAGCCCAGGCACCGAGACGACTGCCCAGCGGGCGGACCTGGAAATAGGCGTCGGACTCTTCAGCCGTAACCTTCACCACCCGCCCTTCGATGCGCACCTGGCGCTCCAGGGTCGGCCAGAAAAACGTCATGGCGGCGAACGGGTTTGCCGCCAGATGCTGGCCTTTGGCGCTGTCGTAGTTGGTGAAGAAGGTGAAACCCTCTTCGTCCAGGCCCTTGAGCAGCAGAATGCGGCAATGCGGCCGACCGTCCTGATCGACGGTGGCCAGGGTCATGGCATTGGCCTCCACCGGCGGTTGCTCGGTTTTCACCGCGTCCGCAAACCACTGATGGAACAGTCCGAACGGCTCGGCCGGGGCTTGCGCCTCGGTCAGACCGTCACGGGTGTAGTCGCGACGCATATCAGCCAGGCCCTGGGTCATGGCGCATTCCTTTTGGTTAACGAATCACTTCTTTGCAGCATCGGCAGCGGCGACTTTCTTGTCAGCCGCTGCGGCTTTTGCTGGGGCAGTCTTTTTCGCCGGGGTCGCGGTTTTAGCCGGTGTCTTCTTGGCTGGAGCCTTGGCGGCTTTCTTGGCCGGGGCTTTTTTCGCAGCAGGCACAGCCGCTTTTTTCGCCGCAGGTGCAGGAGTGACAGGCTTGACCACTGGCTTGACGTCCTGGGCAGCGACCAGGCGAACGGGCGCCGGAGCCGGCATGTTGTACTTGCTCAGCAACGCGACCATGGTGTTTTGCGGAGTCACCAGCAATTCCACACGACGGTTCAAGGCGCGACCTTCGTTGCTGTCGTTGGCTGCACGAGGGGCTTCACCGCCCATGCCGCGCAGCATCAGGCGATCACGCTGCAAACCGCTGAGGCGGAAGATCGCAGCGACGGCTTGCGCACGCTCCTGGCTCAGTTTGACGTTGGCCGGTGCGGCGCCCGAGGTATCACTGTGACCCAGTACCAGGACGGCGGTCTTAGGATCGACTTCCAGGATTTTCGCGACGCGAGTGAACGGGCCTAGGGTCACGGGCAGCAACATGGCCGGACGGTCCGGGTTGAACGAGCCTTCTACCGGCGCGGTCACGACCAATACGTTTTCACGACGCTCAAGTTGCAGATTGCTGTCCTTGATCGCTTCACGCAGGCGCGGCTCGTAGTCGTCGAGCCAGGCTTGAGTGACTTTAGGATCCGGCATCGGCACGGCTTTGGCGGTGGGTTGATCTTTACCCCCGAACGGCCACCACCACTTTCCACCGGCTTCAGCTTCAGCCTTGGCCACTTCGACAGGCTTGGCTTCGGGTTTTACTTCCGGCTTTTTGTCGAGCGCTTCATCGGAGCCGAACGGCCAGTACCAAGGGTTGGAACTTTCAGCTTTGGTCACTGGAGCCGCGGCGGCCGTTTTCAAAGGGGCTGGGGTCGGGGCCGGAGCCGGCTCTTTCGCCGCGACTTTGTCGGAGGAGCCGAACGGCCACCAGCTGCTGCCATCCGAATCATTTTGTGGGGTCTGTGCACAACCGGTGATCGCGACACACAGGGCCAAGGCAAGGGTGGTTTTATTGAATGACATTGGATATCCACAAAAATGAAATCATAAAAAATCAGGCCGGCGTGACCGGATAAACAGACGGTTGGAAACCATAATGGCCTTCGGGTTCCGGCCCTGGAGCCCGAGAGTGCGTATTACAGACAAGTGGCCAGTACCCGCGCAAGCTTCTGCGCGCGCGGATCCATCAAGACGTAAGGCCCCAGTGTATTTGTCACAAATCCGAAGGCCACATCATGTTCCGGGTCAGCAAAACCGATGGAGCCGCCAGCGCCCGGATGGCCGAATGCCCGCGGGCCGAGGCCGTAAGTCGCATTGGGAACGTCCGGTTGATCAAGCATGCAACCCAGGCCAAAACGGGTCCGGGTCAATAAAGTCTTGTCTTCGCCAAGGCTGTGTTCGCGGGTCAGCTCCTCGAGCATTTCGCTTTCCAGCAGGCTGCCATCAAGCAGGCCGGCGTAGAAACCAGCAAGGCTACGGGCGTTACCGTGGCCATTGGCGGCGGGTTGTTGCATCCGGCGCCATTCGGGTTTGTTGGTGCTGGTCATGATCGACGGCGGGTTAGTGAAGGCCCGGGTGGTCATGGCGGTCGGCTCGCGCATAGTCACTTGCAGCAAGCGCTGGGCCGCCGCATCGCCAACGTTGCCCTTGCCGCGGGCGATGTGCGCCACGCGATGGAACTCTTCGTCCGCCAGGCCCACATGGAAATCCAGCCCTAACGGCTTGGCGACCCGCGCCACAATCGATGAGCCCGGCCCACGACCGTCGGCACGGCGCAGCAACTCGCCCACCAGCCAGCCATAGGTGATTGCCGCGTAACCGTGGCCTTCGCCCGGTGTCCACCACGGCGTTTCGGCAGCAAGGGCATCGACCATGGTGTACCAGTCGTAGAGCGCTTCGGGTGCCAGCAACTCGCGCAGTGCCGGCAGACCGGCCTGATGGCAGAGCAACTGGCGCAAGGTGACGGAGTCTTTGCCGGCGGCGGCGAATTCGGGCCAGTAGCGCGCCACCGGGGCATCCAGTTGCAGCTTGCCTTCGGCCACCAATTGCAGGGCGGTGACGGCAGTGAAGGTCTTGGTGCAGGAGAACAGGTTGGCGATAGTGTCGCTGTGCCAGGCTTCAAGGCCATCCTTGTCGGCGGTACCGGCCCAGAGGTCGAGGACGGTTTCGCCACCGACCTGGATGCACAACGCCGCACCACGTTCCTGAGGATCGTCGAACAGCGCCGCGAACGCTTCGCGTACTGCTTCGAACTTAAGCTCGTAATGACCCTGAATCTGCACCCGCAACTCCCCGGACTATCGTTCTACAAAGTGGCCCGCATTGTTCCAGCCATTGAAGGTTTTGGGAACAGGCGTGAGCCGGGCGGTCGGTTGCCCATGGATTGGATCAGAAATTTGTCGTCAGGCTCGCTCCCCAGGGATCACGCAGCACCATGGTGGGAGCGAGCCTGCTCGCGAAGAACGATAACGCGGTCGAGCAGGGCTCAGTGACCGTTGGCCGAATGGCCACCGGCATGGTCCGCACCTTGCCCCACGCCTTTGCCCGCATCACCTTTTTTACCGCCCTCGCCTTCATGGGCGGCTTTATTTGCTGCAGCCTTGGCCTTCTCAGCCTCCTTGCCCAACTGGTCAACGGTCGCCAGGTTGCTCTTGCGCACGCTGTCGACAAAGCCCTGGAACGGCAGATCGGTAATGCCCACCAGGCCAAAGTGACCGTTCTCGCCATCCAGCAGACGTCCGGTCACCGGTTGATCGAGGTACTGGAACCAGTGCACGCCGACAATCGACGGTTCGCTCAACGCCTGTTTGAGGAAGTTGGCATAAGCCGGGCCACGGTCTTCTTCCTTGGCCAACTGCGTCACGCCGCCCCAGAAAGGACCGCGATCAGCGGAGCCGAAGTTGAACTCGGTGATCAGCACCGGTTTGTCCAGGCTGCGCAATTTGGCGAAGTCATAGCCGTCTTGCGGTTGCAGGGTGTACATGTTGAAGCTCAGTACGTCGCAATACTGGGCGCAGGACTCAACGGCTTCCGGGGTGCTGGTGGCGAAGCGACCGCCCAGCAGCAACTGGTTCGGTGCGTGCCACTTGAGCGAATCGGAAAGGGTCTTGAAGTAGGTATCGGCGAAGACCTTCTGGAAGTATTTGAAATCAGCTTCGATTTCCGGGTGTTCGGCGCTCGGCAGCGGCGGCACGAAACCCGGGTCTTCCATCAATTCCCAGGCCGGCAAGTCGATGCCCCACGCCTTGGAAAGGCCGGCCTGATTGCGGTACTTGTCGCGCAATTGCTTGAGAAACGCCCGTTTGGCCGGCACGTCGGTGGTCATTTTCAAGGTGCCGTAGGCCAGTGCGTAACGGGCTTTCGGATCGTCGCCGGGGCCGGCCCAGGCCAGTTCGTTGTCGGCGAAGTAACCGATCAGCCAGGGATCGTCGCGATGGTCACGGGCGGCGATGGCCACGGCGCGTTCGGTGGCCATGGCGAAGCGTGGGTCGAACGGGTCGGGCATGCCGCCCCACCAATCGGTGCCGGTGCTGATGCTGGCGTAATCGCCGACGATCGACAGCGGCAAGGTGTACGGCACACGGTCAGCATTGGCCAGCGCCGGAGCGCTCCAGTTGCCGACCGTGTTGAAACCCCAGGCCTGCAGGCGGTCCAGGGTATGGCTGGCCCAGCGTTGTTCATCAACCACGGCTTTGCAGGGTTCAGCAGGTTTTTGCTCGACGGCTTTGGCGACGGTCGCTTCCTCCGCGCCGGTCTTGGCGGCTTCGGCGACGCCGGATTCGGCAGTCGTAGGTGCGACAGGTTGATCGGCGGCCTTGTCGGCCGTGGCCTCGACGGCATCAGCCTTGGCCGCTTCGGCGACACCGGCCTTGGTGTCGCTGCCCAGCGCGCACGGTTCGCCGTACAGGCGCTGCAAGTTAGCGCCATAGAAATCGTACCAGCGACCGGCGTTATAACCACGGCCCTGATCGGCGCCGTTGCCGCCACGGTTGTCGCCTTCGCCATAATGACTGGCCAAGGGTTCTTCCGGTTTTGGCAGGGATTCAAACATCCACTCGCGGCCGGCGATGTAGGTCTGGTTGACGTCCGGGGTAACGGTATTGACCCCCAGCGAATAGAACGGATGCCCTTCCGGGGTCACCAGGTACCAGCGACCGTCACGTTTTTCCGTGCGGAAAAAGCCGCTGGCCTTGAATGTCGGGCCTTTGTTCCAGCCGCCGAACTTGTCCAGGGACAACTTCTGGCGCTCGGCGAGCCAGGTTCTGGTCTGTTGCTGTTCTTTGGCGGCGGCGCTTTTCAGTTGCTCATCGCTACCGACCTTCTCCGGCCATTTGGCCCGGGTCGATTGACCGTAGGCGTCCACCAGGCCGCCGTATGCCGCCTTGGTCACCGCTTCACCGTCCTGCACGCCAAAGCGCTCAAGCAAGATACTTTGGGCTACTTTCGGCTGATCCATCGACAACGTCACCGACACCACCTGGCTGCGATCCAGCTCACCGGCGCTGCTGGCCAGCAATACCCGTTGGCCGTCAAACGTCATCGGCATCGGCGGCCCGGCCTTCATGCCCTGGCTCAGCGGCGAACTCGGTTGCAGCGGCACCAGCAGGGTCTGCGCCGGTCCGGCCGGCAAATCGACACGACTGATCAGGGTCTTGCCATCGTTGCTCTGGATTTTCACGTACAGGGTCACGGCCCAGTCCATCGCGCTCTGAATGCGCAAGCTCATGACACCTGACTGGGACCAGTCCCAGGCGCCGGTTTGCGGGGTCAGACGCAAGGTCGGTTGCGCCACCGGGTTGAACGTCACCCGACGCAGCACTTCACCTTCGGCCGTTTGCTCCGCATTGGATTGCGGCAGGCTGGCATCCTGAGTTGCCACCTGGACCACATCGGCGGGGCGCACAAAGTTGAACAGCGTCTGTTGGCCGGCAGGGGCTGCCAGCAAAGGGGCTGCGAACATCAGGGCGAAAACAGCAGGCAACGAACAGCGAATCATAGGAACGTGTTTCTCCCGAACGACCCTCAATGGGCCAATGGAAAGGTGGTGGCTGAACGATAGACAACGCGGTGGGCAAAAAAGCCCACCGGTGTTTCAGGAAATTTCGCGACGGAATGGCGGCAATGCGTTGAGGATTGCTTTGCCGTAACGCTGGGTGACCAGACGTCGATCCAGCAGGGTGATGGTGCCGCGGTCTTCTTCGGTACGCAGCAAGCGGCCGCAGGCCTGGACCAGTTTCAGCGAGGCGTCCGGCACGGAGATTTCCATGAACGGATTGCCGCCACGGGCTTCAATCCATTCGGCCAGGGCCGCTTCGACCGGGTCGTCGGGCACCGAGAACGGAATCTTCGCGATCACCACGTGTTCGCAATACGCACCGGGTAAGTCGACCCCTTCGGCAAAACTCGCCAGGCCGAACAGCACGCTGGAGTCTCCGCCATCAACACGCGCCTTGTGCTTGTTCAGGGTTTCCTGTTTCGACAGGTTGCCTTGAATGAACACTTGCTTGCGCCAATCGCGGTCCAGGCCGTCGAACACGTCCTGCATCTGTTTGCGCGAGGAGAACAGCACCAGGGTGCCGCGCGAACCTTCCACCAAGGCTGGCAAGTCACGGATGATCGCGGCGGTGTGGGCCGGTGCGTCACGCGGGTCGGCTTTCAGGTCCGGCACCCGCAACACACCGGCGTCGGCATGATGGAACGGGCTCGGGACCACGGCAGTCACGGCTTTTTTTGGCAGGCCGGCACGCATGCGGAAACGGTCGAAGGTGCCGAGAGCGGTCAGGGTCGCCGAAGTCACCAGTGCGCCATAAGCGACGTTCCACAGGTTGCGCCGGAGCATTTCCGCGGCGAGGATCGGGCTGGCATTGACCTCGATGTCGAACAGCGAACCGCTCTCGGCCAGGGTCAGCCAGCGGGCCATGGGCGGGTTGTCTTCCGGGTCCTCAGCGGTGAACGCGACCCACAATTCCCAGTTGCCCGAAGAACGGGACAACAGGCTGCCGAACAGCGGATACCACTCTTCGGCCTGGTTGCTGGCGATGCCGATATTGACCTCGCCGTCCATGCCTTCCTTGAGCAGTTCGGTGAGCCGGGTGAACAGGTCGGTCAGACGGGCATAACCCTTCTTCAGCTCGACGCCCATTTCACGCATGTGCTCGGGAATCACCCCGCCGACGAAACGGTGACGCGGCCGCTCGCGGCCTTCGACGTCTTCGCCGGGTTTGAAATCGGCCACTTGCTCGCACGCGGTGAACATGAACTGCTGCTGGGTCTTGATCTCTCGAGCCAGCTCCGGCACCTGCTCGATCAACTTGCCCAGGTCACCCGGCAGCGGATGCTGGGCCAGTAGTTTGGTGAGGTTCTTGGCAGTGGTTTCCAGCCAGTCGGCGGTGGAACGCAGGCGCGTGTAGTGGGCGAAATGGCCGATGGCCTTGTCCGGCAGGTGGTGGCCTTCGTCGAATACGTAAATGGTATCGCGCGGGTCCGGCAGCACGGCGCCGCCGCCCAACGCCAGGTCTGCCAGGACCATGTCGTGGTTGGTGACAATCACGTCAACCTTGCCCATGCCTTCGCGGGCCTTGTAGAAGGCGCACTGGCCGAAGTTGGGGCAATGACGGTTAGTACACTGGCTGTGATCGGTCGTCAGGCGCGCCCAGTCGGCGTCTTCCAGGGCAGTGGACCAACTGTCGCGGTCGCCGTCCCATTTATTGCCGGCGAGCTTCTCGATCATGCTGGTGAAGAGCTTCTGGCTGGCCTCATCGACCTCGATCTTGAAACCTTCTTCTTCGAACAGCTGAGCCGTGGCGGTTTGCGCGTGACCTTCCTGGAGCAACATGTCGAGCTTGGACAGGCACATGTAGCGCCCACGCCCCTTGGCCAGGGCGAAGCTGAAATTCAGACCGCTGTTGCGCATCAGGTCGGGCAAATCCTTGTAGACGATCTGCTCTTGCAGGGCCACGGTGGCCGTGGCGATGACCAGGCGTTTGCCAGCGGCCTTGGCGGTGGGTATCGCCGCCAGGCTGTAGGCCACGGTTTTACCGGTACCGGTGCCGGCTTCCACCGCGACAATCGCGGGGTCGCCACTGCGCCGGCCTTCGTCGTCGGTGTCGATGTCACCGAGGACTTTGGCAATTTCGGCGATCATCAGGCGTTGGCCGTAGCGCGGTTTGAGGCTCTTGGCTTCAAGAAAACGCGAGTAGGCGCCCTGGATCGTGGTTTTGAGTTCGGTGCTGATCATGGATTGTCGGGCGCAAAAAACGCTGGATAAATTTTCAGTGGTTCGTATGGGCCGCTATCATACCCCGCTAATTAATCCCGCGCAGAACGGAGTACCTCAATGACACCTTTTGGCATCGTTTACACCCTGCACGTCCTGTCCGCCCTGGTGTGGGTCGGCGGTATGTTTTTCGCCTGGATGGTCTTGCGGCCTGCAGCGATGAAGGCGCTGGAGGGGCCTGCCCGTTTGAAGCTGTGGGTGGAAGTGTTTCAAGGTTTTTTCCGCTGGGTCTGGGTCGCGGTGGTGCTATTGCCGATCAGTGGCGTGGGCATGATTCATCTGCAATACGCCGGGTTTGAGGCGGCGCCGCGGTATGTGCAGGTGATGATGGGCTTGTATGTGGTGATGACCGCGCTGTTTATCCGGATTCAAGCGTTGCTGCTTCCAGAGTTGCGCACGGCGGTGGGCGCACAGGATTGGCCGACCGGGGCTGCGGTGCTTGGGAAGATTCGCAAGTTGGTGGGGATCAATTTGATTGTCGGGTTGGTGCTGGTGGCGATTGCTGCGGCCAGACCGATGTTCTAAAGCAAACAGTACAACTGTGGCGAGGGAGCTTGCTCCCGCTGGGTTGCGAAGCGGCCCCAAAATAGGACTGCTGCGCAGTCCAGCGGGAGCAAGCTCCCTCGCCACAGGATCTCGGTCGTTCTTACAACCTTTGAACGGTCACCGAACCCGCCGCACCCGCAGGCCCCGGCTGTCCATCAATCCCAGGACGACCGCTTTTGCCGCCATCGGCCTCGTAAACGAGGCAACCCTTCGCCTTGCCGCCCGCGCCCGGCTTGCCGCCAGGCCCCGCGATGCCACCGGCACCACCCGCCACCTGAACCTTGATCTGTTCAGCCGGATAATCCCGTGGCACTTCCAGCCTGACCAGCGCCCCCGGCGCCCCCGGCTGACCATCACTGCCATTGCTGCCATCGGCACCGCGGCCGGCCTGGCCCCATGTGCAACCCGGCGCCTGACCGTTGGCCCCATCAAGGCCGACAAAACCTGGCGCGCCCGCGCCACCGCGAGCGTCTACCGACAACAGCGGTGCATTCAGTGCCTTGATCTGCAAATTCAGGTTGCGTCCGGAGCGAGCGGCCTTGAGGTAAGTTCCCGGCGCCCCGCGAGCCGTGATCTGGCTGCCTTCAGACAATTCGGCACGACTGACTTTCAACTCCAGTACCTGTTCACTTGGCACGATGGCGATCCGCGCCTCACGCCCCAGATGCAATTCGCCGACGGTGACTTCGGTCACGTTCGAAGGAATCAACAAAGTGCCGTAATCGGCGACTTCCAGGCGTTCAAGCTGCAAGGTGCTGGCGGTGTTGGGCAGGCGCATCAATGAATTGGTTTCGACACTGACCACCTGGGCGCAGGCCAATGGGCTGATGAGTGCGGCGAGCAGACAGAGTTTACGCATGGGAAGCCTTCGATACGGTCGGAGCCGGGAGGGTTTGCAGGTGGAATACGCCGAAAAACAGGATCTTCAAGCGATCACGCCAAGGGTGGGCGCGACCTCTGAGGCTGCGGAAACAGAACACCGCCTCAAGCAGATGAAGAGACGCCAACACGCCGCCAGCCAGATTGACCAGCAGGTGCAACGGATTGACAAACGGCATCAGCAGATTGACCAGCACCACCAGCCAAAACAGCAGGGTCAACAACTTCCCCAGCCCCCAAAACACCTTCATACGCCCCCCGTTGAGAATTATTCTTTGCGCGCACAGTAACGGCTTCCGCGAGGGATAAGCCAGAGGGCAACAGAAAATTCTTCATGAAGGCCGCCGAATGGCCGTCGAATCAACAGCCACTGTTGTCCGACGGCTCTATTACGGGGCTTAGCGATTAATGTGTAACTCCACCCTACGGTTTTTCGCGCGTCCTTCATCCGTTTCGTTGTCGGCCAACGGCTGGCTTTCGCCTTTGCCTTCGCTGGTGAGTTTGCTCGGCGCAATGCCCTGGCTCAACAGATAAGCTGCCACACTGCTGGCGCGACGCTCCGAAAGTGCCTGGTTGTATTCATCCGAACCGACGCTGTCGGTATGACCGATCACCTTGATGCTCACCACATCGGCGAATTGCAGTTTGGACATCAGCGAATCCAATTGACTCTGCGCGGCGGGACTCAGGTCAGACTTGTTGAAGGCAAACAGCACGTCGCTGGGCAGCGTGATGACTTCGGGCTCAACAACTTCGACAGGTTTCACGCTGGCCGGGTACTGCGGCAGCGGACAACCATGGTGTTCGACAGGCGTATTGGCCGGGGTATCGGGGCAACGATCACGCCGATCGAAAACGCCGTCTTCGTCCTCATCGCCATCCTGGGCGTAACAGATCAAGCCACCGGTCAAGATACCGAGTGCTGCGCCACCGCCTGCCCAGCCGGCACTTTCAATCGCGCCCAGACCGCCGCCGACCAGTCCGCCGATGAGGCTGCAGATCGGCCAGGTACGTTGATTGAGAGGGGCGGTGCCATCGCTGTGAGTGGCGCAACCGGTCAACAGGCTGCCTAGCAGCAGAACCGGCAAGACGGTCCTTGTGAGAACGCTCATTGTGAAAGCTCCTGTGTTACCGGCCCATACCGGTTACACAGGAGTAAAGACCCGCATCCGCGACTGCACAAGCCGCGGAGCGGATGGGACTTAGCGGTTGATTTTGATTTCCGTGCGACGGTTCTGCGCACGGCCGTCAGCGGTTTTGTTATCGGCCACCGGCTGGCTTTCACCGGCACCGGTCACAGACACGAAGCTGCTGCGTGGGACGCCTTGCTGGATGAGGTATTCAACCACCGAGTGAGCACGCTTATCCGACAGTTTCTGGTTGTAGGTATCACTGCCCACGCTGTCGGTATGGCCGGTCACGGTCAATTGAGCGGTGGAGGCTTCCTGTTTCAGGCGCGTGGCGATTGTGTTGAGTACATCTTTATCGGAAGGCGTGAGTGTGGCTTTGTCGAACTGGAAGTGGACATCGCGGATGACAATGACTTCTTCCTTGACCACCACGACTTCTTCGACCACTGGCGCAGGTACCGGTGGAGGGCAGCCGTCGGCATCGACCTTCACGCCTCGAGGCGTACCCGGACACTTGTCGCGACTGTCCGGCACACCATCGCCGTCTTCGTCGCCATCGCCATGCACCCAGCAATAAGCCGCGGCGAAACTGCCGACGGCCAGCGCGCCATACCCCGCCCATGCCGTACTCTCGGTCGCACCGAGACCCGCACCGATGACACCACCGACCCCTGCACAGGTCGGCCAGTCGGTTTTCTGCAAACCTGCGCAACCAGTCAACACACTGGTTAGCAGAACCAAGGGTAATGCTGTCCGAACTATGCTCATCTAGTTTTCTCCTGAGGGATCGGCTTGAAACCGATTCAGGGAGTAAAGACCGGAGTTTTAATCTCCGCCAGCAATAGGCCACCGCTGTTTAGTCACGTATTCACGGCCGTTCGCCGATTTTGGTGCAAACCCGCTCTAGGCCCGCACGTTTGGGCAGGCTAGTCTTGGTGCTCTTTTTGAGGAACTCTGATGATTGCAGGTATTTCTTCGCGCACGCCCCAGCAGGCGTTGGCCGCTTTGCTTGATCGATACGCCCCCGCGCGCCTGTTGTTGATCGGCGCCAGCGAATTCCCCGCACTTGAGGCGTTCAAGCTCGCGCACCCGGACAGCTGCGTGGCGCATGCGGCACCGGGTGCACTGCCGGCCGAACTGGCGGCGCGCCGCTTTGATCTGGCGCTGGTGGTCGATTGCCTTGAACACCTGCCAAAGCGTGACGGTCTGAATCTTTTAGGCGGGATCCGTAATCTGAACGCCAGCCGCATTGCGGTGCTGGCGGATTTGCCGGCCAGCGGCTGGCAGGAGACGGATTTCTTTTCCCTGGCCTTGCAAGCCAGTGAACGCTTCCAGCGCGATGAACAAGTGCTGACGCTGTTCACCTACGATCTGCTTGACTATAAACAGGTGCCCGACTGGCTCAACTCGCGGTTCTGGGCCAATCCGGAAAACTTCGGGAAATATTGGTGGTAACGCAATGATCTGACTCCTTGCAAGCGTTAGATTCCTATTGTATTAGATAGCAGCCCCTTACGAACTCCTAGCCTGAGCTGGTGATTAAGGGGCGATCTAATGACCCTGAATCTGTTAAAGCAGGCTGAAGGGATTGGGTATCTGGTCGATGTAAGGGATGGCAGATGGAGCTTGTGAAGGCTACTAAAGACTTTGTGATCGCTGGGCAACCCTACCCAGGATTCCCCGTTCTTCTGTGGGACTCGATGGAGAGTTGTGTCCCCGCCAATCAATTTTTTCGCCACTACTTACTTCGCGGGGCTATAGGGTCTAAACGCTCCTGGCCAAGTACTGGACGTGCTCTTTATGATTTCTTCAGCTTCCTCCAAGCGCACGAACTGGACTGGCGGGACGTAGATCGAGGTGAGGCTAAGAGTCTTGTGTCTGCCTACCGAGACTATTGCTTGGACACGTGCGGCCTGGCTCTGAACACTACACGCCAGCGACTGACGTACATCTGTAAGTTCTACGAATTCGCACTAGATAATGGCTGGGTGAAGCGCCTGCCGTTCGGTCATGAAGAGCGCACCGTAAAGCGTGAATTGGGCTTCCTTGCGCATGTCGATGCCAGTGGTGGTCAGGTGATGGCAAACAATGTGATGCCGCGTTGCCACAAGATCTTGCCCAAGTTTCTAAGCATGGCCGAGATCAAATCTCTCCTGGCCGCAGCGGAGAACCCTCATCACAGGATGATGATTCGCCTGGCGTTGCATACAGGTCTGCGCCGCGAGGAAATCGCTGCCTTTCCGCTGGCATATGTCTTGGACCCAGACAAGGTTGGACGAACCGAACGCAACCTCCGCATTCGGCTCGACC
This sequence comes from Pseudomonas sp. FSL W5-0299, assembly GCF_005930655.1. Lineage (NCBI taxonomy): Bacteria > Pseudomonadati > Pseudomonadota > Gammaproteobacteria > Pseudomonadales > Pseudomonadaceae > Pseudomonas > Pseudomonas sp. FSL W5-0299. Next base: position 81,845 of record NZ_RXHX01000026.1, read on the forward strand.
CGTCCGACGGCAGCGGTATGGTGACTAAGGGCAGCAAGCCACGAGATATTTACGTCAGCCGCAAGTTCATGGCTGAACTCTATCGCTATGTGACAAAGATCCGCGGCGAGCGCGCCTCGCTAAGCAAGACTCCACAGAAGGCTTTGCTCCTTAACCAGGCCGGTGAATCCTATGGTGACGATGGCAAGAGCCTCAACCGGATCATCAGCGAGACCGGCAAGCGGGCTGGAGTCCGGGTCCATACGCACATGCTCCGGCACACATACGCCACCCAAACCCTAGTCAGTCTCCAACGTACCCCTGAGAGTGGGCTGGAGCCTTTGGTCTTCGTTCAGCGACAACTCGGCCACAGTTCGATTCAGACAACCATGGTGTACCTGCACCTTGTCAATGAAATGGCCGACAAAGCGGTACTGGCGTATGACGATGAATTGAACGCACTGGCAGGGGCCACTTGATGGGCAAACGCAAGGTATTTACTAAGACCGATCTCAGTGTGCCACAAGTCGAGCACAGCCACGATATGGCAGGTAACGTGGTGATTCTGCCAGAGGTAATCCCACCCAGTAATACCAAGGTCGCGTTCGGGAGGAACCCCACTCCGTCCCGCAGCTTCGATTTTGCCCGTTGGTATGGCGCTGGCATCGATTCCATCACCTATGCCTGCCAGCGCCAGATCGAACGCTTTCTGGCAGATGGGGACGCTATTGTCGAGACGAGCACTGTGAGTACCTACTGCAGGACGGGGATGCGCTTTTTCCTCGAGTATTGCGTGCTACGAGCAACGGCATTTGGCCGTGAATTGGTTTTGGAGGATGTTAGCCGGGACTTGATCGACGGTTACCTCAGCCATCTCGCTGCGCTAAGCGTGGAAAGTACCACTCAGAAGAGCTATTACTCGCACACTAAGCCCGTGCTAATCGCCTTGGGAGCGCGGGGACTGATCCATATAGTTACTTCCGGTGATGCTGCCACCTTCCCGAAGAATCCCTTTCCGAACGTCAACCGCAAGCTAAAAGGCGAGACGGCGCTATCCAAGCGCGAACAGCAGGCGGTTTCGGTTGCGCTGCGTCACGCAATTAGTCCGATCTGGGACGACGGTGCACCCGTGACTGGAGAACTCCTTTGCTTCGTCCTGTTAGTTGTGGCACTGCACACTGGGCGTAATACTACACCATTGCTGGAAATGGACCGCAACTGCCTGCGCCCGCACCCCAAAGACAACACTGTATTCCTAGTGTTATGGAAAAGGCGAGGTTACAACACCAGCAAGGCGGCCCTCCGCGCCTCATCAGATGCCGAACGTCTTTTGGAATCGACGCCAAACGTGAGGACCAACGTGGAGCGGTTAATCCGTCGCACGATGACTCTTACCGAATCTCTAGATTCACAAGCACCCGACGACCTCAAAGGCCGCGTGTGGCTGTATCGCGCTCGTTCTAATAGAAACGCCGGCGAAATCAATGCGTTGACTGATGGATCGTTGAGAGAGGCTATAGCCAGCCTTGTAGCTCGCTATAGCCTGACAGACTGCGACGGAAAGCCTTTGCGCATTAATATCTCTCGACTTCGCAAGACCTTCGCCAACCGCATTTTCGAGCTGACCGGTGGCGATCTGGCAGTCACTGCCGCGGCTTTAGGCAATACCCCGCGGGTAGCCGATAGTAATTACTTGGCACCAAGTGAAAGTGCACGCCGCAATTGGCAGTTCATGGGAGAGGTATTGGTTCAAGAGTTACTAACCAACACCATTAGAGCGACATATAAGAATACCCCCATGGGCCGCTGCGCTGACCCGGTGAACGGGCAGTACGCCCCGAAGCGCGAGGGAGCGACTTGCATGAATTTCATGAATTGCCTGCGATGCAATCACTACGCCGTGACAGCCGATGATCTGTACAAACTGTTCAGCTTCTACTTCCGCGTGCTGTCCGAACGCTCACGCATGTGCAAGCATCGCTGGGCACGAGAGTACGCACACATTCCTCGTTTGATCGACCACTACATCGTTGCCGAGGGTGTTCGTCGCGGCACATTCAAGCCCTCCGTTGTGGAGGCTGCTCGAGAGCGTGCCCGTGCCTTGCCGCATTCGTTTTGGTCAGTTGATCTGATTGATAGTCTAGAGATCTTTGCATGAGCGATGACAACTCGGCGGCAACTAGCTGCGCATCCATTGCAGTTCAGCCCGGCGATGTGCGTGAGCTCTCTGTAGCCGAACGTGATGTGCTAATTATCAGCAGCATCCAAGTCGATGGGACGTGGGTCGCTCTCAGCTTTTATGCGGACAATACTTGGCATTTAACCGGTTTCCCCAGCAATGTTGTGGGAGCGCATAGACGCCTGGATTTCGACATCTTGCCGCCGGCATTTAGAGACGTGATGAAGGCCATCTTATACCGCTACATACGACGAGGGCGCGAAGGGTGTGTGCGACCAAAAGGCAGCACAGTCTATAGTCTTTTTAAATATGCAATACCATTTTTACGCCATCTGGAGGCGCTTAAGATTCACCAACTATTCGCTGCTACACCTATGATCTGCCGGCACTACATCGACAGCTGCAAGGCGCACCGACAGATCAATCACTCTAAGGGCAAGCCACTTTCGTGCTCTGGATTGGAAGGTCGTTTCAAAGCCGTCGAAGCGCTCCATGAACTCAGTCAATTCACCGAAGACCGAATGTCGAACCATCCATGGCCCGAGACCTCCTCGTGTGCATTGGCAGGGCTCATCGGCCGTAAACGCCAAAGCGGCAAAACGCCCCTAATTCCCGATGACGTGTTCTGCATCCTGTTCGAGCGAGCCTATCAGCAAGTAGAACGTGGTCCTCAACTGATCGACCTACGCGATGCATTGGATGCTCTGACGATACAGCACAGAGGGCAAGCTAAGACTACCCTCAATAATGCCAAGAACCGCCAACTTCTAGCACTAGGTTGGAAGGGGAGTCTGAGGAAGTTCAACGAAGCGCTAATCGATTTGCGTACTTCCTGTTACATCGTCATTGCGAGCACCTCCGGATGTCGCAACCACGAGCTGGTAAATGTACAGTTAGGCGCGATCCACCGCACCAAGGACAATGAAGGCATCGTCTATCACTGGATGCGCTCTCGGTCTGAAAAAACCGATGTTGGTATTCATGACTGGATGATCCCCGAGGGCGCTGTGCGCGCCCTGCGCCTAATGGAGCGCTGGAGCGCGCCCTATCAGGCTAAAATCGCTGTCGAAATCATGCAGCGGCGCCGCGCCAATCCACATGATCCGCAAATTGCGGAGGCCCAAAAGCACCGTGGCGCACTCTTTCTCGGTGTAGATTCAAGAATCAATCAGGTACGAACACTTTGCAACGGAAGTTGGAGTTTGCACCTTAAGAAGTTCACGAAAGACTGCGGCCTGAGTTGGAGTCTCTCTAGCCATCAGTTCCGCCGCAAGTTTGCCAACTATGCCGCACATAGCCGTTACGGTGATCTTCGCTACCTCAAAGAACATTTCGCACACTGGTCGCTGGACATGACACTAGGCTATGCCATGGACGACAAATGGGGCCAGCATCTGGATCTTGATCTGTTCTTCGATATTCACGGGGAGTTGGAAGATATAAAACTCGGTATCGTCGATAATTGGCTCGGTGACGAACGCTTGGCTGGGGGCTATGGCCGCGCGCTTAAGCAATGGCAGCGAGAGCCGCAGAACCTGCTGATCTTCAAGGATCATGCCTCGATGCTGAAGTCCATTAGTGAGAGCACTGCAATTCGCAGCAACGGTCATGCCTGGTGCACGGCGGACAATGACGGTTGCGTCGGCAATACACTTGAACGTACCCGCTGCGGCAACTGCAATCATGCAGTAATTAGTCGTGCTCACGCGCCCATTTACCAGCGGCTCTACGATGACCTAAAAGGGCTGTTGTATTGCGCGGATATAGGTGAGGGAGGCCGGCAGCGCGTTGAGCGCGACCTGAATCGCTGCCGTGACGTACTGATACAATTGGGAATGGAGCCGGAGGCTTTAATCGCATGAAATCCAAGGACAAGACAACCAACTACAAGCCTGCCGAGGATCGCGAGAAGGACCTGAAACTTGCCCTCCTCCGCATCCAGAAGGGACGCGCCCGCCCTGGGGAATCCAAGATTACCATCGCGGCAGTCGCCCGCGAGGCGGGCGTGTCGACGGCGCTAATTCACAACCACTATCCGCGGATTGCCGAGGCTATAAGAGAGGCTCAAGGTCGCTCCAGTCGTGCCATGCGTGATGTGAAACAACAAGACTTGATTGCGGAACGCAAAAAGTCCGCAGCGTACCGTCAGGAGATCGAAGAGCTACAGACCAAGCTCGCCAGTCTTGCTTCCATCAACGAAGTACTGATGGACGAGAATCGTGTGCTCAAAGCTAAGAGGAACGACAGCAAAGTGGTCGATCTGGCCTCAAGGAAACCGCATGGGTAAGTAGATTCCGTTTTCCTGCTCAGTGCTCCTTGCCTCCACCGATTTGTTGTGCGGACTGCTCGATCTGGATTACGGCGATAACAGCGAGTGCCTATCTGGCGTTGCATGAGTAAATTTTTGGTGGTGTTCATCGCCGTTATCGCACCAACGTGAATAAACCGGCCCATCGCTCGCTGAGCACTGAGATAATTAGTAGACCGGCAGCCTTGTCGAGCCGGGGGCCGCGTGGATCTGAGCACCGAGCTTGTATAGTGTCGACTACTCACAACGCAACCAGTCCGCATGCTCAATGAGCAACTCCTCGATCAAGCGAGTGCCTAGGTAGGTCGAAAGCAGCTCAATTGGAGGAGTGCCCGCAAAACGCAGGTTCGGTTTGCATAGCCAAAACAGTGCTTTTTCTTTGTTCTCAAACACCGCTTCGGCCATGGCTGCTACATGAGCAAGTCGAAACAATCGATCACTCTCACCCAACGTCAAGCGCTGTCCGCGCGCTAATCGGCGATGGAGAGTGCTCATCGAAATAACCTGGTTGAGGGCGTCGGTGCTGAAGAGGCTCTGCTCGCACCAAGCCTTTATCCTCGTAGGCTCGAAGCCCGCCGCGATAATTTCGTGAATTCTTTGTTCATCAGCGTCGGCTGGAATGTGCAACAACGCTTCCAGCCGTAGCCGATAAACGTGGTAAACCGGTCCGTTCACTCTTCCAGCGAGCATGGATTTCTGCCACCTGCCAGCAGGCCAGCAGGTTCAAACTCTCTACCTAGCGACAAAGCGACATCAAGGAATCGTGAAGCCCGCGCCGTGCGCCGGTCGACTATACAGCGAGCGTGTGCCATGAGAGACGCTGCATTCTGCCACTTGAGTGTTTTGACTTTGCGTTTGCCCTTCATAACGATTCCCGTAATGGGTTAGTTCTACCCACTGGTGGTGGTCACCATTCATGGAAGAAACAAAAATGGTCCCCCGCCCATTCACTCCTTTTGCAGTCATCTCCTTCAACTCCACACGATGAGGCGCGGTAATCCTATAGAGGCTTCAGACGGGCGCTCGGATGGGTCAGTAAAAGCTCGGTAACGAAATCAGTGTGGGGGCCAATAACACGCTGCTCCCTCCTGGTCATGGTTAGCGAATTCAAGGCACGGCCGCATAAAGGAACAACTCGCTCTCATTCAGCACCCGATCGGATACTTGAGGAGTACGAGCATGGAGACGATGTTCCGAGTACCAGACATGGCGAGTTTTTTTTCTGCGAAGATCGAGTTCTCCGAGCTTGTAGGTACCTTTCGCTGTTTTGTAAACCACTGCTGATTCGTCAGCTTCGGCCCCCCTGAAACAGACAATCTGGATCACGTCCTCTAAGCTCCAAAATCCCCGACCGTCCACACTCGGCGGGCAAAGCATCTGTACGCCTTCAATGAGAACATCCTGTGCGAAACTCAAATAGTGCTGGAGCTCGTAGGCGCAACGGACAATCGCCGCGCGGTCTCGTTTGCCCGTTTGAATTGAGGTGATAGTTATGAGAAAGCAGTAGCCTTCAACCTCACAGTGCGACCTTGCATGAACTGCGAGGCTCTTGGGGTCAAGCACGTAAATCACTAGTTGCTCCGTTGCGAATGGGCTGACGCCTCCCAAGGTAGCTTGGGTGTGGACAGTTGCCAGCGCGAGACTTGGTTCCGCAGTCTCAGTATGGCTTGCGGTCCAGGTGTGTGTGTGTGTGTGTGTGGAGGAGCGCTAGCAAGACAAGGAATCGACACCCCACATATACATGTTATAGCCCAGCGATGTGGGGTGTCAAAGCATGGCCTTATTGCTCTTTTACGGCTGCGCGGAAGAGCAATGGAATATCTGGAAGCTCTTGGGCAAACGCTGAGAGAAATTAGAGTAGACGCCGGACTTAAACGGGAGGACTGTTCGAGGGCGCTGAGTCGCGAGTATCTCGCCAGCGTAGAGCGAGGCCGTCAAAGCATTTCGATCGCAAAGTTTCGGTCCCTTTGCGACTGCTTAGGCGTTACGCCGAGCATCGTGCTTTTTACAGTGGAGGCCCGCATGGCATCGTTGAGTTTAGGGGACTATCAGGCCAAACAACGCAGCGAGCTCGATGAATACCTCAAGACAGGGAGGCTGCGCAGCGAATTCAGTGCCGGCGCTATTCAAGGCGTACGAGGGAAACGTGCTGAGAACAATCGCAATGCCATTCAAAAACTCCAATCCGAAGGGCTCAGCAAAATAGAGGTATCTCGTAAGCTCGGTGTTGGAACAACAACAGTGGACCGATATTGGCGCAAAACGAACTAATCGCCCCTAGTTTCGTAGACACATCCCCTTAGAATGAGGTCTTGGAGGTGTCATGAGCGACCAGCATTATCCCGAAGAATTCAAAATCCAGGCGGTCAACCAAGTGGCCGAAAAACATCTTTCCTGTCAATCCGTGAAGAACTAGAAATTTGTCGACTACGACCTGCAGATCGCGGCAGGAGTGCCGTTGCAATGCGACGAGCCGGCCGACTTCCATACCTTTCGCTTTGGGCTGTTCAGACTCGAAAATCTGCACAATATTGAGCGCACGGTCAGCACACTGAAGCGGGCACTGCATGAGGTGATTGTTAACTAAGCCCTCTTCTTGCTCATGAGTTGGGCCGACCCAAAACTGACTGTGGCGACAGGCAGAAATCGGCCAAAAGGAGTCAGTCGGATGTGTCTACGAAACTAGGGGCGATTCAGACAACCGGTGCTTAAGACGACTTATTTAGTCGGAAGATCGGTAAATATTTTTACCGCGCTCTTTAATATTGAGCGAATCCTCAGTCCCAGCTAAGTATTGGGTCGTATCTTCCCTTCAGCGCAAGTTCAGCGCTGTTCAGGAGAGGCGACCCACACATGAATCCCGCAAAAGCCGGATGGCTTAACAAAGTCCCCGAAGTGACACTGGCCTTCTGGGTGATCAAGATTCTCTCGACGACCGTGGGTGAAACCGGTGCCGACTTCCTCGCCGTGGATGCCGGTTTCGGCGCTGGCTGGACTAGCATCGGCATGGCGTTGGTACTCGGGTGCGCTCTGTTCTTTCAAATGCGCAAAACAGCCTATTCGCCGTGGATCTACTGGTTGACCGTGGTGCTGGTGAGCATCGTCGGCACGCAGATCACCGACATTATGACCGACATGCTCGATATCAGCCTGTACGTCAGTA
>NZ_RXHX01000027.1:0-85268 GCF_005930655.1 Pseudomonas sp. FSL W5-0299
GTTTCGGGGGCGGCGGTTCGTCGGGCGGCTGGTGAGCATAATAATGAATGGGCACTTTTAGACATGGCATTACTGACTGAACACGAACAACGCAAAGTCGCCGAGGCGATTGCCCGGGTCGAGCGCGACACCGACGCCGAACTGGTGACGGTGCTCGCGGCCCGCGCCGACGACTACGCGTACATCCCGCTGCTCTGGGCCAGCCTGCTGGCGCTGGTGGTGCCGGGTATCGTGCATTACCTGACAGGCTGGCTGACCCTGCACAGTTTGCTGCTGGTGCAATGGATCACGTTCATCGTGCTGTGCCTGGTGTTCCGGATTCCGAAAGTCACCACCCACCTGATCCCGCGCTCGGTGCGGCATTGGCGAGCGTCAAATCTGGCGCGCCGGCAGTTTCTGGAGCAAAACCTGCACCACACGGTGGGCAGCACCGGGATGCTGATTTTTGTCTGCGAGGCTGAGCGGTACGTGGAAATTCTGGTGGATGAAGGGATTTCCAAGCGGCTGGATAACAAGAACTGGGACGCGATCGTTGCGGCGTTTACTCAACAGGTGAAGCAGGGCCAGACATTGCAGGGGTTTGTGACGTGCGTCGAGGCGTGCGGCGAGCTGCTCAAGGTGCATGTGCCGGTGACGCACGTGCGCAATGAGTTGCCGAATCGGTTGGTGGTGTTGGGCTGATTTCACTTCTGGAATTGATACACCTTCTGTGGGGAGAGGGCTTTTGTGGCGAGGGAGCTTGCTCCCGCTGGGGCGCGAAGCGGCCCCCCAAACCAGCCAATGCGGTCATTCAGATAAACACGGTTGCAGGGGGTAGGTTGCTTCGCAGCCCAGCGGGAGCAAGCTCCCTCGCCACACTAGCCCACTCAACCCAGTAGCGTTTTTGCTTCGGGTTTCGCACCGTTCGGGAAATTACCCGTGCCCTCGTATGCCATCCCCCCTAAAATACCCGCCATTCCCGATCCGCTCCGCCCGAGGCCGTTTTTTCCATGTCTGTCACCGCCACTCCCGCCAGCCTCGCGCCGGATCACCACGCTCAGTTCATCGACCTGTTGCAAACCAGCCTCGACCAGAATGCCTTCATCAAACTGGTCCTGGCCAAGTACGTCGGCACCGAAGCCGATTTGCAGCGGCTGATCATCAAGCAACTGACGGTCAAGGATCAGCCCTGCCTGTCCTTCGTCTACCGCTACAAGACCCGCGACATCACCAAGAACCTGCCGCTTGCCGAGGGCGTCGCGACCATCGGCGCGCTGTTGCCGGCCTCGTTCAAAAATGCGCATTTACTGTCGTTGACGGACGAAGCCCAGCTCGAATACAGCAAAAAGGGCAAGTCTTCGCTGTTCAAGAGCAAACCTCAGCAATTGCGCGAAGTGCCGTCCGCCGAGCATAACCGCGAGAAGAACCGTTTCCTCGACCTGAACCGGCCGTTCCTCGCTGACCTCGGCGTGACAAACAGCAAGCACGAGCTGATCCCGGCGATGTCGCGCAAGTGGAAGCAGATCAACAAGTTCATCGAAGTCTTCAGCCATGCGCTGACCACCTCGCCCCTGGCGCTGGACAAGCCGGTGCAGGTGGCGGATTTCGGCTCGGGCAAGGGTTATCTGACGTTTGCGATCCACGACTACCTGCGCAACACCTTGAAGGCTGAAGCCGTGGTGACCGGCGTCGAGTTGCGCGAAGAAATGGTCAACCTGTGCAATGCCGCCGCCGCCAAGCTTGAGCATCCGGGGCTGGTGTTCAAGTGCGGTGACGTGCGAAGCGTCGCGCCGAGCGAGCTGGACGTGATGATCGCGCTGCACGCCTGCGACATCGCCACCGACTACGCGATTCACACCGGCATCCGCTCCGGCGCCTCGATCATCATGTGTTCGCCGTGCTGCCACAAACAGATCCGCCTGCAAATCCAGAGCCCGGCGCTGCTCAAGCCGATGCTGCAATACGGTCTGCACCTGGGCCAGCAAGCGGAAATGGTCACCGACAGCCTGCGAGCGCTGTTCCTGGAAGCCTGTGGTTATGAAACCAAGGTGTTCGAGTTCATCTCACTGGACCACACCAACAAGAACAAGATGATCCTGGCGGTCAAACGCGCCGAGCCGGTGGACCCGGCCCAGCTGTTGGTGAAGATCCAGGAGCTGAAGGATTTCTACCACATCAGCGAACATTGCCTGGAAACCCTGCTGCGGGCTGACGGCTACCTCTAAAACACCGCATGACCCTGTAGGAGCCAGGCTTGCCGGCGAAGGCGATAGTGCCGACGCCTTCGCCGGCAAGCGTGGCTCCTACAGGTCACGTGGTGGCAATGCGGGCGGGTTTGATGGCGGTCTTGCGTCCGAGCATCACCGTCACGATCACTCCGGCGGCAAACAGCCAGGTGATCGGCTCGATATGTTCACCAAAAAACAGCGCCGAAAACGCGATGGTGAAGAAGATCTGCAACAGCTGGATCTGACTGACTCGGGCAATGCCGCCCATCGCCAACCCGGCGTACCAGGCAAAGAACCCGATGAACTGCGAGAACAGCGAAACATAACCAAACGCCCACCAGGTCTTGGCGGAAATTTCGCCCTGGTGTTGCAGCGCCAAATACACCACCGGTCCGATCAGCAGCGGCGTCGATAACACCAGCGCCCAGCAGATCACCTGCCAGCCGCCCATCTCCTTGGCCAACCGGCCGCCCTCGGCATAACCCAGGCCGCCCACGGCAATCGCCCCGAGCATCAGCAAATCACCGGCCTGAATACTGCCGGCCCCGCTGATCAGCGCATAACCCAACACCAGCGCACTGCCCAACGCCGCGCAGGCCCAGAAGGCTTTCGACGGTCGTTCGTGGGACAACCACGCGGCGTACAGCGCGACGCACAGCGGCTGCAAACCGTTGACCAGTGCGCCGTGGGAGGCCGGCAAGGTTTGCATGGCCCAGGCCGACAACACCGGAAAACCGAGGATCACGCCTGCGATCACCAGTGTCAGGCCTTTGACCTGTTTCCAGGTCGGCCATTTTTCCCGGCGCCACAGCAACAACATCGCCGCCGGCACCGCCGCAAACAGCGCCCGGCCCAGGCCGTTGAGCAGCGGATGAAGTTCCTGCACGACGATCCGCGTGAAGGGCAAGGTGAGGCTGAAGATCACAACGCCGAGCAGGCCGAGGGCCATGCCGGTGTTTTCGCGCGAGGACATGATGGGGGACCAGAATGTTAGGTGGCGGGAAGAGACTTCATCTAGCCATAAACCACGGGGATCGCGCTGTTACAGATAGGCGCAGAGTTATCCGTACAGTTGAAGGGCGCCTTCGCGGGCAAGCCTCGCTCCTACAGGTATGGTGGTGCCTTTGTAGGAGCGAGGCTTGCCCGCGAAGAACGATAACGCGGTTTTCAGGTAGTAGCTGGTTATTACCCGACCCGCTGGATAAGGACTACCTTGAATACTCCTATGCATTTCCCAGAGGAGTCCTCCCCATGGCTGCCAAGAAAATTCTGATGCTGGTCGGCGATTACGTCGAAGACTACGAAGTGATGGTGCCTTTCCAGGCGCTGCTGATGGTCGGCCACACGGTGCACGCCGTTTGCCCGGACAAATCCGACGGCCAGACTGTGCGCACGGCGATTCACGACTTCGAAGGCGACCAGACCTACAGCGAAAAACCCGGTCACTTGTTTGCCCTGAACTTCGATTTCGCCAAAGTCGCTGAGTCCGACTACGACGCGCTGCTGATCCCCGGCGGTCGTGCGCCGGAATACCTGCGCCTGAACGAAAAAGTCCTGGAGCTGGTGCGCGCATTCGACAAGGCCGGCAAACCGATCGCTGCCGTGTGTCACGGTGCGCAACTGCTCGCGGCAGCGGGGATTCTCGAAGGTCGCGAGTGCAGCGCTTACCCGGCCTGTGCGCCGGAAGTGCGTCTGGCCGGCGGTACGTTCATCGATATTCCGGTGACGGAAGGCCACGTACAAGGCAATCTGGCCACTGCGCCCGCCTGGCCGGCACACCCGAGCTGGCTCGCCGGTTTCCTTGGGTTGCTGGGCACCAAAATCACGCTGTAACGAGGGGCTTTTCCATGTGCGAGCTATACGTCAAAGCCGATCCGATTCTCTACGAATCGCGCTCCCGCTCGCTGCGCATCTGCGGGGTGGTCACCACCCTGCGCCTGGAGAATCAGTTCTGGGACATCCTCAGCGAAATCGCCGAGGTCGACGGCATGACCACCAACCAGTTGATCGCCAAGCTGTATGAAGAGGTGATGGACTACCGCGGCGAAGTGGTGAATTTCGCCTCGTTCTTGCGGGTGAGTTGTACGCGGTATCTGAGTCAGCGACGGGTACAGGCGCCGGAGTTGTCGGTGGTGCGGGCGGTGGTGAAATAGGGTTGGTTTTGCGCTGGCCTTACCGGCCCCATCGCGAGCAGGCTCGCTCCCACGGGGGAACGCATTCCAATGTGCAAGCGAGCCTGCTCGCGATGGCGGTGTTACAGGCGACAGATGTCCCGGGCTGGTCTTTACTCTGAAGCGCGAGACCACTCAATCGCCAAGGAGAAAGAGCATGTCCGGATGGTACGAAGTGAGCAAAAGCAGCAACGGTCAGTTCAAGTTTGTACTGAAGGCCGCCAACGCCGAAACCATTCTGACCAGCGAGCTGTACACCACTCGCGGTGCTGCTGACAACGGCATTGCTTCGGTGCAGAAGAACAGCCCGCTGGATGAGCGCTACGAAAAGAAAACCACCAAGGATGGCCATCCTTACTTCAATCTCAAGGCCGGTAACCACGAGATCATCGGCAGCAGCGAGACCTACTCTTCCGCTGGTGCGATGGATAAAGGCATCGCCAGCGTCAAGGCCAATGGGCCGACCACCGTGATCAAGGACAAGACCTTGCCGGTGCTTTGATCGCTCCCTTCAGGACCAACACAATTCCCCCTGTAGGAGCGAGCCTGCTCGCGATAGCGGCTTAACATTCGACGAAGATGTTGAATGTCAGTCCGCCATCGCGAGCAGGCTCACTCCCACATGGGTTTTGTGTGCGGCTTGAGATCAGCGCAAGGCTTTCAGCAAGTCTTGCAACTGGCTGATCCCGGCCTCGCCGAGTGGAAACACCGGCAACCGCGGATCGCCCACTTCCAGCCCGGTCGTACGCAGCCCCGCCTTGATCGTCGCCGGCAAGCCACCCTTGAGGATGAAGTCCAGCAGCGGCAACTGGCGATAGAACAGTTCACGCGCCTTGCCCAGGTCGTTCGCCAGAACTGCGTCATACAGATCCAGATTGAGCTGCGGAATCAGGTTCGGTGCCGCTGTGCACCAACCTTTCGCACCCGCCGCAAACGCTTCCAGCGCCAGCGGGTTACAGCCGTTGTAGAACGGCACCCGGCCTTCGCCGAGCAGTTGCAGCTTGTGCATGCGCTGGATGTCACCGGTGCTCTCCTTGACCATGGTCACGTTCTCCACGGCGTTGACGATCCGCAGTATCAGGTCCACCGACATGTCGGTGCCGCTGGTGGCCGGGTTGTTATAGAGCATGATCGGGACGCCGATGCTGTCGCCGATGGCGCGGTAGTGGGCGAGGATTTCCGCTTCGCTGAGTTTCCAGTAGGACGTCGGCAGCACCATCACCACATCGGCGCCATGGGCTTCGGCGAAACGGGCGCGGCGCACGGCTTTGGCGGTGGTCAGGTCGGACACACTGACGATGGTCGGCACGCGCCTGGCCACATGCTTGATGCTGAATTCGCTGACCTGATCCCACTCCGCGTCGCTCAGGTAAGCGCCTTCGCCGGTGCTGCCCAGTGGCGCGATGGCGTGCACGCCGCCGTCGATCAAGCGGTCGATGGAACGCCCGAGTGCGTCGAGATCGACGCCTTCGCCATTGGCGGTGAATGGGGTGATGGTGTAGCCGATGATGCCGTGAATGGTGGGGGTCGACATGTTGTGTCTCCTTCAGGAAATGGGTGGGTTCAGTTCAGGCAATCGGCGTGTTGACGCAGGTGCTGCCGGGCGTAGTAGTTGAACGCGGCGCCGTGGCGCTTGGGTTTCGAGATCCAGTCATGGGCTTCGCGACCCAGGTCCGGCAGGATCGGTTTGATGGTCCCGGCACTCATCGCCAGCAGTTGCAGCTTTGCGGCACGCTCGATCAGCTGAGCAATGACACAGGCTTCTTCGATGGTCGTGCCGGTGGACAACTGGCCGTGGTGCGACAGCAGGATGGCCCGTTTGTCGCCCAGTGCGCCGGCGATCAAATCACCTTCTTCGTTGCCTACCGGTACACCCGGCCAGCCTTCGAGAAACGCGCAATCGTCGTAGAGCGGGCACAGGTCCATGTGGGAAATCTGCAGCGGCACTTCGAGCATCGACAGCGCCGCGACGTGGGTCGGGTGCGTGTGAATGATGCAGTTCACGTCGGGCCGGGCGCGGTACACCCAACTGTGGAAACGGTTGGCCGGGTTGGGCATGCCGTGGCCTTCGAGCACTTCCAGGTCTTCGTTGACCAGCAGCAGATTGCTCGCGGTGATCTCGTCGAAACCCAGGCCCAGTTGTTGAGTGTAATAGGTGCCAGGCTGAGGGCCACGGGCGGTGATTTGCCCGGCCAGGCCGGAGTCGTGACCATTTTCAAATAGAATCCGGCAGGTCAGGGCCAGCTTTTGCCGGTCGGTCCACGTATTATCCGCCAGGGTGTTTTGCATCTGGGTCAACGCTTGCTTGACCAATTGCTCTTTGGGTAATGCTAAGGTCTTGGCCATCTCGGTGTCCTTGGGTGGTTCATACAAATGACACAGCAGAGGCTATATGACACTTTGTGTCATAGGCAAGGGCAAATCGTCGCCTCCTTGATGGATTAATCGTTCTTCATGTCTATCCGTTTGAAATTACTTAGAAAAAAACTTGGCGTGACGCTGGAGGCCCTGGCCGAAAAATCCGGCATGACCAAGAGCTATCTGTCGAAAGTCGAGCGCGGGCTGAATACGCCGTCGATCGCGGCTGCCCTGAAACTGGCCAAGGCGCTGAACGTGAAGGTCGAGGAGTTGTTCTCCGAAGACAACATCAGCCTCGACAGCTACAGCCTGGTGCGCAGCGACGAGCGCCAGTCCCTGGCGGCCAACGATGAAAGCCCCGGCTACGCGGTGCTGGCCCACCAGGTCAGCGAGCGCAGCCTGCTGCCGTTCATGATTTATCCCCCGACAGAATTCGCGGATAAAACCTTCAAGGAACACGTGGGGGAAGAGTTTCTGTTCGTCCACGAAGGGCAGGTGGAAGTGGACTTCATGAACGAGCGCGTGCTGCTCAATCGCGGGGATGCGCTGCACTTCAATGCGCAGAAACCGCACCGGATTCGCTCAGTGGGGGAGGCTCAGGCGCAGTTGCTGGTGGTGGTGCATAGCGCTGAGGAATGAAGTTGCGGTGCTGTTGTGGCGAGGGAGCTTGCTCCCGCTCGGCTGCGAAGCAGTCGTAAAACCTGACAATGCGTTTTCTCTGAAAGAATGCAGGGGCCGCTTCGCAGCCCAGCGGGAGCAAGCTCCCTCGCCACAGGTTCGGTGTTCGCTTCAGACCTCGACGGGAACTGTGAGCTTCGGGCTGCCGAGCGCATGGGTCTTCGAATCAAAAAACCGCAGTTCTGACCCCGTTCCCTCAAACACCTTCGTGTAATGCCGCTTCTGATGCTGGATAAACGCCTTGCTGCGCGGGTAAATCGAGATTGCCACTACCTTGGGTTTCGCCTGGCGCAACGCATGGATGATGTGGCTGTCCTGCTCGCCCAATGCATGCCCGAACAGGCATAACCCCTCACCATGGCTCAGCAACTGGTCATAGCAAAACGACAGATAATCCGAGCTGCGAATGGTCTTGAGCTTGTCCTGCGCCGGCCCTTCGTTGACGAACAGCGGCACATCGTCCAGCGTCTTGATGGTGTTGTTGATGGCGAAACTGCCCAGCAATGTGCCCTCCGTCGACATCAGCTTGCGTGCCGTGCCGTCCTGATTGCGCACCAGGTGCAGGCCACCGTGCAGGTACAACAAACGGGTTTTATCGGTCGCCGTGGCGCTCAAATCAAAACCCGGTTCGGCGCCCTGGAACAGATCGGTGATGGCATCCGGCTGATGCTGGATCGCCCAATAGTTGAGCAAGTCGTAATTGGTGGTGAACACCGTTCGATAGCGGCCCAGTTCCTGACTGATCGTCGCCAGGGTCGACGGCACCACAAGCCGCCACGGGATGTGCACCGCGTGGACTGTGTTGATCAGCGCTTCCTTGATCGCGTAGTAACGATTGCGCGGCGCAGCGGAGCTGACGGCCAGGGCCTTGTTGACCCGGCTGGTGATTTTCAGCGCACTCAGCACCTGTTCGAAACTGCGGGTCTGCATGGCGTCGAACACGCTCAGCTCGGACTGGCTCAGGGGTTTTTCTTCGACGGTGCGGGCATTTTCGAACAGCGAGTCGTAGCCGAAGTCGTCCCACACCGCACGGCTGGCGCCGTTGCCGACCAGCAAACCGCTGAACGAGGCGGTGGCGCGCAAGGCGTTCCAGTCTTCAAGTTGGGCATCAACATCCTGGAAATCGGTCATTGCGGTCAAAGTCTCAAAGCAAAAGGTCTGATGGGCGGCGACTTTATCACGACCGGGACTTGAGCCAGATCAAGTTACTGCCTGCCCGAAGCGTCGATCCTGTGCGCACCCGCCGGATCGGCACTACCGATCGGCTTAGCCAGGAGAATCGCTCATGAGCAGCACGTTTTTCATTCCCGCCGTTAACATCATGGGCAATGACTGCCTGGACGAAGCCATGGTTGCCATTGGCAAATACGGCTTTCGCAAGGCGCTGATCGTCACCGACGCCGGGCTGGCCAAGGCCGGTGTGGCGAAGATGATTGCTGAAAAACTGGCAATGCAGGACATCGACTCGGTGATTTTCGACGGCGCCAAACCGAATCCGAGCATGGCCAACGTCGAGCGCGGCCTGGGCCTGCTCAAGGAAAGTCGCTGTGATTTTGTGGTGTCGCTCGGCGGTGGTTCGCCCCATGACTGCGCCAAGGGCATCGCGTTGTGTGCGACCAACGGCGGGGAGATCCGCGACTACGAAGGCGTCGACCGATCGACCCAACCGCAATTGCCGCTGATCGCGATCAATACCACCGCCGGCACGGCCAGCGAAATGACCCGTTTTTGTATCATCACCGACGAATCGCGCCACGTGAAAATGGCCATCGTCGACCGCAACGTCACGCCGTTGCTGTCGGTCAACGACCCGGCGCTGATGGTCGCCATGCCCAAGGGATTGACCGCCGCCACCGGCATGGACGCGCTGACTCATGCCATCGAAGCCTACGTGTCCACCGCCGCCAATCCGATTACCGATGCCTGCGCACTGAAAGCCATCACCTTGATCAGCAGCAACCTGCGTCTGGCCGTGCGCAATGGCAGCGACATGGCGGCACGGGAAAACATGGCTTACGCACAGTTTCTCGCCGGCATGGCGTTCAACAACGCCTCCCTGGGATTTGTCCACGCCATGGCTCACCAGTTAGGCGGGTTCTATGACTTGCCGCATGGCGTATGCAACGCGGTGCTGCTGCCCCACGTGCAGAGTTTCAATGCGCAGGTCTGCGCCCCGCGCCTGACCGATGTGGCCCACGCGATGGGCGCCGATATCCGTGGCTTAAGCCCGGAAGAGGGCGCTCAAGCGGCCATCACGGCGATCCGCAGCCTGTCCAGCGACATCGAGATTCCCGCCGGTTTGCGTGAACTCGGCGCCAAGCTCAACGACATCCCGACGCTCGCGACCAACGCGCTGAAAGACGCGTGCGGCCTGACTAATCCACGGGCGGCGGATCAGCGCCAGATCGAGGAGATTTTCCGCAGCGCGTTCTAGTCGGTTTGCCGGCCGGGCGCGAGCCTCACGCACACTATCGCGCCCAAGGCCAGCAAGGTGCAAAACAGGGACAGTGGCCATGCTTGCTGGCTTGCGATCAGACTGGCAATCGCGCCGATGATGGCGGCCATCAGCTGGTGGATGAAACCACTCAACGCCATCGCATAAGCCCCGCCGACCGGCGAGCCGTCGTTGGCCAGGGACAGGCTGATCGGGTAGTTCAAAGACTGCCCGAACACGGCAAAGCAGTATGGCAACCAGAGCAGCAGCGCAACGGAAGTGCCCGCGATGCTCCCCAGCAACATCACCGCGCTACCGCCCAATACCAGGCCCACGCCCGCCGTCATCAGCCAGCGTTGACCGGTGCGAAGCACGAAGGCATTGACCCCCAAAGCCCCCAGGAAATACGCCGCGCTGATCGGCCAGCCCAACAGCCCGTATTCCACGGCCGACCAGTTGAAGGGACCTTGCAGAATCAGCGGCGCTGCGGTGTTGAACGCAATGATCACCCCATAACCGAGGCCGCCGGCGAGTGCCGGCAGCAGGAAGGCGCGATCACGCAAAATGCGCCAGTAACTCGGCCAGGCGGACGACTGGACAGGCTCCTCGTTCAGCAACGGGAACGTGACCCGCGCCACCGCCATCGCCATCAACAGACTCGCGCCACCCAACAGATAGAAAATCGCCGGCCAGCCCAGCGCCACCTGAATGATCGACCCCAGGTACTGGCCGATCCCCAGCGCCACTACAAACGAAATCGAGAGCCAGGACAGCGCCTTGGCCAGCAGGTCACCGCGGAAACTGTCGCGGATCAATACCCGCGCCATGACCGAAATCCCGCTGGCACCCATCCCCTGGACCAGACGCCAGAACAGGAACGTTTCAAGCGACTGGCTCAAGGGCAGGGCAAGGTTACCCAGCCCGTAGATACCGAGTGCGGCGAGCAACACCGGCTTTCGGCCAATGCGCTGCCCCAGGCTGCCCCAGAACAACATCGGCAGCGCCATGCCGATCAGGTACACGGCCAACCCCCAGGACACCTGCGAGGCGTCGGCTGACAGACCCCGGGCAATGTCCGGCAACGCCGGCAGGTAAATGCTCATGCCCAGTTGGGCGAGAAACACCGTGCTGCAGGTGACGAGGAGGGTGGTGCTGCTCTTCATGGGGTCTTCCTTGGGTTTCTAGCTGAGGTCCCCGGTGTGCGCGGGTAATAGCTCGGTGACGAGTTCACAGAAATGGCGTATCAGCATCGGCTCCATGTCGGCGCGCAACGTGATTCTGATCGCAGCCTTGCCTTGTTCGACCACGGGGAAAAAGACTGTCGAGGTAAAGAAACCGAGATTGGCCAATTCGATGGCAATACGGTTGGCCAGCGTCGCTTCACCGCAGTGGATCAAGCGGATGGCCATGTTACTGCCCTGTTGTGCGGTTCGTATCAGGCTGTCAAAGAGCCGGATATTAGCCTGAAGTTTTTCCTGTAGCGCGACGAATGCCGGCGTGCGATGCAACTGGATGGAGGCCCTTCCCGCACCGATGGCCGCGCTGTTCAGACTTTGCGACCAATTGCTGGGGCCGCCATAACGTTGAATCAGCTTTTTCTGCCGTTCATTGCCCAGCATCACCAGCCCGCCGCTGGCGCCAAATGACTTGGCCAATGAGGCGACGATCAAGGCGTCATCGTCCAGAGCCTGCAACCTTGGGCGTACCAGACCGGCCCCGCAAGTGCCAACGGCGGACAGTGCGTGGGAGTCGTCGAGATAGAGAAAAAGGCCATAGCGATCCCTCAAGTACAACAGACCGTCCATGTCGGCGACTCCGCCCATGCTGTACGCGCCGTCGGCAACATACGCGACCCTGTTGTGGTGCTGGCACTGCGTTTCGAGGAAGTCCATGTCGTTGTGCGGACTGGTCACGACCTTGGTTTCGTCGGCGCAGGCGGCTTTGAGGTGATTCATCGAGTAGTGTGCCAGCCGGTCAAATACCATCACCGGTGGCTGGTTCTCGGTAAACACGCCACTGGCCAGCAGCGGCAGGATGCCGGCACTCGCCGCGCTGCACGATAAGGTGCTTAGGCACGTGGCGCCGAACAGTGCCGAGAGCTCGGTTTCGTACAGCTCCAGGATCGCTAGTTTGCAGCGGTTTTTCGAGTTGGCGACGCGCAAGGTACCGGTTTCCCACAAGGTGGTCATGGCACCGTCGAGCAAATCGGGATGGTGATCCAGGCCCAGGTAGGAGGTGGTGCAGAAGTGATGAAAGGCGCGCCCATGTTGGTCAACCATGCGGTTGCTGCTTCTGATGTCGACGTTCAATCCCGCGACTTTCCCTGCTTCCGCAGTGTCCCAACTGTGGTCCGCCAACGAGATCAGTTTTCTATAGTTGGTGAAAGTGTTTGTAGTGTGTGTTGTCGGGTCCATTTGAGGTGTCTGTCCTTGAGTGATGAAATCGTCCGTGTGTTTCCAGACTTTACAGAGAGCGGCGGGGGCATTGAATCGGCCGTTTCCTGTTCGGTTGAGTGTTACAAGAGATTTATGTGTAGGGCGACGCCCTGCGATGCTGTGGGCCAAAACCGGGCTATCCCGCCGACTCAGCCGAACTGAAGTCATTGAGCTGTTCAAGCAACTGGCGACCAGCGCCGACGTGCTGATCGAAAACCTGCGCCCCGGCGCCCTGGCAATGATCACTGATGTCCTGCGGGAGCGATCCGCGCCACGCCGCCGATCGGGTGGGAGCGAGCCTGCTCGCGAAAGCGGCCTGACAGTCCCGCTCAACCCGCCGCCACCAACCCCTTCCCTGGCGCCGCACTGAACTGAATCATCGCCACCCCGGCGATCAACAAGACTGCCCCCAACACCCGCGGCAACGTCATCTGCCGTTCCACCAACCCAAACCACCCGAAGTGATCCAGCACCAGCGAAGCCACTACCTGTCCCGCCAGCGCCAACGCAATAAACCCCGACGCCCCCAGCTTGGGCAGCAGCATCAGCGCCAACGAAATAAAACACACCCCAAACGCACCCCCCGCCCACATCCACAACGGCGCCTTGCTGATGAACGCCAGTGACGGCAACGGCAAGCGCATTGCCAACATGATCGGCAACAACACGACGATACTCACCAGCAACGACGCAAGCGTTGCCCACAACGGATGGCCCAACCCACGCGTGAGGTTGGCGTTGATCGCGCTCTGAAACGGCACCACCGCCCCGGCAACCACGGCCAGCAGCAACAGCCCGGCCCAATGCAATGTACTCATGATCATTCTCCAACAGGTTTTGCTGGACTCTAGAGTATTCGTCGCGCAGATTTAAATTCCGAATTGCTATCCAGAACATGCACCAGATGAATGATCTGCGGCGTATCGACCTCAACTTGCTGGTGATCCTCGACGCCTTGCTCAGCGAGCAGCACGTCACGCGCGCGGCGCAGCGCTTACACCTGAGTCAGCCGGCGGTCAGTCATGCTCTGGCGCGGTTACGCGACTTGCTGGGAGACCCTTTGCTGGTGCGCGCGGGTGCCACGCTCGTACCCACGCCGAGAGCCATGGAATTGATCGCACCCTTGGCCGAAGCACTCGCTCAGGTGCAATCCCTGCTGGCCCCGAACGCTTTCGACCCGGCCACGGCCAAGCGCACGTTTCGTCTGGCAATGTCCGACTATGGCGCCGCCATCGTCCTGCCAGGGCTGATTCGCACCTTGCGCCGGGAAGCGCCGGGCATCGACCTGCAAATCAGTCACGCCAGCCGCGAAGGCATGCTCGACGCAGTACTTAATGGCGACATCGACCTGGCAGCAGGTGTCTTCCCTGAACTGCCAAACGAGCTGCGCAGCACGCCACTCTTCGAAGAGCACTACGCCTGCCTGGTCGACCGCAACAGCCTGCCTGCCAATGGCGTACTCGACCTGCCGACCTACCTCGCACGGCCACACGTCCTGCTGGAAATGCGCGGCAGCGGCACGCCTGAAATCGAGCGGGCGCTGACGGCGTTACGTGAACGCCGTCGCGTCGCGATCAGCCTGCCGCACTGGAGCGTCGCCCCGGAATTAATCAGTGGCACGGACCTGATTCTTACCGTGGCTTCACGTGGGCTGCGCGAGATTGATGAGCGCTCGCTGGTCGTAGTTGCGCCGCCGTTTCATATTCCGTCGTTTACGTTTGTGTTGGTCTGGCACACACGGCGGGGCGGGGATCAGGCGTTGAACTGGTTGAATGGGCGGATTGGGGAGGGGATAGTGCATAGCGACCTGACTACAGGCCCATCAAATAACCGTTGAGGTAAACAAATTGCTCACCGGCCTCAACCACCTGACCCTCGCCGTCGCCGACCTGAACCGCAGCGTGGCGTTCTATCAAGACCTGCTGCAACTGCGCCTCGAAGCCACTTGGGACACCGGCGCCTATCTGTCACTGCCGGGTTTGTGGCTGTGCCTGTCCGTTGATCCGCTGCGCAACTCGGGCCCCGCCGCCGATTACACCCATTACGCCTTTACCATCAGCGCAATCGATTTCCCCGTGTTCGTCGAACGCCTGCGATCCGCCAGCGTACAAGAATGGCGCGACAACCGCAGCGAAGGTGCGTCCTTCTATTTCCTCGACCCGGACGGCCACAAGCTCGAAGCCCACGTTGGCGATCTGGCGTCTCGGCTGGCCGCCTGTCGAGAGCGCCCGTATGCGGGAATGAAGTTCTTCGACGATCAGTCAGTCGATATACCCGGGACCTGATATAGACTTGCGCCCATTCACCAAATAGTTAAAGGGACTTTCAATGACCCCATCGCTGCTAATGGCTGTTCTCGCCTCGGGTTTCATTTATGGCATCACACCGGGGCCGGGCGTATTGGCGGTGTTCGGGATTGGCGCCGCGCGTGGACGGCGGGCCGGGGCGGGGTTTCTCTGTGGGCATTTGTTGGGGGACGTGGTCTGGTGCAGCACGGCATTGATCGCGATTGTCGGTGCCCGTGAAATCGGCAGCACGGCGTTTGATGTGCTGGGCGTACTCAGCGGGCTGTACCTGTTTTGGCTCGGCTTGCGCGCCATACGGGCGAAGCGCAGCAGCGCCGATGCCCCTCAAGGCCCGGCTCGCCAGCCCTTTTGGCACGGCATTCTGTTTGGCCTCACCAATCCCAAGGCCTACCCCGTGGCGGTGGCGACGTTCACTGCGCTGCTGTCCAGCCGGGCGGAGTTGCTGCACTGGTCAATGTTGCCTTGGTTGATTGTCCTGAGCTTCGTCGGCGGTCTCATGGCCTACGCTATCCTCATTGGCATTGTTGGTGCACGGCAAGTTCGCACCTTGTATCAGCGCCATGAACTGGCGATCACACGGTTATGCGGGGTGATGTTTATCGGTTTCGCCATCAACGCCCTCGCTCATGCACTGCCGGGGCTGGTGACGAACAAGGCTTGAGGTTGAGCGCACGGATGCGTCAATGCCCGATGGGTCATGGAGGGGCTTTTTATTGCTGCATTGTCCGGAAACGCTTATCGCACCATGGCAACCAGAAATTCCGCGCCGTTGGCGAGCTACATCGATCTCTTGCTGGACGCCGTCTGTGCGGTGGATAAACAAGGTCGCTTCGTATTTGTCAGCGCGGCCTGCGAGCGTATTTTCGGCTACACCCCGGACGAGCTGATCGGCCAGCCGATGATCGACATGGTGCACCCCGCCGATCGCCAGCGCACCCTCGACGCGGCGCGCGAGATCATGGGCGGTGATCCCAAACTCAACTTCGAGAACCGCTACCTGCGCAAGGACGGCGCGGTGGTGCATATTCTGTGGTCGGCGCGCTGGTCTGAAGTCGATCAGTTGCGCATCGCTGTGGCCCGGGACATCACCGAACGCAAGCAGGCCGAATCCCGGCAAGCGGCGTTATACGCGATCTCCGAGGCGGCCCACGCCGCGGAAGATTTGCTGGCGTTGTTCAAGCGCATCCACTTGATCATCGGCGAATGGCTGCCGGCACTGAATTTCTCCGTGGCGTTGTATGACGAGCACTGTGCGCAGCTGAACTTTCCGTATCACGTCGACGACCATGAACTGCAGCCCGAGCAGCCCGGAACCATGACCGGGCGCCTCTGTGCCGAAGTGATTCGCAGCGGCCAGCCGATTTTGCTGACCCTGGACCAGGACACTCTGCCAGAAGGCTTTGAGGCATCGGTCTCCGGACAGGACTCGCCTTGCTGGCTGGGTGTCCCGTTGAACTCGCAAAACGGCATCATTGGCGCGCTGATCGTCAAAAGCGTACCGGGTGGCGAGCGCTACACCGAGCAGGACAAGGAGCTGCTGCAATACGTCTGCGCCCAGGTCGCCACCGCGATCGAGCGCAAGCAGTTACATGCCCGGTTACAACGCATGGCCCAATACGACCAACTGACTCAACTGCCCAACCGGGCGTTGCTGCGCGACCGGCTTCAAAATTCGCTGGCGCAGGCTCGCACGGACTTCGGGCGGATGGCATTGCTGTACGTCGACCTCGACCGCTTCAAGGAAGTCAACGACACCCATGGCCACGCAGTCGGCGACATGCTGTTGCAAGCGGTCGCCAATCGGCTCAAGGGCTGCGTGCGTGAGACCGACACGGTGGCGCGTATCGGTGGGGATGAGTTTGTGGTGTTGTTGCACAGCATCCACGCGGCGGAAGACGCTGACAACGTTGCGGGGAAAATCCGTCAGGTGCTGGCGCAACCCCTGCGCCTGGACGGGCAAAGCGTGAACATCCGGCCGAGTATCGGCGTCGCGCATTACCCCGAGCATGGCACCGAAGAACAGCAACTGTTCCGGCATGCCGATGAGGCCATGTATGCGGCCAAGCGCCAACATCATCAGCGCCTCGGGGCCTGAAAAATCGGCCACCGTTCGTCGCGGCGATTTCATTTTTTCTAAACCTTTGCGGTAATCGAAATTCAGATTTTATGCGGGCTCCTGCTCGCCGCGATCATCACCAAGAGGTAGAGAATCATGCCTAACTCAAGAAACTCGAACTCGGGAAACTTCGCCAACGATCGAACGAAGGCGTCAGAAGCCGGTCGCAAAGGTGGGAAAACTACCACTACGACCGTCGATAAAGACCCTGCGAAACCCGATATGGGCCGCAAAGGTGGTCAGAAGTCGAAGTAGTCGCAAGGTAGTTTTGATTGAGAGGCGGGGGCGAAAGCTCCCGCTTGAATTTTTATAGAAGGAGGGCGCGACCATGAGCCGGATGGCCACCCGATTACGCACTGCCAGTCTTGTCACGTTGCTGGGCCTGTTTGCCAACAGTGCCTTCGCCCAGTCGCCCGCCGAGTTCATCAACGATGTGTCGGCCAAAGGCATGGCCGACATCGAAGCCAGTCGCCTGGCGCACCAGAAATCCGAATCCAAAGAGGTCAAGGACTACACCATCGTGGTCATCAATGACCGCACGACCGCCAACCAGCACTTGGCGAAAATCGCCAAACAGCTGGATTTGCCGGTTGCCCCTCGCGAAGAAGTGGTCGACAAGGCCAAAGCCTTGATGCCGGAAGTGAAGGACGGCGCATCCTTTGATCAGGCTTATACCGCCAGTCAGGTGAAGACGACCCAGGAAGCCATCGAGCAGCTTCAACAAGTCGCTCAGACCACCGACGTGCCGCAAATCAAAGCCTTCGCTGAGGAAACCTTGCCCAAACTGCAGAGCCACCTGGAAATGGCCAGAGCGTTGCAAGCCAGTCGCTAGACCAGGCGATTAACGGTGTTGAACGCAAACGGCGCGTGATTCACATCACGCGCCGTTTTGTTCGTGCTCAGCACTCATTCAAGTCCTGTTTGCGCTTGCTCGTAGTGGCCAGCCCCGCCAGGTCATGCACGTCTTTTTCGCCCATGGCGCGATAGTGTCTGCGTAGCGCTTCCAGTTGCTTGAGGTCCAGCAATTCCAGCCCCAGCATCGCGTTCTGCGCCTCTTTGTTCACCCGCAGCAACTCATCGATTTTCAAGTGCAGGATGTCGGTGTCGCGGTTCTGCGTGTTCTGGATCAGGAACACCATCAGGAACGTGATGATCGTGGTTGAGGTGTTGATGATCAGTTGCCAGGTGTCGTTGTAATCAAATATCGGCCCGCTCAACCCCCACAGACCAATCAGTATCAACGCCCCCATAAACGTCTTCGGACTGCCGGCCCACAGGGCGAGTTTCTGCGAGATTTTTGCGAATTTCATTGCCGTGTTCCTTATAGGGATGCGCCTGATTTTTCAGACAGCGACGGCGGGTTGAAAATTCTACTTAATGGACCTCTGTTCAATGAAAAACCGGTTTTTTGCTACGGCTCTTCTTTTCCCTTTATTGGCCTGAATCTTTCTTTGTGCCGGTTTGTGTCTAGTATCTAGGGCAGTCAATTTGCCAGCATGCAAACCACGGATCGACACCAGCTAAGAGGTCACTCATGGAATTCTTCGAAAAGCTCACAAGTCTAGCCGCCAAAGTTCGTTTGCAAGGCGCTGCAATAAAGACAGAAGAAGCAACCAAGAATGCGTTTGTCATGCCCTTTATCAGCACGGTGCTGGGCTACGATGTTTTCGATCCGACTGAAGTGACTCCTGAATTTGTTTGCGACATCGGAACAAAAAAGGGAGAAAAAATTGATTACGCAATCATGAAAGGCGGAGAGGTACAGATTCTTATAGAGTGCAAAAAAATAGGCGAGCCATTGCACATTAATCACGCCTCCCAATTGTTTCGTTACTTCCATGTCACCAGTGCTCGAATCTCCATCCTTACCAACGGTCAGGTCTACAGGTTTTTCACCGACTTGGACGCGCCCAACAAAATGGATGAGAAGCCGTTTCTTGAACTCGACCTGTTGGACATCGACGAGTATTCCGTCCCTGAATTGGTCAAGCTCACGAAGTCTGCCTTCGATGTCGATTCGATCATCAGCGCCGCCGGTGAATTGAAGTACGTCAGCCAGATCAAGAAGGTCATC
This sequence comes from Pseudomonas sp. FSL W5-0299, assembly GCF_005930655.1. Lineage (NCBI taxonomy): Bacteria > Pseudomonadati > Pseudomonadota > Gammaproteobacteria > Pseudomonadales > Pseudomonadaceae > Pseudomonas > Pseudomonas sp. FSL W5-0299. The sequence goes on from NZ_RXHX01000027.1 coordinate 18,780, forward strand.
GCTTCGCAGGTCAGCAAACCTGATGACGACTTCGTGAAAGTGTTCGCTTCGCGTGTATACGATGGGGTGATTACACAGAAGGTCCGTGAGCAGTTCCAGGAGTTAACGAGAAAGGCGGTAGTGCAGTTTCTCAACGACCAAATCAACGACAGGCTCAAGTCGGCGATGAGCGGAGCCATTCAACCGGCCTTGGCCTCGTTACCAGTTTCTTCCGGCGGTGTTGAGCAGTCGGATGTGCGGGACGAGTTAGAGGACAAGGTGCTGACGACACTGGAAGAGCTGGAGGGCTATCACATTGTTCGAGCGGTGGTTCGGTCTGTTGTCGATGCAAAGAGGATTGTTCAGCGAGACACGCAGAGTTACTTCGGCATTCTGCTCGATGACAACAACCGCAAACCGATCTGCCGCTTGCACTTCAATCGCTCGCAAAAATACATCGGTATTTTTGACGAAGAAAAGAATGAGACCCGGCACGCCATAAACTCGATAGACGATATCTACGAATACTCAGATCACTTGAAGAAGACTGTTGGGTATTACGACTAGCCCTGTTTGCTGACTGGTAAAAGAAGCCGGCCCTCTAGGCCGGTTTTCTTGCGCGGATCCAATAGTTCGTCAATTTCACATTGCCGACGGCTTGCCAAGACCAGGATGGTTATCAACTTTCTTGCAGCTCGGGACAGACGGGTTCTAGTGTCGCTCTCTCATCACCTTTTGGCTGCGTCGACTTCAAGTGAGGCAAGTTCAGGTAATAGACCGATTTGAGCTGTTACAACATCAGTGGGGCACGTTTCGCCATAGGTCGGATAGGGCAGGGCGCGCCAGTCGAGGTATCGTAGCGAACCGGTTGTGCGCCGCTGGCCACAACAACGTATCGACAGGAGAACGCAATGAGTTGGTCCGCCAGACAATACGTCGCTTTTGAAGATGAACGCACCCGCCCGGCCCGTGATTTGCTGGCGGCGGTCCCGCCCGTGGACGCGCGATCGGCCATCGACATCGGTTGCGGTCCCGGCAATTCGACCGAGTTGCTGGTGGAGCGCTTCGCCAATGCCACGGTGCGTGGCCTGGACAGTTCGACCGATATGATCGACGCCGCCCGCAAGCGCTTGCCCCAGCTGCAATTCGACACGGCTGACATTGATACCTGGAACGAGCCGGGGCCGTTCGATGTGATTTTCGCCAACGCGGTGTTGCAGTGGGTGCCCGACCACGCGACGTTACTGCCTTCTCTGGCCGCCCGACTGACCGATGGCGGCAGCCTGGCCATTCAAATGCCCGACAATCTCAACGAGCCGTCCCATCGCCTGATGCGCGAAGTCGCTGCCGATGGACCGTGTGCCAGCAAGTTGGTAGACGCCGCCGGGCAACGCACGGACATGGCGAGTGCCAGCGAGTACTACTCGATGCTGCGACCGCATTGTGCGCGAGTCGATGTGTGGCGCACCACGTACCATCACCCGCTTGCGGGCGGCGCGTCGGGGGTGGTCGAGTGGTTCAAGGGCAGCGGTTTGCGGCCGTTTCTCGAACCGCTGAATGACGCGGAGAAGGCGCAATACCTCAAGCAGTATCACGCCGCCATCGAGCAGGCTTATCCGGCGCTGAGCGATGGTTCGGTGCTGCTGCCGTTCCCGCGGTTGTTTATCGTCGCGACGCGCTAGGGCAAAAAGGGACGGATAACGCCGAACGTTATCGGTCCCTTTGCCTGGCACTCAAGTATTCAAAAATAAACGAAGCAAAGCCGAACAACCCGATCATCGAAATGATCATGATCCCCAACTCTGAATTGTCCATGTTGATCTCTAGGTGAAAGGTGAGCCGGCACAATAAGGTATCTGTGGACAGGTTCGACGCAGCGATACGTTGTCTTTACCGGGTATCGGAAATTCATATGCAAAAATTACGATGACCCGGCGTGGCCCTCAGCGCTGAACGCTGACCAGCATCATCATCGGCCGCTCCCGCTCTTCGGCCAGGGCTGGTTGCGCCGCCACCTCGGCATCGCTCGGGCCCCATTCGTTGACCTGTCGGATGCTGAAACCTGCGCCAATCAGCGTATTCAGCAACGTGCCTATCGTGCGGTGCTGTTTGATCACGCCTTCGGCCAACCAGTTGGTCACCCGCTCGCCTTCCCGTTGATAACTGTCCAGCGGCCAGCGCTTGTTCCCTTCGCTATCAATCAGCCAGCCCGGATTGCGCGGTGCCATGAAGATTGGGTGTTCGATGGAAAATACGAAACGTGAACCGGGTTTCAGGGCCTCATGGATTTTGGCAAACAGACCCGGAAGATCCTTGATGTAGTGCAACGCCAGGGAGCTGTAGGCGAGGTCGAAACTGGCTGCGGGCAGGTCGAGTTGTTCCAGATCGGCGCGGGCGTATTGGATGTTGTCCGCTGACGTGGTTTTGCGCGCCTGCTCCAGCATTTTTTCCGAGACGTCCAGACCGAGCACGCTGTCGGCGCCGTGTTCACTGGCCCAGCGGCAGAACCAGCCGTAACCGCAGCCGAGGTCTACGGCCTTCAGGCCTTTCATGGGCGGCAGCATTGCTTTGAGCGCAGGCCATTCGGGCGCTGCGTCGAGACCGCTGACGGAGCGCGCCATCTGGCTGTAGCCCTGGAAAAACTCCGGGTCGTCGTAGATGTTTTGAGTCATGTTTGGAAGGCTCTGTTGAGATCGTTCACGGGCGGCACTTGATGTGCGGCCGATTGGGTTCCCTCGGAGAGTGATGGCGCGTGTTCGTCGATGGCCGCGCAGGGGAGAGGGTGGTTGAAGATAGGGGAGATGCTAGCGGGTTGGGCGATGAGGGGAAACGGGTTGAACGTTGGGGATTTGTAAGCTCGATCCAACCGCAAACTGGCCATCCAGGATAATGCCAGGCAGTTAAGCGTGACACCGAACCTGTGGCGAGGGAGCTTGCTCCCGTCGGACTGCGCAGCAGTCCCTTTTTGGGGGCCGCTTCGCGACCCGGCGGGAGCAAGCTCCCTCGCCACAGTGATAGAGCGCTCGTGCGATCTCTTGGTGACCAATGACAGCCGGTCATGACACGCAAAGGGCGCCTCGAAAGGCGCCCGCTCTAACGTCAGAACTATTCCGCATCCATACGTCGAGCGATCACGTCCAGCACATCGCAACCGTCGCGCAAGGGCACGCAGCACAGCAACGCAAAGTCGCTGAGGATCACCGCGTCAGACGTGATGTCGCCTCGCATCGCGAGGTTTTCAAGCAGCTGCGTCACGGCCCGAATTCTGTAACTGGCGGTGCTGAGCAGTGAATGCAGCGGTTGGGTGGTGTTGACGTAGAGCGAGGGAAGGTCGTCGGCGTTGCTGGTTAAAGCCATGTATTCGTTCATGAGTGATTACCATGTTAGAGGAAGATCTACCACTCAATCGTCGCCAAACAATAGGGTGGTAGCTGTACGCGGGTTGGCGAACCGGACCATGGTAAAACCGGCAGACCCGAAGGTCTCCCACGCACAGCCACCAAAAAAAAGAGGCAGCCGAGTGCGTTCAAAAGCACTCCGAGAAATACTCGGAGGCTTCTGTACCATGGCATCGAGTCGCCAAACCCGATACGCCAGTTTTGGCGCGGGTCGACTATAGACTTCATGGTAAAAACACTGCAATGCGCAAGTCTACGGACAATTCCCACCGTAGTGTAGGACCTTGCCTTTTTGAAAGTCGGCTTCGCTCGAAGCCCCGAAAGATGGGCAATCGGTACTGAATTTGGCCGCGACCGAGACCATTAATAGATTGAGAGAAATGATGCGAGAAAGCTTGAGGCAAAAGATGATCGAGGTCTGCAACAAGAAAATGGAGCAGAAGGGGCCGACTGTCGGACTCTCGTTCTACGCTTTCTTTGCAAACAAAAATGATGATCCCGTGCTTTTAATGGAAGCCGCCCAATGGTGGATCGCTGAGCACAAACTCGACCATTTTGAAAAGGCCGCAAAAATAAAGCAGATGGTAGAGCGGAAAGACTAGGAGCACTGGCGCAGTCTGTCCCGTCCTGGCAATGATTTACGCCTGTACGCAGATTTCTGCCACATCCTCAGCAGGAAAAATCACCTGAATCCCACCCAGAAAAAAACCGGCTATCAAGGACCGGTTTTTTGTCAGGGCTGCACGTCAGGCAACACCCGCAAGCAAACTTTCGTAAGGTATCCGCAACCCGTCGTGTAGACGTTTGATCATCGACAAGCTCAGTTTGCGCTTGCGGTTCAGCACTTCGGATACGCGCCCGCTCGTCCCAATGAAGGGTTCCAGGTCGCGAGGGGTCAGCCCTTGCTGTTCCATACGAAATTTAATGGCCTCAATCGGATCGGAGGGCGGCATTGGGTAATGCTCGTCTTCGTACTTTTCGATGAGCAGCGCCAGAATTTCCAGCTCATCACCTTCAGGCGAACCAATGTCTGCCCCCCACAGTTGCTCTATACGAGTAAATGCAGCGGTCAGATCTTCCTGGCTGCGAATCGGTTTAATGTCCATTACACGGTCTCCGCGTTGATCTGATCATATTGGGCGTGGGTGCCGACGAATCGTATGAAACCAAGCTGTCGCAGATAGTCGATTGCCAGAATCACTCGATATTTGTTGCCGTCGATGTTGAATACAACCCTGCCACCCTTGAGGATGTTCGCCGTTCTCAGCTCCGCCTTGACCTCTTGCGGCGTGCGATAAATGGCTTTTCACCGTGCCATGCCGCAATGCTTCGCAAGGGGTTTGAAACCGACTTGCAATGATGAAATCTGTTAATGAGGCAAGAAAAACGCTAACAAAACATCACTTTTGCGCGAAAACGCTAATTTCCGCCCTGAAACACAAAACCCCACCCACAAAAAAACCGGCCATCAAGGCCGGTTTTTTCTTTACCTGCATCCCCCGTCAAAAAACAACGTGAGACAAAAATTCGATTGGAGCGGGTGAAGGGAATCGAACCCTCGTTATCAGCTTGGGAAGCTGGAGTAATGCCATTATACGACACCCGCTCAGAGCGGCTGACTTTGTACCAGATGTGCGCGTGGAAATGAAGTTTTTCTTTGCGCAGGATAGCTTTGGCGCAGGTGACACAAGACATCAGACCGCGTGACGGTCGTTCGCGGGCAAGCCTCGCGCCTACAGGAATGCGTTCAACACTGTAGGGCGAAGCTTGCTCGCGATGACGCTGTTTCAGATGGCCAATGCATGTTGGTCCTGGACGTAGTGGTAACGCGGTCGGCTGGTGTGTTGTGCCGGTTTCAGGAAGCCCATCAGTGCATCGCGGCTGTCTCGGCAGGCGGCTTTGTGTTCCATGTCGAGAAAGTGGCCGGTGGCCTGCAGGGTGCTGAAGGTGGCGTCTTGCACGTGGTTGGCGAACAACCGGGCGCCATCGGCGGCGGTGTATTCGTCCCATTCGCCGTTCATGAACAGCACTGGCACGTTGATTTTCTCTGCCGCTTTGAGAAAGCACTGGCGGTCGCTATGTAGCAGGTCGCTGATGTGGAAGTGCATCTGCCCGTATTCATGCTCGGCGAGCGAGCTGACGTGGCGATAGTTGAAACGCTTGAACAACGTCGGCAGGTGTTTGCCGATAGTGCTGTTCACCAGGTTGCCGACCCGATCTCCATCCCGACTGCCGAGGTAATCAATGCCGCGCTCGAGGTAATCGAGCATGTGCGCGTTTATCTCCGGGGAGAACGAGCTGATCACGGCTTTTTCGATGCGCCGTGGCTGTTGGGCCAGGGCGACCAGGGTCGCGGCGCCACCCCAGGAAAACGACAGCACGTGTTCGGCGGCGAAGTGGTCGATCAGCTCCAGGAGGATCTGCCCTTCGACTTCCTTGGTCAGCAATTTCTCATGCAGGTTGTGGGCTTTTGACTTGCCCGCGTAGGGCTGGTCGTAGCAGACCACATTGAACTGCGGGTGAAGGTTTTTCACGGTTTGTGCAAACGACGCAGTCGTGGCCATCGAGCCGTTGACCAGAATTATGGTCTTCTCTGCGGCGTCTGCGCGATAGAACTCCGTGTAAACCCGATACTGACCCTGTATATCCAGCACAGCGATTTCTGGCCTCATGTCATAAGACTCCAAGCAAGCGGGTATGCGCGCAAATGAGATTGCACGAGCTTTGTGACAGGTAGGCATACGCCTTGAATTTGGAGGCCCATGTCGATCCAGTGCAGTCCGGTCGACGGGTATTGTTATTGGCGGGCAGTCTGCCGGTCTGAGGCGGAACCTGAGGGTTCTCTAACCGGCAAAAAGTTTCTTAGAAGTATGTTGTGACTCGTCGGTCACATTTCGGCCGACGTCCTGATTCAAGCAGGGGTCACGTCATCGCGCAAGTGTCATTCGTAAATTGTTCGACAACTTCTGCTGAGCGGTAGGCTGCTTAGATCAAATGGATCTCTTCGGTGCGCAATGCTCGGTACTCGCCCGGTTTCAGCGCATTATCGAGCACCAGCGGGCCCATGCTTTCGCGGTGCAGGCGCAGCACTTTGTTGTCGAAGTGGCCGAACATCCGCTTCACCTGATGGTACCGGCCCTCGACGATGCTCAGTCGCGCCGCTTTCGGCCCGAGTACGATCAGCTCGGCCGGTTGCGTGGTGAGGTCTTCGAACGCGAAGTACAGACCCTCGGCAAATTTCAATGCGTATTGCGGGCCAATCTCCTGCTCGGTCTCGACGTAATAGACCTTCGGCAGTTTGGTCTGCGGCTGAGTCAGGCGCCGCGACCAGCTGCCGTCGTTGGTGATCAGCATCAGGCCGGTGGTGTTGAAATCCAGGCGACCGGCGATGTGCAGGTCATCGCTGTCCGGCTCATGGATCAGGTCGAGTACGGTCGGATGCTCCGGGTCGCGGGTGGCGCTGACGCAGCCGGGCGGTTTGTGCAGCATGAAGTAGCGTGCGGGCTTGCCGACTTGCAGGACTTCCCCGTCGACCTCGACACGGCTGAACTCGAGCACTTCGGCATGCGGGTCGCTGACGATTTTTCCGTCAACCTGAACGCGCTTTTCCACCAGCAACAGGCGTACCTGCTTACGGTTGAAGCGCGGCAGGTTGCTGAGGAAACGGTCAACGCGCATGGCTGGGGATCGGTTGGAAAGGGGCCGCGTATCTTACGTGATCGGCCGGGCGGCTGCTTACAACTGCGCCTCGACCTCGGCGCAGCGCGGGCACAGGCAGGATTTGTCGCGCAGTTCGGCTGGCAGCGCTTCAAGCACAGCGGGGTCGATACTGACGCCAAAGCACCAGCACGCCTGATCGACGGTGCGCGGGTCGGCCAGGGTGCAGGCGTTGGCGGCGCCGCAGGCGGGGCATTGGTCTGGCTTGTTCATGCAGGACTATTCATAGCTGGAGTGAGGCAATTCCACGCAGGTTCGGTTACGGCCGGCCTGTTTGGCCCGGTACATCGCATGATCGGCCCGGGAGAGCAGGGTGTGCAAGGTTTCATCGACTTGCAAGGTGGTGAGGCCGATGCTGACGGTCAACTGCAGTTCCTTGCCGTCGTAGGCATAACGCTGTTGTTCGACATGTTGACGAATTTTCTCGGCGATCATCAGACCGGTCTCACCGTCGGTGTCCTTGAGCAGCACGATGAACTCTTCGCCACCCCAGCGGCAGACGATGTCGGAGTGTCGCAGGCAACTCTCCAGATCCCGCGCGAAACCGATCAGCACCTGATCGCCGGCCAGGTGGCCGTAGGTGTCGTTCAAAGCCTTGAAATGATCCAGGTCCAGCAACATCGCGGTCAGCGGCTTGGGCTCGCGCCGGGCTTCGAGCATGGCCTGCGCCGCCAGCAGGTCGAAGCCACGACGATTCGGCAGTTCGGTCAGGCTGTCGAGCGTCGCTTGTGCCTGGATCTTGCCTTGGTAGCGCTTGATCACACGGTTGAGCAGCAACAGCACGATCAGCGTGACAAGCAGACAAATCAGCAGATTGAGGTACAGCGACTGGCGGATTTCACTGAGGGCGCCGTCCTCGCGCTTGTCGACAAACAGGTACCAGTTCAGCTCGGGAATGAACCGCACGTTGAGGAAATGGCCCTGGCCCTGGACGGAATATTCATAGCTGCCGCTGTGGGGTTTTGGCAGCTGACTGACCAGGTCCTTCATGTAATCGAGGTCGCCGAGCTTCTGGCCGATGTGCGCGCCTTGCGGGCCACCCTCGGCGCCCGTCAGCACCAGGCGGCCGAAGTTGTCGACGAAGTACACGCTGCGCTGGTAACGCTGCTGGTATTTGTCGATCAGCTTGATCACCGCATCGACCGTCAGGCCAACGCCGGCAGCGCCGATGAAACGGTTGTTGTAGTCATAAACCTTGTAGTTGATGAAGAAGGTCAGGTTGTCTTTGTTGGCGAGGTCCGGGTCGACATTGATCTCGTAGGGATCGGCCATGTCGCGGACACGGAAATACCAGGCATCGCGAGGTTCCGTGGACTTGACCTGTTTGAGCACGCCTTTGGCGTGGTAGTAGGTGAGGCTGGTGTTGGAGACAAAAAATGCCGTGTAGGCGCCGTAGTGGGTCATGACCTCGTTGAGGTAGCGAGTCATTTTCTCGGCGTCTTGCTCGCCGTTGACCACCCAGTCACGCATGAAGGTGTCGCGGGACATCATCGAGGAAATCAGGATCGGTCTGACAAGGTCTTTCTGGATTTCCGAGTAGACCGTGTCCGAGGTCAGCGGCAGCTCGGTGTTGACGATGCTGTCACGGATGGACGCTCGCGAGGCGTAGTAACTGAGCAAAGAGGTCGCGAGAAAGCCTGCGCCCAACAACGCGATGAGCGTCAGGACCAACGAACGTTGCGAATACAGCGGCGAGTGAAGCGGCATGGCGATTCCGTCGGCAGTGACCCAATGGCAGGCATTCTAATGGCACTGCGGGGAAAATAACTGCTCTATGTGCAGCGCGAATGATTGTCCACACACGCCTCCTGCGGGAGCTTGATCATTCCCACGCTCCGCGTGGGAATGCATCCTGTGACGCTTGCGATGGGACGCGGAGCGTCCCGGGCGGCATTCCCACACAGAGCGTGGGAACGATCATTTGGCGAGGTAAGCACGCCATCCGCCTAAATGGCTGATATTGGCGGCCCCCTCCAACCCATACGCTTCACAGATAAACCCGCTCTCCCAACGCCCGTCCGCCAGTTGCACCTTGCCCAACCCCAGCGGCGCCGGAATCGCCGTCAGAAAAGAGCCCAGTTCACTGCTCGGCAATTCCCAAACCTCCACCGCAATCGCCACGCCGCCATCCTTCACCCGCACCATCCCCGGACGAAACGGCGGACCGCCGGCCAACGCATACAGCTGATAATCCGGCGAACTGTAAGTCGTCTCAACCAACCGAGCCCCGCGTCGCTTCAGTTGCCAATTCAACGCCAACCCATCCAGATGCGCGCCACAGACCACCAGTCGTGCGCGATCATGGCGGGCGACAGTCGTCGGTGCAGGCTCAGCCGAGCGGCGCTGCAAAGCATCCGCCACCCCCAACAAATACTGATCGGTAAACGCCCGGCCAAACACGGTCACACCCCAGGGCAAACCATTGCCCATGAAGCCGCTGGGCACGGCGACGGCCGCGTAATCGAGCAGGTTCATGAAGTTGGTGTAGTAACCCAGTTCCGAATTGCGCAGGACCGGTTCGGCGTCCAGTTCCGCCGATGTGACGGGGCGGCCGATGGTGGGCGTGACGACACAATCAAGATTTTCCAGCGCCTTGTCGCACAACGCCTTCAAGGCTTGCAGCCGATATTGGGCCCGGAACGCCTGCACGCCCGTCACCGCCGGCGCCTTGGCCAGCACCGCGCGAATCACCGGCAAAACGGCTTCGGGATTCTGCTCCATCAACTCGCCGGCTACGCTGTAACGCTCGGCCACCCACGGGCCTTCATAGAGCAAACGCGCCGCTTCGAGGAAAGGCGACAGATCCAGTTCCACAGCTGTACCGCCCAGCGCCTTGAGCCGATCAATGGCATCACCGAACAACAACGGGCCTTCAGGGCAGCCGAAGAATTCCAGGTCCTGCGCACGCGGGACGCCGAAACGGAACGGACGCGGCGTACCGAATGCCGACCCGTCATTCCACAGCGGGTTGCTGCGGCTGTATTCATCTCGCGGATCGAGGTGCGCGGTCAGCGCCAACAACTGGCTGGCCTCCCGAGCCGTTGCGGTGAACGTCGTCACGCAATCGAGCGTGCGACAGGCCGGCACCACACCCGCCGTGGAGATAAGCCCTTTGGTGGCTTTCAATCCCACCAGATTGTTCAACGCCGCCGGCACACGTCCCGATCCTGCCGTGTCCGTACCCAACGAAAAACTCGCCACGCCCAGCGCCACCGCCAGCGACGAGCCGGCGCTGGAACCGCCCGACGGATACTCCGGCAGCACGCTGTTCGGGCACGCGCCATAAGGCGAGCGACTACCGTTCAACCCGGTTGCGAACTGATCAAGGTTGGTCTTGCCCAGCGGAATCGCGCCCAGCGCCAGCAACTGCTCGACGATGGTCGCCGAACGCTGCGGCACATAGGCAAACGCCGGGCACGCGGCGGTGGTGGGAATGCCCGCCAGGTCGATGTTGTCCTTGATCGCGAAGGGCACGCCGTACAGCGGCAGGCTGTCGAGGTCGCCACCGTCGAGCGCGGCGAGGTACGGTTCCAGTTCCTCGACACTGAGCAAGTGGATGAACAGGTGATAATCCGGGTTCAGCGCTGCGGCTTTGTCACGCAGACCCAGCAGCAATTGACGGGGCGTGATGTTGCCGACGCGATAAGCGCTACGCAGGGCGTCGAGTTGCAGATTGATATTCATGGCGTCATTCCTTTTTCAAAATGGGTTCAGTCGAGTTCCAGCACCACGACGCGCTGTCCGGCGCGCACCGCCGAACCCGGTTGCACGCGGACCTCGCGCACCACCCCGGCCATGGGTGCGAGCAGCGGAATTTCCATCTTCATCGACTCCAGAATCACCAGCACATCACCGGCGGCGACCCGGCTTCCGGTCTGGACCTGAACCTGCCAGAGGTTGCCGGCGATGTGGCTGTCGACGCTCATTTCATTGCTGGCGAGTGGTGCGTCTTCGGTAGCTTCGGGGGCCGGTTCCTCGCTGTCGAAATGCGCCTGGCCGCTGGCGATCCAGCGCTCGCGTTCGGCGTTGAACGCGCCTTTTTGCTGATCGCGAAACGCCGCGATGGTATCGGCCTCTTTCGTCAGGAAGGCCTGGTAATCCGCGAGGTTCAACTGACTGTGTTCGATGTTCAAATCGAAGCGCCCGAGCGGGAAGTCCCGACGGATGCGCAGCAGTTCCTCGGCGCTCACCGGGTAGAAGCGGATCTGATCGAAAAAGCGTAGCAGCCACGGTTTGCCGTCGAACGCGGCGACTTCGCGATAACGGTTCCACATCTGCAACGTGCGACCGACAAACTGATAACCGCCGGGGCCTTCCATGCCGTACACGCACATGTAGGCGCCACCGATGCCCACCGAGTTTTCCGCCGTCCAGGTGCGCGCGGGGTTGTACTTAGTGGTGACCAGGCGATGGCGCGGGTCGAGTGGGGTGGCGACCGGTGCGCCGAGGTAAACGTCGCCCAGGCCCATCACCAGATAGCTGGCGTCGAACACCGTGCGCTGCACTTCGTCGAGGTTCGGCAGGTCGTTGATGCGACGGATGAACTCCAGATTGCTCGGGCACCACGGTGCGTCTTTGCGCACGGTGGTCATGTATTTTTCGATCGCCAACTGACAGGCCGGGTCGTCCCAGGACAGCGGCAGATGCACGATGCGCGACGGCACTTGCAGGTCCCGGGCGGCGCACACGGCATCCCATTCACCGGCGACAATGCCGAGCAGGTCGGCCAGCGGCAGTTGTTCGGGTTGGTAGTGGATTTGCAGCGAGCGAATGCCCGGTGTGAGGTCGATGACACCATGCAGGGGTTTGCTTTCCAGGGCTTGCATGAGGGCGTGGGCGCGGAAGCGCAGGACCAGGTCAAGTTCAGGTGCGCCGATCTCAAGGAGCAGGTGCGTATCCCCCGACAACCTCGCCACAAGTCGCGTATCGCCCTGACCCAAAGCCAACACCACAGGCGACACAATCCCTTGTAGGAGTGAGCCTGCTCGCGATAGCGGTGTGTCAGTCACATCAACGTTGGCTGTACCGCCGCCATCGCGAGCAGGCTCACTCCTGCAGGGGGTATTCCATTTCAGGGCGAGGTTGCGGGCGGTTTTTAGATCGACCGGGAGGAACTGGACTTTGTCCCCGGCCTTCAGTTGCCCAAGCTGCCAAAGGTCCGCCTCAATCACCGTCACCGGGCAGACAAACCCGCCCAGGCTCGGACCATCCGGCCCCAAAATCACCGGCATGTCCCCGGTGAAATCCACCGCACCAATGGCATACGGATTGTCATGGATGTTCGATGGATGCAGCCCCGCTTCACCCCCATCGGGCCGAACCCATTCAGGCTTCGGCCCGATCAATCGCACGCCGGTGCGACTGGAGTTGAAGTGCACTTCCCACTGGGTCGCGAAGAAGGTGCCGATGTAGTGCTCAGTGAAATATTCCGGTGCACCGTGAGGGCCATAGATCACCCGGATCTGCCGCACGGCAGGTAACTCGGTGACGTGGTCCAGTTGTTGACCGACGCGGCTGTCGATCAAGGCAGGCACATGCAACACATCGCCCGCCCGCAACGCACGACCACCATGTCCACCAAACTGTCCGAGGGTGAAGGTGCTTTTGCTGCCCAGATAATCCGGCACTTGCAGGCCACCGCGCAGGCTCAGATAGCTGCGAGCGCCGGCCCCGGCAATCGTGCCGAGGCTCAGCGTAGCGCCCGCTGGAATCAGCAGCGCCGTGTTCATCGCGACGGTTTCACCGTTCAACGTCAGCGGGATGACGGCCCCGGTCACCGCCACCACGGCCTCGCAGTTGAAGCGCAGCAACGGCCCGCTCATGGTGATTTCCAGCGCCGCGGCGCCTTCGTCATTACCCAGCAGAAGATTGCCCAGACGCAACGCGCGACTGTCCATCGGCCCCGACGGCGGTACGCCTACCGCCCAATAACCGAGACGGCCGGGATAGTCCTGAACGCTGGTCTGAGTCCCGGCGCTGAGCACTTCAAAGGTGTTGGCCTGATACACCAGGCCTTCCAGGCAACGGGTCCACGGCTGGCCGCTGGCGAACGGCGCATCGAGCAGAATTTGCCGCAGGTAATCGCGGTTGGTTTCCACGCCGTACAGCAGGCTGTCACCCAGCGCCTGATGCAGATCCGCAGCGGCCTCTTCACGGGTCGGCGCCCAGCAGATGACCTTGGCGATCATCGGGTCGAAGTACGGCGGGATCTCGCAACCGGCTTCGATCCAGGTGTCGATGCGCAGGTGTTTGCCGTCGGCAGCAGGGAAGTTCACGGCGGTCAGCAAACCTGGGCTCGGCTGGAAATCACGACCCGGATCTTCAGCATACAGCCGCGCCTGAATCGCATGACCGTCGGCTTTCAAGCCCTGACTCAAGTCGCTCAATGGCGGCAAATCACCGGCTGCCAGTTCCACCATCCAGCGCACCAGGTCCACGCCCCACACTTGTTCAGTGACGCCGTGCTCCACCTGCAAGCGGGTGTTCACTTCCAAGAAGTAGAAACGCTGATCTTGGCTGTCGAAGACAAATTCCACGGTGCCGGCGCTGCGGTAATTCACCGCTTTCGCCAGTTTGATCGCCGCCGCGCAGAGTTCTTCAGCCATGCCATCGGGCAAGTTCGGCGCGGGAGTCTCTTCGAGGACTTTTTGATTGCGGCGCTGCACCGAGCAGTCGCGCACGCCGAGGGCAATCACGTCGCCGCGACCGTCGCCGAACACCTGGACTTCCAGGTGGCGGGCGCGCTGGATGTACTTCTCGATGAACACGCCGGCGTCGCTGAAATTGTTCTGGCCGAGGCGTTTGACCGCTTCGAAGGATTCACTCAACTCGGCCGCGCTGCGGCACACGCGCATGCCGATGCCGCCACCGCCCGCCGTGCTTTTGAGCATCACCGGGTAGCCGACCTGGTCGCCGGCAATCAGCGCCGCGTCGAGGCTGTCGAGCAGTTCGGTGCCTTCGAGCATCGGCACGCCGTGTTGCTTGGCCAGGGCTCGCGCGGTGTGTTTGAGGCCGAACACGCGCAGTTGCTCCGGCGTCGGGCCGATGAAAGCGATGTCGGCGGCTTCGCACGCTTCAGCAAACGCAGCGTTTTCCGAGAGAAAACCGTAGCCGGGGTGAATCGCCGTGGCGCCCGAGGCTTTGGCGATGGCGAGGATTTTGTCGACGGCCAGATAGGTGCCGGCGGCGGCGCCTTCCCCGAGGCTGTGGGCTTCATCGGCCTGCAGGATGTGCAGGCTCGCGGCATCCGCTTCGGAGTAAACGGCAACGCCCTTGACCTGCACGTCTCGCAGGGTGCGCAGGATGCGGCAGGCAATGGCGCCACGGTTGGCAATCAGGACTTTTTCGAACATGGCATAGACCCCGGAGGGGATGCGGGCCGTCCCGCAGTTTTTCGATGAGCGCCGGGGTCGTCCCCGACGGCAGAATCACTAACCTTGAAAACACCACTGAACCCCTGTGGGAGCGAGCCTGCTCGCGATAGCGGTGTGTCAGTCAACATCGATGTTGAATGTGCTGACGCCATCGCGAGCAGGCTCGCTCCCACATTTGGATTGAGGTGTTCTTACTTTTTGAGGCACTGCCCGGAACGGGCCTGGCACAGGGCGAACAACCACCGCCGCAACCGCGCGAATTTCAGTTCCATACCAAAAGCTCCGCAGGGGTCGGGTTGTAGGCGTTGCACGGATTGTTCAGTTGCGGGCAGTTGGAGATCAGCACGATCACGTCCATTTCGGCGCGCAGGTCGACGTATTTGCCCGGTGCCGAGATGCCGTCTTCAAAGGTCAGCCCGCCGTCGGCGGTGACCGGCACGTTCATGAAGAAGTTGATGTTCGGTCCGATGTCACCTTTGCCCAGTCGCCCGTCATGCACGCAGGCGCGCAGGTAGTTGTCGCGGCAACTGTGCATGTAGCGTTTCTCCAAGGCGTAACGCACGGTGTTGCTCTCTTGCGCGCAGGCGCCGCCGAGGGTGTCGTGACGCCCGCAGGTGTCGGCGACGATGGTCAGCATCGGTTTGCCGAGGTTGGAATAAAGCACGCTGCCGGTGCTCAGGTAGACGCTGTTCTGCCGGCGCAACGTGCGCTGCACGTCATAACGTTCCTTCGGATTGGCCACGCTGTAGAACAAGGTGTCGACGGCCTGATTACCTTCCAGGTCGAGGATGCGCAGGGTCTGGCCGGCCTTGACCTCCATCAGCCACGGTTCGCCGGCCGGGATGGTGGCGCGGTAGACCGCGGTTTCAGGCGACTGTTGAGCGGTAGCGATTGCAAGTGACATGGCAGCGATCCTCAGGCGAACAAACGGTCGGTGTTGATGAAGCCGCGCTCGTTTTCCGGGCGCGAGGTGCGGCAGTGTTCGGCGACGCTGGCGTCGGCGTTCATCCAGCTGAGCTTCAGGGGTTTGGGGGCGTAGTCCGGCGACGGGTCCATCGGATGCTGCAACGCGGTGAGCACCACCAGGGTGTCCATCGGCGCGTACAACTCGATGTAATCGCCGGCCTTCGAGTTGCCTTCGACAAAGTGGAAACGCCCGGCTTCATCGACGTTGACGCGGCTGAACAGGTTGAGGGTCATCAACAGATCCGACAGGCCCAATCCCCACTTGCCCAGTTCCACCAACAGGTTGTCGGTGCCGTTGCGGAAGAATCCGTTGCGCAGTTCCTGATAACGGCCGGCGCCGTATTTTTCCGCGACTTCTTCAGCGCAGAGCACGCCGCCGAGGCTGTCACTCCAGCCACAGGTGTCGGCGGTGATAGCGGCGAGCACGCGGCCCATGTCCGAGTAGAGGCAATGGCCGCGGGTGAGCTTGGCGGTGTGTTGGCATTTGAGGCTGTCGGGCAGGTTCAGGCGTTCGGTTTTTTCATTGGCATTGAGCAGCGTCAGGCTGACGTTGGCGCCGCCCCGCAGGTCGGTCAGGCGCAGCAGCTGGCCGCGTTTCAACACGAACGAACGATGGCCGCCGCCAGGGAGCATTTCTTCGGCGAAGGGCGGGAACAGTTGGGTCGAATCAGTCATTTCAAAATTCCTCTAAGCGATACGAAGCGTGCCCGCCAGCGCAGCCGGCAAGGCATCGACGGCGGCGCGGTTGACGCGGCGGTCGCTGTTCAAAGGGATGTCGTAAGTGATGCGCGCGCCATAGGCACCGGGGGCGTGCGGGTCGACGCGGACCTTGTCGAACACCAGCAAACGAGTGCCGAGGCTGAAACCTTCGGACAGGTCATGGGTGACCATGAACACCGTCAGTTGCGTCTCGCGCCACAGCTCCAGCAGCAAGGCGTGCATGTCTTTGCGGATGCCCGGATCGAGCGCGCCAAACGGTTCGTCGAGCAGCAACACGCGGGGTTTCATGATCAGCGCCTGGGCGATGGCCAGCCGTTGTTGCATGCCGCCGGACAGCTGCGCCGGGTACTTGTCCAGCGAATGGCCGAGGCCGACCTTGTGCAGCAGCGCCGAGGCCTGTTCGCGGGCGTCTTTTTTTGCACTGCCGAACAAGCGCCCGAGCAAGGGCGAGCGCGGCAGTTCGAGGCCGAGGGCGACGTTATCGAGCACGGTCAGATGCGGGAACACCGAGTAACGCTGGAACACCACGCCACGGCTGGAGTCCGGTTCGCCGGCCAGCGCCTGACCGTCCAGCAGAATCTCGCCGCGACTGGCGCGTTCCTGGCCGAGCAACAGGCGCAGGAAGGTCGACTTGCCGCAACCCGACGCGCCGACCAAGGTGCAGAATTCACCTTCGTTGACGTTCAGGTTCAGGCCTTCGAGCACGACTTGGTCGGCGTATTGCTGCCAGACGTTTTTTACCGTGATGAAGCTCATGCGCGGGCTCCTTCATACCAAGGGAACGCGCGTTGGGTCAGGCGTTTGAGGCCCCAATCCATCAACCAGGCGAGCAGGGTGATCCACACCACGTAAGGCAGAATCACGTCCATCGCCAGGTAGCGGCGCACCAGAAAAATCCGATAGCCGAGGCCGTCGGTGGAGGCGATGGCTTCAGCGGCGATCAGAAACAGCCACGCCGAGCCGAGCATCAAACGCAGCGAGATCAGCAGCCGTGGCAACAGTTGTGGCAGCACCACGCGCAGCATCAATGTCCAGGTCGACGCGCCGAGGGTCTGGGCCTTGATCAGCAACTCGACCGGAATCTCCCGGGCGCGCTGTTCCAGATCACGGGCCAGGCATGGGGTGATGCCGATCACGATCAGCATCACTTTCGACAATTCCCCCAGCCCGAAGACGATGAACAGAATCGGCAGGATTGCCAGTGGCGGCACCATCGACAACACCGTCAGCAACGGCGACAACGGCGCGCCGAACAGTGGCAACGTTCCGGCGGCGATGCCCAGGCACAGCCCGGCCAGCGCACTGATGCCGAGGCCGATGGCCAGGCGGCGCAGGCTGGACGCGGTGTCTTGCCACAACAGGTATTCACCGGTGCGGGTGTCGGCAGTGAACGCCAGGCGTTTCACCGCGTCGGTCATCTGCACGGCGCTCGGCAATAGCTTGTCATTGGGGTTATCCGTCAGCCGCTCGGCCGAGCCCATGAAGTAGGCGAACAGCACCAGGGCGAACGGCAGGATCACCAATAGCAGACGACTCGGGCGATCCGGGTGGCGATTGATCAGGCGCATGGCCAGTCCTCCGGTTTACAGCTTGGCGTCAGCGGCCATCTGCACGTAGGTCGGGTCGAAGCGCAGCTTGAGGTTGGTCTTGTCGCCGCTGGTCACGCCATTGGCGAAGGCCATGCCGACGGCGCTGGTGTCTTTGGCGCCTTCACCCAGCAAGCCGTGCTGGAACGAAAACTCGGCGACCTTGCGCATGGTTTCCGGCAATTGCTTGCTGGTGGAGAAGTCCAGGGCTTCCTTGGGCGTGGCGAACAATTTGGTGGTGTCGAGTTGCGACTGGAAACCGGCCAGGTCGGTGCCCGAAGCTTTGGCCATGTGTTCGAGTGCGACCTTGCTGGCGGCGTTTTTCGCGTTCATCAACGCGACCACTTCGAACCAGGCGCCAGTCAGGGCTTTGCCCAGGGCCGGGTTGTCTTTGAGGGTGGCGCTGTTGACCACCATCATGTCCATGATTTCGCCGGGGATCTGGCTGGAGTTGAAGACTTCGGTCACCCCGGGCTTGGCCTTGATGTCCGACAGCATCGGGTTCCAGGTGGTGACGGCGTTGACCTGATCGGTGTTGAAGGCGGCCGAGATATCGGCGTCCGAGGTGTTGACCACTTTCAGGTCTTTCTCGGTGAGGTCGACCGAATCCAGCGCCCGGGCCAGCAGGTAGTGCGACACCGACAGTTCGACCAGATTGACGTCCATGCCCTTGAGGTCGGCGACCTTCTTGCCGTCGCCTTTGAGCACGATGCCATCGTTGCCGTTGGAGAAGTCGCTGACGATCAGCGCGGTGCTGTCGACGCCACCGGCCGCCGGAATGGTCAGCGCATCCATGTTGGTCATGGTGCAACCGTCAAACTGGCCGGCGGTGTATTGGTTGATGGATTCGACGTAGTCGTTGAGCTGCACCACATCGATTTTGATGCCGTACTTCTTCGCCCATTTGTCGACGATGCCTTGGCTGCCGGCGTATTCCCAAGGCATCCAGCCGGCGTAGATGGTCCAGCAGACGCTGAAGTGGTCTTTTTGAGCGGCGTGGGACGGGAGGCTCACGAGGGCTGCGAAGGCAGCGGCGAGCAGGGCGGGTAAACGAAGCTTGAGCATGGGTGGTTCTCCAGTTGATCAAGGGCGGGCAGGAGTCAACGCGGCACCGCGAACGGTGGCTTGTCTCCCGGGCTTTTGTCCCGCCGTGTAACCTCAACTGGAGGTCGCCAACTCTCGGACCAGCCACTCGCCTTAGCGAGCCGGAACCCTAGTCAGCCATTGCAAATTGTGGTGCCGCGAACCTTGTGATGACTCCTGCACGGGTTTGCTAAAGCGAGAGCCGTGCCAAGTTGGCTTGAGGGCTCTAGGGTAGGGGATTGCGCGATGAGCGCGTGGGGCAGGCGAGGCGGTGCTGCCTTGTGATGGTGCGCGGGTGCACCGCTATGGGACGTCGTGGCCGCTGATCTGAAGGTCCGCACCCTTCGGCACTCGCCCCGGCATTGCCAGTCAAATGGATGTCAGCCGGCCTGTTGCGGCTGTGGGTCTTTCAGGAGGCCGCCATGTTTCGTCGACTGTTGTTCGGTATGGTTCTCGGTTTTGGGCTATCCGGCTGCTATTACTACGCCGGTGGTTACGATGTGTATTCCGCGCCTTATTACTACCCCGGCTATTCTCCCTATTCCTACTATTACGGCCCACGTTATTACTACGGCCCGCGCTTCTATGGGGGCTATCGCTACTACTATTGGGGCGGGCACGGGCCACGTCATTACGGCGGTGGATACCGCGGTGGCCACCATTAATCAGCGGGTGAATAGATGAAAAACCTTTCATCGGCTACTTGTTTCAATCTGTTTCAGGGACGCACCAGATTTGGAAAACGATGTCTGATCTTTCGACAGTCACCGAATAATTGACTGTCGCCTGCCAGCGTCGCTGGTATGGCTCACTCGCGGTCCAGGAGGCCGCCATGCTCTGTCGAAAACAGCTCCACCGAATTCTTCTGATTGCAGTATTGGGATTGTCTCTTGGTGCGTGCGTGCCCTATTCCGATGGAGGAGGCAGCTACTACCGTTCCGATGTCTATACCTCGCCAGCGCCCGCCTATTATTCCGGTGGCGGACCTTACTATTCAGGTGGCGGCGGTTACTACACGCAGCCGCGCCGCTACTACGCGCCACCGGCGCGGTATTACCAGCCAACGCCGCGGTATTACCACCAGCCGCGGGTTTATCAACCGGCCCCTCGTTATTACCAGTCGCAACGGGGCGATTACCGGGCCCATGGTTGGGACGGGCGGAACCGCGGCGGTTGGAGCAATGACAACCGTGGCCATGGCGGACGCAACAATCACGGTGGGAGAGGCGACCATAACGGTCGCGGCGATCACGATGGCCGAGGTGGCCGTCGTTAACCTCATCAACTAAACGCGATACCTGTGGGAGCGAGCCTGCTCGCGAAGGTGGTAGGTCAGGCGACATCAATGTCGACTGACACGCCCCCTTCGCGAGCAGGCTCGCTCCCACATTTTTTAGTATTCCGACAGATCGGCCAACGGATGCCGACCTTCCCAGACTTTATGAAAGTGCGCCTCTACCACCGCATCCGGCACGTTATTGATGTCAGGCCAGTGCCAGTGCGGCTTCTGGTCCTTATCAATCAACCGCGCCCGAACCCCCTCGCTGAACTCCGGATGACGGCAGCAGTTGAGGCTGATCGTGTATTCCATCTGAAAGACCTGCGCCAATGACATGTGCCGGGCGCGGGCGATCTGTTCCCACACCAGATGAGCGGTCAGGGGCGAACCTTCGGTCATGGTCTTCGCCGCTCGACTTAACAGCAGATCCGAATGGTCGCGCAGAGCGCTGATGGCTTTCCAGGCGCAGCGCACATCGCTGATATCCAGCAGTTCATCGATTTGCTGGCGTCGAGGCAGCCACTGCGCGGCGGGCATTTGCACTACGGCTTCCTGCTGCAAGGCCTTGAGCAGACTATTGAGCTGCATTGGCGTCTGTTCCTGCCAATTCAATTGCAGCAAGCCTTCGATCAGTTCTTCTTGCTGTTCATCGAGCAGGAAACGGTCGGCGAGGCCCAGGTCGATCGCATCACGACTGTTCATATGCGCGCCGGTCAGCCCCAGAAACAGCCCGAGCTTGCCGGGCAGGCGTGACAGAAACCAACTGGCGCCAACGTCCGGATACAGACCGATACTGATCTCCGGCATCGCCAGGCGGCTGCTCGGCGTGACAATCCGGATGCTTGCGCCTTGCAGCAACCCCATGCCACCGCCCAGCACATAACCATGGCCCCAGCAGATCAGCGGTTTGGGGTAGGTATGCAGATTGAAGTCCAGGCGATATTCCGCAGCAAAGAAGTGCGCGGCCAACGGCGGCACTTCACCGGGGTGAGCGCGGCAGGCTTCGACCAGACTGCGCACTTCGCCGCCGGCGCAAAAAGCCTTGGCGCCGTTACCGCGCAGCAGAACGCAGACGATTTGCGGATCCTTGGCCCACGCGTCCATCTGATCGCGCAGGGCATTGATCATCGGCAAGGAGAGGGCGTTGAGCGACTTTTCGGCATCCAGGCTGGCGATGCCAATGCGCGCACCGTCGGTGCCGGTGAGTTCTTCGAAGTGCAGATTCATCGTGACCTCGATAGTGAAATTGAGCGTTCAGTATGATCGCTGTACAGGAAAGTGCCGGATCTGCGTCAGATCAATTGACAAGTGTGGTGGGCTTTCCTAGGGTTCGCCCCATTGTTTTTGCCGGATGTAACCATGACTGCTGATGACCGTATCAAACTCGAACCGGGCTGGAAGGAGGCACTACGTGCCGAATTCGACCAGCCCTACATGGCAGAGTTGCGTAATTTCCTGCAGCAGGAGCGCGCGGCGGGCAAGGAGATTTATCCTCCGGGCCCAATGATTTTCAACGCCCTTAACTCCACGCCGCTGGACAAGGTCAAGGTCGTCATCCTCGGTCAGGACCCGTATCACGGCCCGGGACAGGCCCACGGGCTGTGCTTCTCGGTGCAACCGGGTGTGCCGGCGCCACCGTCGCTGGTAAACATCTATAAAGAGTTGAAACGCGACCTGAACATCGACATCCCCAACCACGGCTATCTGCAGAGCTGGGCTGATCAAGGCGTGTTGATGCTCAACACCACCATGACGGTCGAGCGCGCCAACGCCAATGCGCACAAGGACAAGGGCTGGCAGTTTTTCACGGATCGAATTATTGAAGTGGTCAGTCAACAGCAACCACATCTGGTGTTCATGCTGTGGGGCGCGCATGCCCAGAGCAAACAGAAACTCATCGATGCCACCAAGCACCTGGTGCTGACGTCGGTGCACCCGTCACCGCTGTCCGCTTATCGCGGTTTTCTGGGATGCGGGCATTTCAGCCGGACCAACAAGTTTCTTGAACAGAATGGCGAAACGCCGATTGAGTGGCGGTTGCCGTCAGTCTAAAAGCTTCGCGGGCAAGCCTCGCTCCTACAGGTCCTGCGCGAATCTGTAGGAGCGAGGCTTGCCGCGAAGAAGGCGACTCGGTCCTCAGTCTGACTCAGGCTCGCGATTCCAATACCTGAACAACGGCTCCGCCAGAAACAACACAAACAACAACCGCATCACCTGCATCGCCGTCACCAGCGGGACGGACAGTTGCAAGGTCTCCGCCGTCAGGCTCATCTCCGCAATGCCGCCAGGCATCATGCCCAGCGTCAGCGAACGCAGATCCAGATGCGTCAGCGCACTCAAGCCCAGTGCCGCCGCCGTAGCGATCAGCATGGTCAAAATCGTGCCGACCAAGGTCCGTCCCATAAAAGAGGGCGCCCGGCGGAAAAACTGCCGATTGAAATGACAGCCCAGGCCGCTGCCGATCAGCCATTGGCCGATCTGGCTCCCGCCATGGGGCAAGCCGATGTGCAAATCCCAACCGATGCTCACCGTTGCACTGACCAGCAACGGCCCGAACAGCCACGGATTGGGTTGACGAAGACGTTCCCAGAGCCAGGCCGCCAAGGCGCCCGCCGGGAAAAGAAGCGCCAGCCACCACCAATTGACGGCGGAGGGATGAAAAATCGGTGTGCCGCTGCCCAGCAAATACTTGAAGGCTGCCGGCACGCAAAGCACGACGACCAGCACTCGCAGACTTTGCCCAGCCGCGACTCGACTCAGCACCGCGCCATTGCGCGCGCCGAGGTTGACCATCTCCCCGGAGCCACCCGGCATGCTGGAAAAGAACGCGGTAGCGCGATCCTCCCCGGTGCGTCGCATCAACCAGACCCCGACCACGGCGGACAGGCTGGTGATCAACGCACCGAAGAAAATCAGGCCGAAGTGACTCAACACCTGCTCCATCACCACTGGGGTGAAATGCAGGCCGATGCCGATCCCGACGATCCATTGGCCGCACTTGCGGCCACCAGGGATTTCCGCCAATTGCCAGGGTGTCAGGCAGCGCACCAGGATGATCGCCAGCAACGAGCCAACCATCCACGGCAGCGGCCAGCCGACCAGACTGGCCAGGTAACCGCCCAGCGCGCCGACCAGCGGCGTACCCCACCAGGCGTTGAAAGGTGTTCGATCAGACATCGGCGATGGCGCGACGAGCAACCGAGCGTTTGCGCCAGATCCGCAGGATCGGCATCAGCAGCATGATCGCGGTCAGTACCCAGACACCGAAAGTGATCGGGCTCGACCAGAGGATCTCCAGCGCACCGTTGGAGATCGACAGCGCACGGCGCAGGTTTTGCTCCATCAAGCCACCGAGGATGAAGCCCAGCAGCACGGGCGACAACGGGAAGTCCAGCTTGCGCAGGATGTAACCGAAGATGCCGATGCCGATCATCAGGAACAGGTCGAAGGTGGTGGCGTGCACCGCGTAGACGCCGATCCCGGTAATGATCGCGATCACC
The DNA here is from genome assembly GCF_005930655.1 of Pseudomonas sp. FSL W5-0299. NCBI lineage: Bacteria > Pseudomonadati > Pseudomonadota > Gammaproteobacteria > Pseudomonadales > Pseudomonadaceae > Pseudomonas > Pseudomonas sp. FSL W5-0299. The sequence continues at coordinate 42,381 of NZ_RXHX01000027.1, forward strand.
GGCACCAGCGCCCAGTTCGGCACGGCGAGGATGCGGGTGAAGATGCGGATCATCGGGATATTGAGGATCACCAGCATGACGTTGGCGACGAACAACGAGGCGATCAGGCCCCAGACGATGTCAGGTTGTTGCTGGAACAACAGCGGGCCGGGCGTGATGTTGTACAGCGACAGCGCGCCGATCATCACTGCTGTGGTCCCCGAACCTGGAACGCCGAGGGTCAGCATGGGCACCAGCGCACCGCAGGCTGCACCGCCGATGGCGGTTTCCGGGGCGGCGAGGCCGCGCATGTCACCTTGGCCGAAGGTGCCCTTGGCGCCGGCGATACGCTTCTCGGTCATGTAGGCCACGGCGCTCGCGAGGGTCGCGCCCGCACCCGGCAACACGCCCATGATGAAACCCAGCAAGCCGCAACGGATGTTCACCATGAACACCGCCGAAGCTTCCTTGACGTTGAACATCATTCGGCCGGTCGCTTTCACCGCTTCCTGACCGCGATGGGTCTTCTCCAGCAGCAGGAGGATTTCGCTGATGGAGAACAGGCCCAGCACCAGCACCACGAACTGAATGCCGTCAGTCAGATGGATGTTGTCTCCAGTGAAACGGTACACGCCGCTGTTGGCATCGATCCCGACGCACGACAGAAACAGACCGATGAGCGCGGCAATGAACGTTTTCAGCGGACGATCACCGGCCATGCCGCCGAGACAGACAATCGCAAACACCATCAGCACGAAATATTCTGCCGGACCGAAGGCAATCGCCCATTTCGCCAGCAACGGCGCGAACAGCACCATGCCGCACGTGGCGATGAACGCACCGATGAACGAACTCCATGCCGACAACGACAGGGCCACACCGGCCATGCCTTTGCGTGCCATCGGATAACCGTCGAGGGTGGTCATGACAGTGGACGCTTCGCCCGGAATGTTCAGCAGGATCGAGCTGATCCGGCCGCCGTATTCACAGCCCAGGTAAACCGCCGCCAACAGGATCAAAGCCGACTCCGGTGGCAGGCCCAGGGCGAACGCGATCGGGATCAACAACGCCACGCCATTGATCGGGCCCAGGCCGGGCAACAGGCCGACCACGGTGCCGATCAGGGTGCCGCAGAGTGCGGTCACCAGGTTATACGGGGTCAGCGCGACGCCGAAGCCCTGACCCAAATAGCCAAGAGTATCCATATCAGTTCTCCAGAACGTCGAGTACGCCCAAAGGCAGTGGCACGTCCATCAACTTGTCGAACAGCAGGTAAAGACCGATGGCCATCAGGCTGATGATCACCGCGCTCGGTAGCCAGCGGCCGCCATACAGGCGAGCCATGGGGACGCCGATCAGGATGCTGGCGACGATGAAACCCAGGGGTTCGAAGGTGCCGGCGAACACCAGCAACAGCACCACACAGATGCCGATCTTGATCAGCGTTTCGCGGTCCAGTTTCGGGTCATCGTCGCTGTGGATGATCGGCGTCGGCCGAAACACCATGTACAGCAGGCCGAGCCCCATCAAACCGAGCATCAGTAGCGGAAACGCGCGAGGGCCCACCGGTTCGTAGGAAAAAGCCGCCTGGTACGGCCAGGCCATCAGTGCCAGGCCAACACAGGCCAGCAACAGCACCGAAGCAAAAATGCGTTGTAAGAGCATGGGAAACTCCTGTGCCACGGCCCCGCAAGTCGGGGCCGCAGCCGCTAGACAGAGGCGATCACTGGATCAGGCCGAACTCTTTGGCCAGCACTTTGTAGTCCGCAACCTGCTTCTTCACGTAGGTGTCCAGCTCCGGGCCGGTCATGGCGAACGGGAAGAGTTCACGCTGATCGCGCAGCTTGGCGAAGTCTTCGGACGCCAGCAGTTTGTCGAAGGCGTCTTTCCACCAGGCGTAGTCTTCGTCGCTGACCTTAGGCCCGAGGTAGAAACCGCGAACCACTGGCCAGACGATGTCGTAGCCTTGCTCCTTGGCGGTCGGGATGTCTTTCATTTCCGGCTCGTCCAGGCGCTTCTCGGAGAACACGGCGAGCAAGCGCATGTCACCGCTCTGGATGTGCGGCATGGAGTCGGAGATGTCGGTGCTGCCGACCTGGATGTGGCCGCCGAGCAGGGCGGTGGCGATTTCACCGCCGCCTTCAAGGGCGACGTAACGCAGGTCACGCGGGTTGATCCCGGCAGCCTTCGCAATCAGCGCGGTTTGCATCCAGTCCTGGCTGCCGACGGTGCCGCCGGAGCCGATCACCACTTTGCTCGGATCTTTCTTCAGTGCTTGCACGAGATCGTCGAGGGTCTTGTAAGGCGAATCGCTTTTTACTGCGATGGCGCCATAGCTGGTGCCGACGGCGGCGAGCCAGCGAACGTTGGTTTCATCGAACCGACCGAACTTGCCCTGGGCCAGGTTCAGCAGAGAACCGCTGGACCACGCCACCAGCGTGCCGGCGTCGGCCGGACGTTGAGCAACTACCGCGTTGTACGCCACCGCGCCGACACCGCCGGGCATGTAGGTCACGCGCATCGGTTTGGTCAGCAGTTTTTCGTTCACCAGCGCGCTTTGCGCCAGTTTGCAGGTCAGGTCGAAACCGCCGCCTGGCGAGGCCGGGGCGATGCATTCAGGGCGTTTTGGCTCGGCCATCAGTTGGCCGGCGAACAGCATGCAGCTGGCGGCGAGGGCGAAACGGCGCAGTGATCGATTCATTTTTGTCTCCACGGGAGTTTTTGTTTTTGGGGATGTTTCAGGTGCGGCGGGTTCGCGTCGTGCAGCCGGTAGGGGCGCTGACAAACGTGAACGAGAGGGATTGAAAAAACGGGTGGGACGGGCAAACCTGAAGCTGTCTGGCCAGCATGGTGCAGTACCTCGTTATTGTTCTTATTGGCGAAAACGCATCGAGGCGTTTTTCGGGAGCTACATTTCAAAGCACGATCGGGTGGCCTGCAGTCGAAACCATCCGTGGGGCGACTCTAACGGGCTAACCTTTCGCTAACCTTTCAGTTGGCTTTCACAGTTTTCAGGCTTCACAGTGGCAGATGCGGCTGTAAACTCCGCGCCAAAGAATGGCGTCGACCATCCCTGAACGAGGTAAAGATCCATGCGTGTCCTGCTCGTCGAAGACCATCTGCAGCTCGCCGAAAGTGTCGCCCAGGCGCTCAAGAGCACCGGGTTGACCGTGGATGTGCTGCACGACGGCGTGGCGGCCGACCTGGCGTTGAGCAGCGAGGAATACGCGGTGGCGATCCTCGATGTCGGCCTGCCGCGCATGGATGGTTTCGAAGTGCTGGCGCGCCTGCGGGCCCGGGGCAAGAACCTCCCGGTGCTGATGCTGACCGCGCGCAGCGACGTCAAGGACCGGGTGCACGGGCTCAACCTGGGCGCCGACGATTACCTGGCCAAACCTTTTGAACTGACCGAACTCGAGGCCCGGGTCAAAGCCTTGTTGCGGCGCAGCGTGCTGGGCGGTGAGCGTCAGCAGCGCTGCGGCGTCCTGGCCTATGACCTGGACACTCGGCGCTTCACCCTCGGTGAAGAATTGCTGACCCTGACTTCTCGCGAGCAGGCGGTCCTCGAGGCATTGATCGCCCGGCCCGGTCGGGTGATGAGCAAAGAGCAACTGGCCGCTCAGGTGTTTGGCCTCGATGAAGAAGCGAGCCCGGATGCCATCGAAATCTACGTCCACCGCCTGCGCAAGAAACTGGATGGCCAACCGGTCGCCATCGTGACCTTCCGCGGCCTCGGCTATTTGCTGGAAAGCCGCGATGCATAAGCCCAGCAGCCTGCGCTGGCGATTGTTGTGGAACCTGGCGCTGTTGTTGGTGGTGTTAATGCTGGCCAGTGGTTTGAGTGCGTACTGGAATGGCCGCGAAGCCGCCGACACGGCTTATGACCGGACCCTGCTGGCGTCGGCGCGGACCATCGCCGCCGGTGTGTCCCAGCGCGATGGCAGCCTCAGCGCCGACGTGCCCTACGTGGCCCTCGATACCTTCGCCTACGACAGCGCCGGGCGGATTTTTTACCTGGTCAACGACATCAATCAGAAGCTGATTTCCGGTTACGAAAACCTCCCGCCGCCGCCCCCGGGAACGCCGCGTACCGATGACTATCCGGCGCTGGCGAGCTTCTATAACGCTAAATACCGAGGGCAGAATGTGCGCGTGGTGAGCCTGCTCAAGCCGGTGAGCGAGCCGAACATGAACGGCATGGCGGAAATCCGCGTGGCAGAAACCGACGAGGCGCGGGTCGCGATGGCTCGCAGTCTGGCGGCGGACACGTTGCTGCGTTTGGGCATGTTGGCCATCGGCGCGTTGCTGATGGTGTGGTTTGCGGTCAGCGCGGCGTTGCGTCCGCTGGAGCGCTTGCGCACGGCGGTGGAAGAGCGTCAGTCGGATGATTTGCGGCCGTTGCCACTGGTGGAAGTGCAGCATGAGTTGTGGCCGCTGGTGCGCGCGCTCAACCACTTTACCGAGCGACTGCGCGGGCAGTTCGAGCGGCAGGCGCAGTTTATTGCCGATGCCGCCCATGAGCTGCGCACGCCGTTGGCGGCGCTCAAGGCGCGACTTGAACTGGGCCTGCGTTCAAACGAACCGCAAACCTGGCGCAGCACCCTGGAAACCGCTGCCCAAGGCACGGATCGCCTGACTCACCTGGCCAATCAATTGCTTTCGCTGGCGCGGGTAGAGAACGGGGCCCGGGCGATTGCCGAGGGCGGCGCGCAGTTGTTGGACCTGAGTCAGTTGGCGCGCGAACTGGGCATGGCCATGGCGCCGTTGGCCCATGCCCGCGGCGTCGCCCTGGCGCTGGAGGCTGACGAGCCAGTGTGGCTGCGCGGCGAACCGACGTTGCTCAATGAACTGCTGAGCAACCTGGTGGACAACGCCCTCGCTCACACGCCGCCGGGGGGCAATGTGATTCTGCGGGTCACGGCGCCGGCGGTGCTGGAGGTCGAAGATGACGGGCCGGGAATTCCCGTTGATGAGCGGGATCGGGTGTTCGAGCGCTTTTACCGGCGCAACCAGCAAGTGGCCGGGTCCGGATTAGGGTTGGCGATTGTCGGTGAGATTTGTCGCGCGCACCTGGCACAGATCAGCCTGCACGATGGTGAGTCGGCGGGGTTGAAGGTACGGGTGAGTTTTATTGCGGGGGAGTGAACACTTTACCTGTGGCGAGAGGGTAAGCCCCCTCGCCACAAAGATCAGTAAAACATCGACCGCGACTCTTCCAGATCCCGGCACATCGCCTCATTCTCCGGGTCGATCCCCAGTTTCTTGAACGCCGGCACGCTGAAGGCATCGATACGGGCCAGCGGGTGGTCGGTGTCCTTGTGGCAATACAGGCTGGCCACCTGAACCAGATCGACATAATCGACCCGCTCGGACTGGCGTTTGAAGTCCAGGTACAACCCCGGCAACTGCACCAGCATTTCCGGGAATTCCCAGACCCTGAGCAGTTTGTCGCCGATCAAGGGATGAATGCGATCGATGACATGGTTGAGGCTGACCGCATCAGAGAGCAATTCGTAATGGTCTTCGGCGTAGGTCAGGATAGGCAGTACACCAATCTGATGCACCAGCCCGCCAAGGGCTGCCTGATCTGGTTTGAGTTGTGTGTAACTGCGGCACAGCGCGTAGCTGACCCCGGCGATTTCCAGGCTTTTACGCCAGACATCGCGCATTTTCTGCGCCACCACTTCAGAGCGGGCGTGGAAAATTTGCTCCATCACCAAGCCGATCGCCAGATTACTGCTGTAGTTGACGCCCAACCGTGTGATCGCCGTGTGCAGATCAGTCACTTCCTGGGTCGCGCGCAGCAGCGGGCTATTGACCACTTTGATCAGACGCGCCGACAACGCCGTGTCACGGCCGATCACTTTACTCAGGGTGCTGACACTGACTTCCGGGTCTTCAGCGGCCTTGCGAATCTGCAGGGCCACTTCCGGTAACGTTGGCAGAACCAGGTCATCGTTATCGATGGCCTCAACCAAATCCTGTTGGACCTTATCCGCCAGCTCGCTCATTTCTTTTCTCTAGGGTGTTACAACAAGTGCTGCGGTTAACGCTGGATTTCGCGATCGCGATCCAGTTGATAAGGCAGGTCGAGCAGGTGCAGGGCCGGCCCTTCGAGGGTGCCCAGATGAATGTCACCACCTTCTGCTGCTTCGGCTTGCAGCACGGCCAGGAGTTCAATGTTTTGTCCGGCGCTGGCAGCCAGCACCACTTCGCCGATAGAACTGCCGTGTGACGGGGAAAACAGTGGCGTGCCGGGCTCGGGCAATTCGCTGGCATCCAACGTCAAGCGATACAAGCGACGCTTGAGTTTGCCCAGGTACTGCATGCGCGCGACGATTTCCTGGCCGGTGTAGCAACCCTTTTTGAAACTCACGCCACCGACGGCTTGCAGGTTGAGCATCTGCGGGATGAACAGCTCGCGGGTGCTCGGCATGACCTGGCCGATCCCTGCGCGGATCTGGCCCAGCAGCCATTGATTCAGAGTGCCTTCGGACAGCAGGGCGGACAGCTTGCTTTTGATGAGATCGGCCTGATCGGCGGCGACCCACAGTTCGGCGCGGTCCGGCGAGACACGAATGGCGATCAGACTTTCATGACGCACGACGCTGTCGGTGTCTGCCGGCAACTCAAGACCCAGGCTGCTCAGTGCGGCGTCGCCATGATCGAGTCCGAAGCGGACCCAGGCGGCGCTTTCATCGGTCAGTTTGGATTTGGAGAACACGGCGTACTTTTTCAGGTCCGCCAGCTGCGGCTCAAGCAGCTCGCTGGCCATCGCCAGCAGCACGCCGTCACCTTCCAGCACGATGCGGAAACTCGATTGCATCCGGCCTTTCTGCGTGCAGCGTGCGCCGAGGCTGGCCTGGGTATCGCTCAGGTAATTGAGGTTGCAGGTCAATTGGCCTTGCAGGAATTTGCTGGCGTCCGCACCGCGGACTGCAAGAACGCCTTCATGGGACAGGGTGCAGAAAAAAGCAGAATCGGCCATGGGTCATCGCAGGGTAAAGAGTCTGGGGGACATCATAAGGGGGCGCTCTCGAAATGGGTAGTTCACAAAGGTCGATGGCGCCCGACCAAAGCCGAGTGTTCGACCGGGGCCGGGGCTGTATACTTGCCGCCTATTTGAGGAGCGCTCCATGGTCGAAGATGTTGAACTGAATCGCCTCTACTGGCACAGCCGCCGCGGCATGCTTGAGCTTGACGTGTTGCTGGTGCCGTTCGTTAAGGAGGTCTACCCGCACCTCAACCAGAAAGATCGCGAGTGCTACTGCAAGCTGCTTGAATGCGAAGACCAGGACATGTTCGGCTGGTTCATGGAACGCGCCGAATCGGAAGATCCGGAGCTTCAGCGCATGGTTCGCATGATCCTGGATCGTGTCCAGCCCAAGTAATGCGTTCGAATGCCGCTGGCATGCCTCACGGCAGTTGCTGGCGGCGTATCTTATGGCCCAGCTGTTCGCGCTGGGTTCTTTGTTTCTGCTCTCCTTACCGCTCTGGGCCAGTCTGCTCGGCATGACGCTGTGTGTGGTTCACGGAATCTGGCTGCTGCCACGCCTGATTTTGCTGACGCATCCACAGGCATTTCGCGGTTTGCGGCGCGATGCCGACGGCTGGCAGTTGTGGAATCAGGCCTCAGGTTGGCAGCCCGTGCAGCTAAGGCCGGACAGCCTGGCGTTACCGCTGATGGTGGTGCTGCGTTTTCGACTGCGAGGCGAGCGGCGAGTCAGATCAATCTGCGTTCCCCACGACTCGCAGGCGGCGGATGTGCACCGGCGCCTGCGGGTCAGGCTTACATTCAGTCGACGTAGGTGGGCGGCACCAGAATAGTGTCCAGCGCAACGGGTAGCATGTTCGGGTAGTCGAGGGTGTAATGCAGGCCGCGACTTTCCTTGCGCTCCATGGCTGACCGAATCATCAGCTCCGCCACCTGGGCCAGGTTGCGCAACTCGATCAAATCGCGACTGACCTTGTAGTTGCTGTAGAACTCGTCGATCTCGTCCAGCAACAGCCGCACGCGGTGCTGCGCGCGTTGCAAGCGCTTGTTGGTGCGCACGATGCCTACGTAGTCCCACATGAATCGCCGCAGTTCATCCCAGTTGTGCGCAATGATCACGTCTTCGTCGGAGTCGGTGACCTGACTGGCATCCCAGACGGGCAGGGCGATCGGAACCGACACCTGCGGCAGCTGTTCCAGAATGTCCGCCGCGGCCGAACGGGCATAGACAAAACATTCCAGCAGCGAGTTGCTGGCCATGCGGTTGGCACCGTGCAGGCCGGTGAAACTGGTTTCGCCAATGGCATACAGCCCCGGCACGTCGGTGCGACCGTGCTGATCGACCATCACACCGCCGCACGTGTAGTGCGCCGCCGGAACCACCGGGATCGGTTGTTTGGTGATGTCGATGGAAAACTCGAGGCAGCGTTCATACACCGTCGGGAAGTGAGTCTTGATGAACGCTTCTGGCTTGTGGCTGATGTCCAGATAGACGCAGTCGACACCCAGGCGCTTCATCTCATGGTCGATGGCACGGGCGACGATGTCCCGGGGCGCGAGTTCGGCACGCGGGTCGAAACGCTGCATGAAGCGTTCGCCGTTGGGCAGCTTCAGGTGTGCGCCTTCGCCGCGCAGGGCTTCAGTGATCAGGAAACTCTTGGCTTGCGGGTGATAAAGGCAGGTCGGGTGGAACTGGTTGAACTCCAGGTTGGCCACCCGGCAGCCGGAACGCCATGCCATGGCAATGCCATCGCCACAGGCACCGTCCGGATTACTGGTATAGAGGTAGACCTTCGCCGCTCCGCCGGATGCCAGGATGACGAATCGTGCACCGTACGTGTCGACTTCGCCGGTGCTGCGATTCAGCACGTAAGCACCCAGGCAGCGATCGCCTTCCAGGCCCAGGCGTTTTTCGGTGATCAGGTCGATGGCGACCCGCTGTTCCATCAGTTCGATATTCGGTCTGAGTCTGGCCTGGGCGAGCAGGGTTTTGAAGATCGCCGCGCCCGTGGCATCGGCCGCATGAATGATGCGCCGATGGCTGTGACCGCCTTCCCGGGTCAGGTGAAACTCGAATCCACCGTCTTCAGTGCCGGATTGTTCATCGCGGGTAAACGGTACGCCTTGATCGATCAGCCACTGGATGGCTTCTTTACTGTGCTCGACGGTAAAGCGCACGGCGTCTTCGTGGCAGAGGCCACCGCCGGCATTGAGGGTGTCATCGACGTGGGATTCGACAGTATCGGTGTCGTCCAGAACGGCAGCGACGCCGCCCTGGGCCCAGAAAGTCGAGCCGTTGGCGAGGTCGCCTTTACTCAGTACGGCAATGCGCAAATGACCGGGCAAGGTCAGCGCAAGGCTCAAACCGGCAGCGCCGCTGCCAATGACCAGAACATCGTGTTGAAACTGTTGGCTCATTTCAGGATTCCGCTCAAAGCGACCCGGGTCGGGGTTGGTGCAAGACTCGTGGAACGGCGAGTCAAGGCAGCCACACAGCCCACTAGTATATAGAGGGGGGGAGCGGCACAATACCCGAGCGCATATGGCATTGTGAAACTACTGTGACGGAAAATACCTGACGCTTCGTCGGATGATTTTTCGGCCGGTTCGGCGACAAGGTGACTGTATCAACGATTTAACAGTCTTTTTCTGTCCAGGGTTGCACAATGTCGCTTTCGCCCGGCTATAAATATTTGGAACTTTTGCCAAAGGCCCAAGATCAATAGACGGTGCCTGAAAAGAAGGACAGTGTCGGTTTCAGGAGGGGGACTTGCGTTTTGGTCCTGGCCAGTGAATCCGATGACAAGATTATTCGCGCAGCCGGGTCATGCCGAGCTGCGCTTTTCGTGCGTGCCAAAACAGAGCCCGCAGGAAACTTGCTTGGAGGGGGAGAACTTTTGCGAAAAGCCCGAGTCTATGTTTGCAAGTCTGGTCGTTTAGTTATGCAAGCCTCCTCCGAGCTTATCGAGGAGTGTTCATGCTAACCCAGGAAGAGGATCAGCAGCTCGTCGAGCGCGTTCAACGCGGCGACAAGCGGGCTTTCGATCTGCTAGTGCTGAAATACCAGCACAAAATTCTCGGGTTGATCGTGCGTTTCGTGCACGACACCCATGAAGCCCAGGATGTGGCACAGGAAGCCTTTATCAAGGCCTACCGCGCACTTGGAAACTTTCGCGGAGATAGCGCGTTTTATACGTGGCTTTACCGCATCGCCATCAACACGGCGAAGAATTATCTGGTTTCACGCGGCCGCCGGCCGCCGGATAGCGATGTCAGTTCCGAAGATGCAGAGTTCTACGATGGCGATCATGGCCTCAAGGATCTCGAGTCGCCAGAGCGTGCATTGCTGCGGGATGAGATCGAAGGCACCGTCCATCGAACCATTCAGCAACTGCCAGAAGATTTGCGTACAGCTTTAACTTTACGTGAATTCGATGGTCTGAGTTACGAGGACATTGCGGCAGTCATGCAATGTCCGGTGGGTACCGTGCGCTCCCGGATATTCCGCGCTCGGGAGGCCATCGATAAAGCCCTGCAGCCGTTGTTGCAGGAAAACTGAGACAGCGGCGATAGCCAAGAGAGGAACGCCATGAGTCGTGAAGCCCTGCAGGAATCGCTGTCCGCAGTGATGGATAACGAAGCGGACGAACTGGAATTGCGTCGGGTATTAAATGCCTTTGACGATGTAGAAACCCGTGAAACCTGGGCTCGTTATCAAATCGCTCGGGCAGTTATGCACAAGGATCTGCTGCTTCCTCGTCTGGACATCGCCGCGGCAGTTTCTGCTGCTTTGGCCGACGAAGCCGTACCGGCAAAAGCCTCCCGTGGTCCATGGCGCAGCCTGGGTCGACTGGCTGTCGCTGCTTCGGTGACCGTTGCCGTACTGGCAGGTGTGCGTTTGTACAACCAGGACGAGATCGCGGGTGTCGAACTTGCCCAGCAATCCAGTCAACCGGGTCTGGCCGTTCCTCAGGTCAAAGGTCCAGCTGTATTGGCAGGCTACAATGAGAGTTCGGAAGCCACTGGCCCTATGGCCAACGGCGTATTGCAAGGTCAACCAGGCTGGCACGATCAGCGTCTGCCAGGCTACTTGCGCCAACATGCTCAACAGGCTGCACTGAAAGGTACTGAGAGCGCTCTGCCTTACGCTCGTGCAGCAAGCCTGGAAAACCGTTAAGGAGGATCATGCGCGCCATACCTCTACTTTCGCTTCTGCTCGGTGGCTGGTTCATTGTTCCAGCCCACGCCGATGAAGCCCAGGACTGGTTGACCCGTCTTGGTCAGGCCGAGCAACAGCAAAGCTTTTACGGCACTTTCGTTTACGAGCGTAACGGTAGCTTTTCTACCCATAACATCTGGCACCGTGTCCAGGATGGCAAGGTCCGTGAGCGTTTACTGCAGCTCGACGGCTCAGCACAGGAAGTCGTTCGCATTGATGGGCATACTCAATGCGTCAGCGGCGTCCTGATAGCAGGGCTTGGGGACTCTCCCAACTCCGCTGCCCGTGCACTCGATCCACAAAAGTTGAAGAATTGGTATGAGCTTGCCGTCATTGGCAAGTCGCGTGTGGCTGGGCGTGCGGCAGTGATTATTTCATTGAAGCCACGTGACCAGCATCGCTACGGTTTTGAGCTGCACCTTGATAAGGAAACCGGCTTGCCGTTGAAGTCATTGCTACTGAATGACAAAGGGCAGTTGCTTGAGCGTTTCCAGTTCACCCAGCTGAATACCGACAACGTGCCGTCTGACCGCGACTTGCAGGCAGGCGACGATTGCAAGGTGGTCAAACTCGACAGCGACAAGGCTTCCGCCGTCAAGGCCGCCCAAGTCTGGCATTCGGACTGGCTCCCGCCCGGTTTCGAGCTGACCAGCAGCAGCACCCATAAAGATACGGAGACCAAAACCCAGGTCACCAGTCTGATGTACGACGATGGTCTGGCGCGGTTTTCGGTGTTCCTTGAGCCGTTGAATGGTGCCACCGTTACCGACACCCGCACCCAGTTAGGCCCAACCGTTGCTGTTTCTCGGCGCTTGACGACCCCTCAAGGCGAGATGATGGTGACCGTGGTCGGTGAGATTCCGATAGGTACTGCTGAACGGATTGCGCTGTCCATGCGCTCCGATGCCACTGCAACCAAGTAGTGAGCTGATATCGAAATGTTTGGTGAGCATTTCAATTTGCAAAAAAACCTGAATTTTTCTATAGGTCAGAGCCTCACGGCTCTGGCCTTGTTTTGTTGTTCCCGGAACAAAAATACCGGCGTATCTTTCCCGGTGTTCCTTGCTCCATATCGCTTAACCATGCTCGTCGTAACGGGAGCCGTATGTCGATACCACGCTTGAAGTCTTATCTGTCCATTTTCGCCACCGTGCTGGTGCTCGGTCAGGCGGTCACTGCTCAAGCAGTTGAATTGCCTGACTTTACCCAGTTGGTCGAGCAGGCCTCGCCCGCGGTGGTGAACATCAGTACCACGCAAAAGCTGCCGGACCGCAGAGTGTCTGACCAGATGCCCGACCTTGAAGGCCTGCCACCCGCGCTGCGCGAGTTTTTCGAACGGGGCATGCCGCAACCGCGCTCGCCTCGCGGTGATCGCCAGCGTGAAGCGCAGTCCCTGGGCTCGGGCTTTATCATCTCGCCGGACGGCTACATCCTGACCAACAACCACGTGATCGCCGATGCCGACGAAATTCTCGTTCGTCTCTCCGACCGCAGTGAGTTGAAAGCCAAGCTGATAGGCACCGACCCACGTTCCGATGTGGCGCTGCTGAAAATCGAAGGCAAGGACCTGCCAGTCCTGAAACTGGGTAAATCCCAGGACCTGAAGGCCGGCCAATGGGTCGTAGCGATCGGCTCGCCGTTCGGCTTCGACCATACCGTGACCCAAGGCATCGTCAGCGCTGTCGGTCGTAGCCTGCCGAACGAAAATTATGTGCCGTTCATCCAGACCGACGTGCCCATCAACCCGGGTAACTCGGGTGGTCCGCTGTTCAACCTGGCCGGTGAAGTGGTCGGGATCAACTCGCAGATCTACACCCGCTCCGGTGGCTTCATGGGCGTATCGTTCGCGATCCCTATCGACGTGGCCCTGGACGTATCCAACCAGCTGAAAAGTGGCGGTAAAGTCAGCCGTGGCTGGTTGGGTGTGGTGATCCAGGAAGTGAGCAAGGATCTGGCCGAGTCGTTCGGTCTTGAGAAGCCGGCCGGTGCGCTGGTGGCTCAGATCCAGGAAGATGGCCCGGCTGCCAAGGGTGATCTGCAAGTCGGCGACGTGATCCTGAGCATGAACGGTCAGCCAATCGTCATGTCTGCCGATCTGCCGCACCTGGTGGGTGCACTCAAGGAAGGCGCGAAGGCCAACCTTGAAGTGATCCGCGACGGCAAGCGCAAGAATGTCGAACTGACGGTCGGCGCGATCCCTGACGAAGGTAAAGAGCTGGACTCGAAACTCAAGTCCGGTGTTGAAACCAACAGCAATCGTCTGGGCGTCGCCGTCGCCGATCTGACTGCTGAGCAGAAGAAAGCCTACGACCTCAAAGGTGGTGTGGTGATCAAGGAAGTTCAGGACGGTCCTGCATCGCTCATCGGCTTGCAGCCAAATGATGTGATCACTCACCTGAACAACCAGGCAATCAACGATAGCAAGGAGTTCGCTGAAATCGCCAAGGCACTGCCGAAGAATCGATCGGTGTCCATGCGAGTTCTGCGTCAAGGTCGTGCCAGCTTCATCACCTTCAAACTGGCTGAATAAACCGGTTGTCGGCTGAATGAAAAACCGCCTCGAAAGAGGCGGTTTTTTTGTGTCTGCGTTTTATGTTCCGCAAGCAGGTCAGCCCATCATGTCCTTGACCATCCGTTCCTGCTCCATCAACTCGCGTTGCCGGGCGTCGATACGCGACGACAACGGGAAGTTGGTGCCGGCCTTGCGCTTGGCGAAGTCCAGTTGCTGAATGGCCTGGCGATAGTCGCCAACCAGGGCGAAGTACTCCGCGCGAGCCTGATGCAGACCGATGATGTTGCCTGACAGGCCGCGAGTCTCGGCCACCTGATACCACACGTCCGGATCGTCCGGGCGCGACTTCAGCAGGCCTTCGAGCGCCTTTTCCGCATCGGCGGCGCGGTTTTGTTTCAGCAACAGATCGACACGCACCTGGTTCAATGGATAGTTGCCAGGGTACTGGGTGAGCATCCGGTCAACCCGTGTTTGAGCATCGGGCAGGCGATTGTTGGTGATATCCAGGTCGACCTGCGCCAGGTTGTAGATGATCTCGTTCGGTGATTTGGCCAGCAGCAGCTTGAGGTTCTCACGAGCTTCATTCAACTGGCCGCCCTTGATCTGGGCGATTGCCAGGCCATAACGAGCGACGTCATTTTTCGGGTTCTCGTCGAGCTGCGCGCGAAAGCGCTTGGCGCCCAAGCCTGGGGTTTCTTCGTAGACCAGCTGAACGCGTGCACGAATCAGCTGATAGCGCATGGTGTCTTCGACGCCGCCCGCTTTGGCCTGTTCGGCGCGGTTGCGGGTGTCGGCGATCCGCGATTCGGTCACCGGGTGAGTCAACAGGAATTCTGGTGGCTTGGCGTCAAAGCGGTATTGACGCATCAACCGCTCGAACATGGTCGGCATCGACCGCGGGTCATAACCGGCCTTTTCCAGATTGAGGATGCCGATACGGTCGGCTTCCTGTTCGTTCTGGCGCGAGAAACGTCGTTGTTCCTGAATCGCCGCCGCCTGAGTGCCCGCAATCGCCGCGATCCCGGCGTCACCGGCACCGGCAGCAGCAATGACGATCCCGGCCAACAGAGCCGCCATCATCGGCACTTGCATGCGCTGCTGGGCTTCCACGCCTCGGGCAAAGTGGCGTTGCGACAAGTGAGCCAATTCGTGCGCCAGTACCGAAGCGTATTCGCCCTCGGTCTGCGCATTGAGGAACAGACCGCCGTTGACCCCGACAATACCGCCCGGCGCCGCAAAGGCGTTGAGCTGCGGGCTGTTGATCAGGATGAACTCCAGGCGCCGGTCATTGACCTGGCTGGTTTCCACCAGGCGGTAAACGCTGGATTCGACGTAATCCTTGAGCTGCGGATCGTTGAGCTGCGAGACCTGGCTGCGCAACAGCGCGAGCCACGCACGGCCCAGTTGATATTCCTGTTGCGGCGAGACAATGGCAGAACTGGCGTCGCCGAGTGACGGCAAGTCGTCGGCGAAGCCCGGTGAGGCGAGCAGGCAAGCGAGCGTCAGCAGGGTAGGGCGCAAAAAAGTCATGCACAAAGCCTTAGTCGACAAAGACCTTACTGTAGCCGGACACTTGGCCCGGGACCAGATATTCTAGGCAACTCCACCACCTGACCCGGAGCGATGCAATGACCGATGCTGTAACCCATGACGCCGAACTGGATGCCAGTGGCCTGAATTGCCCGCTGCCATTGCTCAAGGCCAAGCTGGAGCTGAATCGACTGGCCAGTGGCGCGGTGCTCAAGGTCATCTCCACCGATGCGGGTTCCCAGCGCGACTTTCGCACCTTTGCCCGATTGGCCGGTCATACGCTGCTTCGCGAAGAAGATGAGGCGGGTGTTTACCGCTACTGGTTGAAAAAAGCCTGAAACCTGCTGCGTTCATTTCTAAGGATTATTGATGTTCAAGGTGTTACGCGACTGGATTCAGCGCTACTTTTCCGATGAAGAAGCCGTGGTGCTGGCGGTGCTGCTGTTTCTGGCCTTTACCGCCGTTCTGACGTTGGGCGGCATGCTCGCGCCGGTGTTGGCCGGGATGGTGCTGGCGTATCTGATGCAGGGCCTGGTCGTTACCCTCGAACGCCTGCGCATGCCCGGTGGGGTCGCGGTGGGGTTGGTCTTCGCCTTGTTCATGGGCGTTTTGCTGGTGTTCATTATTGTCGTGGTGCCGTTGCTCTGGCATCAGTTGATCACGCTGTTCAACGAACTGCCCGGGATGCTGGCCAAGTGGCAATCGCTGCTGTTGCTTCTGCCCGAACGCTATCCGCACCTGGTGTCGGACGAGCAGGTGTTGCAGGCCATCGAGGTGGCGCGGGGCGAAATCGGCAAGTTCGGTCAGTGGGCACTGACGTTCTCGCTGTCGAGTCTGCCTCTGCTGGTGAACATCATGATCTACCTGGTGCTGGTGCCGATCCTGGTGTTCTTCTTTCTCAAGGACCGCGAGATGATCGGTCAGTGGGTGCGCGGCTACCTGCCGCGTGAACGGGCATTGATCACCCGTGTAGCCCATGAAATGAACCGACAGATCGCCAATTACATCCGCGGCAAAGTCATCGAGATTTTTATCTGCGGCGGTGTGACCTACATCGGTTTTGTCGTGCTGGGGCTCAACTACGCGGCGTTGCTGGCATTGCTGGTGGGGGTGTCGGTGGTGGTGCCTTACGTCGGCGCAGTGGTGGTGACGGTCCCGGTCATGTTGATCGCGCTGTTCCAGTGGGGCTGGAGCGATCAGTTCATTTACCTGATGGCGGTCTACGGGATTATCCAGACGCTGGACGGGAATGTGCTGGTGCCGCTGCTGTTTTCGGAGGCGGTGAATTTGCATCCGGTGGCGATTATCTGTGCGGTGCTGTTGTTTGGCGGGTTGTGGGGATTCTGGGGGGTGTTCTTTGCGATTCCGCTGGCGACGCTGTTCAAGGCTGTGCTGGATGCCTGGCCGCGCAAGGAGCCGGTGGTGGCGCCGTTGCTTTAGCAGTCAGCCGGGATGAGGCAGTGGGGCAGGTGGCGGCTCCCGAGCAGGCCCGGTCCCACATCGGATCGCGTCAGGCTGGCCAACTCGGTCAACCGTGGGAGCGAGCCTGCTCGCGATAGCGTCCGAACAGACGACGATAAAACTCAGGCCTTGTTCAACGCCTGTGCAGCCGCCAACACCGCATCCACATGCCCCGGCACCTTCACACCGCGCCATTCCTGACGCAGCACTCCGTCCTTATCAATCAGGAATGTGCTGCGATCGACGCCCATGTATTCCTTGCCATACAGCTTCTTCAGCTTGATCACATCAAACAGCTGGCAGAGCGCTTCTTCCTTGTCGCTGATCAGCTCGAAAGTGAACGCTTGCTTGGCCTTGAAGTTCTCGTGGGATTTCAGACTGTCACGCGAAACACCGAAGACTTCGGTGTTTGCCGCTTTAAAGGCGTCAAGCTGATCGCGAAAGCCCTGGCCCTGAGTGGTGCAGCCCGGCGTGCTGTCCTTCGGATAGAAGTAGATCACCACTTGCTTGCCTTTAAGGCCCGCGAGGCTGACGGTCTGTCCATTGGTGGCGGGTGCTTCGAAGTCGGCAACCGGTTGGTCGATGGCAACGGCCATGAAAGCTTCCTTACATTGGGTTTTGTGGGCGCCACGGTTCGATCAGTGCGTCCAGGTTCAGCGCGTCGGCGAAATCCAGGAACTGATCGCGCAACCAGCTGATCTGCACGCCGGCCGGCAAGGTCACGGTAAACGTGGCGTTGAGCATGGTGCCGCCGGTTTGCGGCGCCTGATACGTGTCGCAGGTCAGGTTTTCCAGCTCGACGTTGTGGTCCATGAAGAACTGGCACAGCTCGTTGATGATGTCCGAGCGATAGGCCGAGCTGACATAAGCGACGTAAGGCAAAGCCTGAGGACGATTCTCCAGCGCCGCGCTGCGCACCACGTTAACGGTGAATGCATGCTTCTTGGCGAGGCCCGGCAGGCTGCCTTCAAGGCGCGCCAGGGCGTCCCAGCTGCCGGAGATTTCGAGGATCAACGCGCTGCACTCGCCATGACGGGTCAGGCGAGAAGTGACCACGGCGCAGCGGTTTTCATGGCTGGCGCGGCACAGGACGTTAGTCAGCTCCATGGGGTTGGCGCCGAGGGCACTGATGACAAGGAATTGTTCGCGAACTGTGGGGGTGGACATGCAGCATTCCTAAAGCGATGAGCGGTCGATACTTTTACGGGCTTTTACTACCGGGGGCGAGCCTGCGGATGCGAATTCAAAAAACCCGGGCCGAAGGTTGCAACGTGCTCCATCAAGGCAGGAGCGAGGGGTGGCAACGCTGGATCGGGGCTTGTGATGCCGAAAATGGAGGCTCAAACCCGACGTGCGAGCTTATCAGTACCGATCAAAGCCTGAAGGGTAGCGAAAAGCAGCGCCAAGGGGAATGGCAGCAGCGCAGTACTTTGCTTGTACAAGCATCTTGGCGCCAGTACCATTACCGCTCTCTTTTTCCGGCAGGAGCGGTTGCATGATTGCGGGCAGTATGGTGGCACTGGTCACACCCATGGATGCACAAGGTCGTCTCGACTGGGACAGCCTGAGCAAACTGGTGGACTTTCACCTGCAGAACGGCACCCACGCGATCGTGGCCGTCGGCACTACAGGTGAATCGGCCACCCTTGACGTGAACGAGCACATCGAAGTGATTCGTTACGTGGTGAAGCAGGTGGCAGGGCGCATTCCGGTGATCGCCGGTACTGGCGCCAATTCGACGCGCGAAGCCATCGAGCTGACCACCAATGCGAAGACCGCCGGCGCCGATGCTTGCCTGCTGGTGACGCCGTACTACAACAAGCCGACCCAGGAAGGCTTGTACCAGCACTTCAAGGCCATCGCCGAAGCCGTCGACATCCCGCAGATCCTGTACAACGTGCCGGGCCGTACCGCCTGCGACATGCTGACCGAAACCGTGATCCGCCTGTCGACCGTGAAAAACATCATCGGCATCAAGGAAGCCACCGGCGACCTGGCCCGCGCCAAAGCCATCATCGACGGCGTCAGCAAAGACTTCCTGGTGCTGTCCGGTGACGACGCCACCGCAGTCGAGCTGATCCTGCTCGGCGGCAAAGGCAACATCTCGGTCACCGCCAACGTCGCCCCGCGCGACATGAGCGACCTGTGCAACGCTGCCCTGAAAGGCGACGCCGTCACGGCCCGCGCGATTCACGAAAAGCTGATGCCGCTCAATAAAACCCTGTTTATCGAATCCAACCCTATCCCCGTGAAATGGGCGCTGCATGAAATGGGCCTGATGCCGGACGGTATTCGTCTGCCGCTCACCTGGCTCAGCGCTGCCTGTCACGAACCGCTGCGGCAGGCCATGCGCCAGTCCGGCGTACTGGTTTAATTGAGGAAGCACTACGCATGAAGCGATTGGCCGGACTTTCCGCACTTGCCTTGATTATCTCCAGCACCAGTGGCTGTGGATGGGTCTGGGGCCCGGAAGGTTATTTCCGTGACCGTGGTAGCGATTACCTGGAAGCGCAACAGACTGCACCTATGCAACTGCCAACGGATGTCAGCACCGCCAAGCGTCTGGATCCGCTGCTGCCGATCCCGCGCAACGTGGCTGATGACACCGCCAAAGGCGAATACATCGTGCCGCGTCCGCAGCCACTGACGGCATCGGCTGACGCCAGCGCCTACTCGCTGCAGAAGAGCGGTGATTCGCGCTCGATCCTGGCCCAGAATCCACCCGCCGAAGCCTGGCCAGTGGCGATACAGTTCTTCCAGGACAACGGTTTCCGTCTGGACGAACAGAAGCCGCAAACCGGTGAATTCACCACCACCTGGCAGCGTTCCGACGAACTGTCGGCAGCGATGGCCAAGCGCCTGAGTTCCGCTGGCGTCAGCACCGACAGCGAAACCCGCGTTCGAGTGCGTATCGAGCCGGGCGTTCAGCGCAACACCAGCGAAATCTACGTGGTCAGCGCCGAGCGTCCTGCCGGCAGCACCGCCGACGTGGCCTTCACCAACCGTTCGGTCAACACTGGCCTGGACGCGGCACTGGTCGACGACATGCTCGCGAGCATGAGCCGCATCTCGGAAAAGGGCGGTTCGGTTTCCATGCTGGCTTCGCGTGATTTCGATACGCCGAGTCGTGTCAGCCTGAGCGAAGACGGCAGCGGCAACCCGGTTCTGAACGTCGGCAATGACCTGGATCGTGCCTGGTCGAGCGTTGGTCGTGCGCTGGAACAGGGCGAATGGCGCGTTGAAGACATCAACCGCAGCCTGGGCCTGTACTACATCAATCTCTCCGAAAAAGCCGAGAAGAAAGACGAGAAGCCTGGCTTCTTCAGCAGCCTGTTCGGCAGCGCGCCGAGCAAGGAAGAAGTTGAAGCCCGTGCCGAGCGTTATCAGGTTCGCCTGAGCAAGGTAGGCGAGAACGTCCAGGTCACCGTCGAGAAAAACATCAACACCGTGGCGCCGGCAGAAGTGGCGCGCAAAGTGTTGAGCGTGATTCAGGACAACCTGGGCTGATCACATGCGTTTTGCCGTTCTCGGCAGCGGTAGCCAAGGGAACGGCACGCTGATAGCCAGTGCTGATACGTATGTGCTGGTGGATTGTGGTTTCTCCCTGCGGGAAACCGAAAAACGCCTGCTGCGCCTGGGTGTGAACCCTGCGCAGTTGAGCGCGATACTCGTGACCCACGAACATGCCGACCACGTGCATGGCGTGGGTTTGCTGTCTCGGCGCTACAATCTGCCTGTCTACCTCAGTCGCGGGACCCTGCGCGGGATGCGCAAACCGATTGAACCGGCTGGCCTTCTGGCTGGCGGCGAGCAACTGCAGATCGGCGCACTGAGCATCGGCGTCATTGCCGTGGCCCACGATGCACAGGAACCGACGCAGTACGTTTTCAGCGACGGTGAGCGGCGCTTTGGCCTGCTGACCGACCTGGGCTCGTATTGCAACAAGGTGCTGGACGGCTATCGGGACCTCGATGCGCTGATGATCGAGTCCAACCATTGCCGTGACATGCTCGCTCGCGGTCACTACCCGTACTTCCTGAAGCAGCGGGTTGGCGGTGAACTGGGACATCTGAACAACCACCAGGCGGCATTCCTGGTGTCTGAGTTGGGCTGGCAAGGCCTGCAACACCTGGTCCTGGCCCATCTGAGCAGCAAGAACAACCTGCCGCAGCTGGCCCGGCAATGTTTTGTCGACACCCTCGGGTGCGACCCGGACTGGCTGCAACTGGCCGATCAAGATTCAGGGCTCGACTGGCGACACATCGCCTAGCCCACCTACTTAGCAAGCGGAGCCCATCATGGAAAAACGTGAAGAACTCTACCGCGGCAAAGCCAAATCGGTTTTCAAGACCGACGACGCTGACCGCTTGATCCTGCTGTTTCGCAACGACACCTCGGCGTTCGACGGCAAGCGCATCGAGCAGCTCGACCGCAAAGGCATGGTGAACAACAA
The DNA here is from genome assembly GCF_005930655.1 of Pseudomonas sp. FSL W5-0299. NCBI lineage: Bacteria > Pseudomonadati > Pseudomonadota > Gammaproteobacteria > Pseudomonadales > Pseudomonadaceae > Pseudomonas > Pseudomonas sp. FSL W5-0299. Next base: position 63,529 of record NZ_RXHX01000027.1, read on the forward strand.
GTTCAACGCCTTCATCATGCAGAAACTCGAAGCCGCCGGCGTGCCGACCCAGTTCGACAAACTGCTGGGCGACAACGAATGCCTGGTGAAGAAGCTCGACATGATCCCGGTCGAGTGCGTCGTGCGTAACTACGCCGCCGGCAGCCTGGTCAAGCGCCTGGGCGTCGAAGAAGGCATGAAGCTCAACCCTTACACCTTCGAACTGTTCCTGAAGGACGACGCCAAGGGCGACCCGTTCATCAACGAATCCCACGTCGTGGCCTTCGGTTGGGGCACCGCCGAGCAACTGGTTCGCATGAAAGAACTGTCGCTCAAGGTCAACGAAGTCCTGAGCAAACTGTTCGACGACGCCGGCCTGCTGCTGGTCGACTTCAAACTCGAATTCGGCGTGTTCTCCGACGGCTCTATCGTCCTGGGCGACGAGTTCAGCCCGGACGGCTGCCGCCTGTGGGACAAGGCCACCGGCAAGAAAATGGACAAAGACCGCTTCCGCCAGGGCCTCGGTGATGTCATCGAAGCCTACGAAGAAGTCGCCAATCGTCTGGGCGTACCGCTTTAATCGACGCAAGCATCTGATAGCACGGAAAAATTTCGCTTAGGGGGTTCGCTTCCGGCGAAAGTGTTGTTATGATGCGCGCCGTTGGAGAGATGCCAGAGTGGCCGAATGGGACGGATTCGAAATCCGTTGTACCTTCACCGGTACCTAGGGTTCGAATCCCTATCTCTCCGCCATATTTTTACTTAAAGGCCCCATTTTATGGGGCCTTTTTGCATTCTGCAGGTTCTGTTCCCCCATCTGTTCCCCCACTCTGTTTTTGCGTGACTTTGCTCTCATTGCCCTTTAAAAGGGCTGTGGACGTAGTGGTGTGATCGCCCGGTAAGAAAAGTCCATCAAGGCGCATGAAATGCGCGCCCGCATCTCTGGACGCGACAGCTGTGATCGGTCGGCACGCTTTCGTCGTCCTGTCGCAATCCCTGTGTTGAATCGTAATGGGGGTCAATAGGTTTCAGTGCTAATACAAGACTGACCCGCATGGGAGCGCTGCGGCTTTTTCCGGTGCCCCATGTGTTCAGGGAGTGTTGCGCCTGCCTAGGAGCTGTTGCAATGGTTCCAATCTTAGGTTTTCGAATCACTGGCCTCTTCTTGTTCGCGCAGGAGGTCCCCAAGAGTTCTGGGGCGTGCACCTATGCTGGGTGGATTTTGTGTTGTGATCTGGGGGCTCGGGTGCGGTACGTCAGTAACAAGTTTACCAGGCTCCATTTCTACGGTTTTACTGACTGGGTGATTGGGCAATGCGCTGGTGGTGCCTTTTGAGTTGGTTTTGGCCTGTGCTTCAGGTGCTTTTTTGCTCGAAGGCTTCGAGTAAGTGACTGGTTCCAGGTTAGTAAGGTTCGCCTGCGTTGTCTTGCTCGTGATTAGACGGCTAGCGCGCTTTTCCTCTTTCATCGCTTTATAGAGGCGTCCTGGAATGCGGAGCCTGATTTTGTCGATTTCACCTACGCTCGCGGCTATATCGGCGTTGGCTTCAGTGAGTACCTCCTTTCGCAGCTTTTCTATTCTGTGCTCCTGATCCTGAGTGATCGTCACCGTCGAAAGAGTGTCGTGTAAGAGGACCTCGGTTCGGCACAGCATTGCCACCACGAACTCAAATAAATCTGTTACAGCATTTTTGCTTTGGCTGAGATTTCTGGCTTTTTCTTGGAGATCGTCTAGCTTCGCTCTCAGCCTTGCATGGGCGCTCGCCCCATCTGAAATCAATATGCGAAGCATGTCGGTCTCATTGGTGCTGTTCTTCTTAGCTAACGCTACCAGCTCCTTTTTTACTTCCGTCCTGAGCTTGAATCGACCGACCTTCCAGCCTTTCTCCGGGGCATTAGATTTCACCTGCCTCCATGCATTTTTCATCAATCCAATGATCGCTTGGCCATCTTTTGATTTCTCTAGCTCCCTGCCAATCAGGCGGAGATCGTCGTCCGTTGAGGAGCTGTGCGCCTGGTCGATCAGATCTTTTTTTTGTAGATAGTTATGAGCCCATTGCTGTTGCTTGAGATTTCCCCTAGTGAGCCATTCGAGCCCAATCGATTTCCGGCGCATATTTCGAGCAACCTCAGTTTTATTATCTATTTCAGTGATAGTACCTAATTTTATTTGCGTTATGCGTAATTGTTTAATTCCGTTATGCATAGCAATTAATAGACGTTATGCGTGACGATTAAACTACCGTTATGCATAATGATTATAGAAAAATAACAGCCTGTAATTATTGCGATATAATGGCGATTTTCTACCCGTGTCCCGCTGGAGGCGTAGCGTGTTCTTGGCTGCTTTATTCTACGAGGTGAAAGGGCTTGATCCAGCGGGGAAATACTTCCTAGTCCGCTTCATTCAATGCTTCGGTACAGTTGAACCCAAGGGCCTTGGTGTGAAGGCTTTAGCGAAGCAGTTTGGACTCTCTGATCGCCAGACGACTAAGTCTCTGGCCGATTTGGTTGCGTGCGGTGTATTGACCTTTTCGTCCACGGCCGAGGGCAAGGGGCGACCGAAGAGGTGCTACCGACTCCAAGATGACTTTCACGAAAAGCTCAATAAAGCACCCATGTTGTCAGTCAGGCAGCACGAGGCCGTTGTCTGCAGTCTGCTAAAGCATGAAATTAGGAGGGCTGCCCAAGCAAACGAAAAATCCGAAAAGCAAAAGCTGGATCTGGCTCCGTTGGCTCTCCTGCGGAGTAAAAAGCAGCCAGAGACGCTGAGTGTCGTGAATCGTCTATTACTGAGTGTGCTGTTGTGCCACGCCGACCGTTTCGGTGTGGTCAGCGACTTGGGCTCTTCAGCGTTGTGCAAGGTCACGGGGCTTGGGAAGGAAGATTTGAAGTACAGGGTGCAGCGGCTGATGCATCTGGGGTTAATACGGGCCTACGTGCCGGGTGCAACCAGTTCGGTTCTTTTCGCCAAAATGAAAAGCGTCTACTTCCTCAACCTGAACCATCCGGAGCTATCGAAGGGAAGCGATGCTACTTCTGTTCTTGCCTGCCCGGAGGGGGTCCATTGCGCCGAAGGGATTCGACATGCGTCGGATATCTATAAACATGTTTGTTTACTCAGGGCAAATCCTAGGTCTTTTGATGGGATGCCCCACCTGCAGTTAGTCAGATTTCTTGAGGGGCAACGCGACTCTTTCTTTCGATTATTACAGGTCATGCTGGAGCAGTGCGCCGCTCAGCTGCTTTCCAGGCATTGGTCAGCGCTGGATTGCCTTGTAATAAACAAGCGGATTGACGACCAGGAACTGCGAGAGTCGATCAGTAAGTATTTTCGGCCTTCAACGCTGCCGTCAGGCTCTGACGATGATCAGCACGCCCGTCTGCTGGATGAGCTCTATCACGGCGCTTATGACTTGGCGGTCGGGATCAAAGAGCGGCTTTGCCATGCCACCGACGTTCCGTTTGAATCAATGGATTTCGTCATAATTCCTAGACCTTTGACGTTTCGCTATACACCGATTGCGCTGCTTGCCCTGCCCAAATTGCCGAACGGTTGGCGCAGTTGTTTAGTCATTAAGGCCGCCGCTGAAGGTGAGGCGGATCCCGAGCCCTTGTCCCGCGAGTCCGACATCTCCCTAGAGGATCGGTATCGTTATGGCTTGCAGATCCAGTAAGGCAGCGAAAAAGCCACCGCTTAGGTGTTTTTCTACAAGACCTCCCAATCCTCTGAACGGAATGCAGAGGAGCCTGTTCATGAGGTTAATTCGCCTGAAGGATGTCAAACACGTGACTGGTCTAGGTCGGTCCACCATCTACAAATACATCGAAGAAGGAGTTTTTCCCAAGTCAGTGTCGCTGGGGGAAAGAGCAGTGGCTTGGGTCGAAAGTGAAGTTATGGCCTGGGTCATGGCTAGGATCGAGGCCCGTGATAGGCACGACTCCCTCGCTGCGGTGTCGCAGCTAAAGGCTGCATGATCCGCGTCCATGGGTTGAGCTGGCGCCCAGTCATTCGGTCAGCGTTCGTGCTGATCGGGTGAGTCTCAAAAGTGGTTTAGTTCCAGAGCATCTGAATCATTGAAATCGTCGCATTTTTCCCGCGTTCCCTGGCATTGCAGCTCTCCACGCCCTTGCAAGCGTGGGGAGCTGTATCTCGGTATTAGTATTATTTATAGGGTCATTCATAGCGTCGATATTCATAGCCAATATTTATACGAGATATTCATTGCTCATAACTTCAGCCAATCACAGCCAATCGCACCTACCAAGCTTCAGAATCTATTCAGAGACTTATCAGGCTTACCCTCCAAGGGGTAAGCGCATGAGCTCAGTCATCCATCTCGTTGCAACCATTGACAGGATCAGCGCCAAGCGCTGATCTGAGGCCAGCCTGTTGGCAGATCGAATCGTAAATAAATACCCAGTCCACTGAGTTTATGAATTCACTCAGCGGATCACCTCCATGGCACATCAGACCAAGCGTCATTCCGGCAACAGCAATCTTCACCTGCATTACGAGGACACCTTTCACGGTCTAACCGTGATGGCGTCCCATGCCCCTTTCATTACCGAATACCTCGAACGACTTCTTAAGACCACTCAGTTAGCGCTGAGCGATCATCGCCAGGTGTTCGCGATACGTTTCGATCTGCGCTTTCCTGACGACGATCTACCGGCTGAATCAGGTAATGCCATCATCTCCAGATTTGTCGACTCCTTGACCGTCAGGATTCAATTAGCTCGCAAGCGCTCAGCGCGTCTAAACGGTTATGCACATCAGACAAGCGTCCGGTGGTGTTGGGTCAGAGAAATTGGACAGGAAGGGCGTCCGCACTTCCACTTCGTCTTGCTGCTTAACCAGGATGCGTACCACACGGTGGGGCGCTTTCAATCTGAAAGGGAAAACCTATACAGCCGCATTCAGGCCGCATGGGCCAGTGCGCTGAGGATTTCATTCGAAGATGCAGATGGCTTGGTGCATATCCCTGATAAAGCCACATTCCACCTCTCTCAGGATGATCCAGAGGAAATGGATCGGTACTTCCATCGGGTGAGCTACCTCTGCAAGGCAGCTACCAAGGACTACGGCAGTCGATGTCGTGCGTTTGGTTGTAGCAGGGGGTGAACCACAGCAGCAGATCATGTGGGAGCTGCTTAGCTCCCCTTTACTCAATCCATTATCCAGTAGGCATGCCCATGCTTCTTCCTTTCATCAATCCGCGACTACCGTTATCTGAATCACACACTGCAATTGTCATCGGTCGGCTGGTGCAGGCTGTCGCCCGCACGGACGAGCCGGCCTACCGTATCACCCTGGACGTACTGGGCGATGAGCAGATCAAGTCGACATCGCTGTCCAGGCTATTCGACTGCGTGCCACAGATTAACGAGGCGTACGCGGACTGCTGCGACGATGAACATCAAGAGGTGTTCTGGGTGGCGTACCAAGAGATTGGGCTCGAATGCAGCCCATTGGGGTTGATCTGCATGAACAGTGCAGAAACAGCCTACTTAAGCACCGCTCAATCGATGAATGCGTTGGTCGATAAAGTCCGGCAGCTGATCAGCTGTCGGGAGGTGAACCAGGCTACAGCATGAAGTGAGTCTAGGCGGGACGGGGTGCCAAGTGAGGGCCTGAGTGAGATCCGTCACCTGACCTCCATCAAGTTGAAACGCAGGCCATCACTGCGCGCAAGTCAGCACCCTCGATCTGTGTCGGCACCTGGGTCGCCCTGGCATCAATCTGGGGGAGCTTCAGCATTGCAAGGAGGAATCACTCTGGATGGTTGATCGTCTTATGCCATGCAAGATGTGATAATGAGTAACGCTGAAAAATTGGATCATTGCGCTAAGGCAAGAGTTGCCTTGGCTGCTGCCCTGAACACGGAATCCCATGGCCATCAAAAAAACTGCTCTCTATTCCTCCCTTTGGGCCAGCTGCGACGAATTGCGCGGCGGTATGGATGCTTCCCAGTACAAGGACTACGTCCTGACCCTGCTGTTTATGAAGTACGTATCGGACAAGTTCAAGGGGGACCCCTACGGCATGATCCTGGTGCCGCAGGGAGCCAGCTTCGATGACATGGTGGAGCTCAAGGGCAGCAAAAATATCGGCGAAGACATCAACACCATCATTAGTCGCCTGGCCGAGGAGAACGACCTCAAAGGCGTGATCGATGTCGCCGACTTCAACGATGAAGATAAGCTCGGCAAAGACAAGGAAATGGTCGACCGCCTGTCCAAGCTAATCGGCATTTTCGAAGGACTGGACATGTCCAGCAACCGCGCCGACGGTGACGACCTGCTCGGCGACGCTTACGAATACCTGATGCGCCACTTCGCCACCGAGTCGGGCAAGAGCAAGGGCCAGTTCTACACCCCTTCGGAAGTCTCGCGCATCGTCGCCAAGGTGGTTGGCATCAGCCAGGACACAGCTCAGGACGCCAGTGTCTATGACCCAGCTTGTGGGTCTGGCTCGCTGTTGCTTAAAGCCAGTGATGAAGCGCCGCGTGGCTTGTCGATTTTCGGTCAGGAGATGGACAATGCAACCGCCGCCTTGGCGCGCATGAATATGATTTTGCACAACAATACCACCGGCAAGATTTGGAAGGGCAACACCCTATCCGATCCACACTGGAAGGACCCAATCGGCCAGCTCAAACTGTTCGACTTTGCAGTGGCCAACCCGCCGTTCTCGAATAAGAACTGGACTAGTGGCATAAATCCCGCGGATGATTTTTTCGGTCGCTTTAATTGGGGCATTCCGCCGGAAAAAAACGGGGATTACGCTTTCCTGCTACACATCCTCAAGTCTCTGAAGAGTACCGGCAAGGGCGCTGTGATTTTGCCTCATGGTGTGCTGTTTCGTGGCAATGCTGAGGCGCGAATTCGTGAGAACCTGATTAAGCAGGGCTATATCAAGGGCATCATTGGCCTTCCGGCCAACCTGTTCTACGGCACCGGCATTCCCGCCTGCATCATCGTGCTGGACAAGGAACACGCGAATGCACGCACTGGCATCTTTATGATTGATGCCAGCAAGGGCTTTAAGAAGGACGGCAACAAGAACCGCTTGCGAGACCAAGATATCCACAAGGTGGTGGATGTGTTCACCAAGCAGCTGCAACTGTCGCGCTACAGCCGCATGGTGCCGCTGAAAGAAATTGCCGGCAACGACTATAATCTGAACATCCCGCGCTATATCGACGCCAGCGAGCCGGAAGACCTGCACGATCTCTCCGCTCACTTACAGGGCGGCATTCCCAATGCCGACATCGAATCCCTTGAGCACTTCTGGCAGGTGTTCCCCAGTCTGCGTGCGTCCCTTTTCAAGCCCGGTCGCCCTGGCTACTGCAATGCGTTGGTGGAGGCCAATCAGGTCAAAAGCACCATCATTGCTCACCCGGAATTCACTGCTTTTGCCGAGTGCAGCCTCGCACCGTTCCAGCAATGGCGGGCCAGTAGCAACCTGCGAAGCATCCAGCTCGGCGACAAACCCAAAGCCGTGATCCATCGCATTTCTGAAGACCTGCTAGAGCGCTACAGCGCCGTCCCGCTGTTGAGCAAGTATGACGTCTACCAGATCCTTATGGACTACTGGGCTGAGATGATGCAGGACGATGTCTATGTGCTGGTGCAGGACGATTGGGCTGCCGGCCGGCAGTTGCGCGAGCTGGGGGCCAAGAAGGGTGAAAAGCTCAAGGAAATCCCGGATCTGGTGATTGGCAAAGGAAAGTATAAGTCTGAGCTGATCCCGCCGGCGCTGATCAGCGCACGTTTCTTCGCGCAAGATGTAGTACGCATTAGTCAGCTGCAAACTGCCCATGATAGTGCCAGTCTGGAACTGGAAAGCTATCTGGAAGAACATTGTAGTGATGATGGCCTGCTCAACGACGCGCTCAACGATAAGGACAAAGTCACCAAGGCCAGCGTGACCGCCCGCCAAAGGTTGGCCAGCGATCCGGAAGAAGTTGCTGTGCTCAAGCAAGCGAAGAAGTTGTTCGATGCCGAAAGCAACGCAAAGAATGCTCTGAAGGTCGATGAAGAGGCTCTGGGGCTAGCTGTATTTCGCCAGTATCCGAAACTGAATCTTGATGAAATTCAGATCCTGCTTGTCGAGGACAAATGGCTGGCCAATCTGCAGACTGCTATCGAGGCTGAGATCGAGCGGGTTATCCAGCAACTCGCTAACCGTGTGCGTGAGCTGGAGCAGCGTTATGCCCGTGCCTTGCCAGAGCTTGTTGCTGAGGTTGATATCTTGGGTGAGCGGGTTGCTGGGCATCTGCGGGCCATGGGGCTGGAGGCTTGAGTATGGCGGATGTAGTCGGGGAGGTCAGTGCGCAGTATTTGGTCGAAGCGAAGAGAGCAGACGCCAAGCAGTTTTTGTCTCAAGGATACAAACAAACAGACGTCGGAATCATTCCCATTGATTGGGAGGAAGCAACAATTTCTTCAGTTGCCTCAATAAAGGTAGCTAAGGACGTTGACTTTAGGCATTACTCACCGCAGAAAGACAATAAGTATCGTTATCCGATTTACTCTAATACTGTCGATGATCCTGGTATTTATGGCTATTACGACTTTCCGGAGTACGATGCGGACGCCGTTACCGTAGTAGGTAGGGGAGTGGGGTTGGGTACGGCGATACTTCGTAGGATGGGTTTCGGAGCCATTGGTCGGCTGATAGTTTTATTTCCTAAAGTTGATAGGAAATATTTGGCGAGTTATATAAATGCTCGTATTTCAATTTTCAACGAGAGTAGTGGAGTTCCTCAGCTTACCGGTGTCGCGTTGGGAGGGTACAAAATTGCGTTGCCGCCCGGTAATGAACAGACGGCCATCGCCAACTCCTTGATAGCTATCGATGCCCTGATTAGCAGCTTAGAAAGCCTGATCGTCAAAAAACAAGCCATCAAAATCGCCACAATGCAGCAACTGCTGACCGGCCGTACCCGTTTGCCGCAATTTGCTACCAGCCCCGACGGCCGCCCGAAAGGCATAAAACAAACTGAGTTGGGGGAAATTCCGGAGGACTGGGACGTTGTCTTGCTTGGTGATCACGTGCTTATTAAGACAGGTTCGCGAAACAATCAAGACAAAGTGCAAGATGGACTTTACCCATTTTATGTTCGCTCTGAGACTGTCGAAAGAATAAATTCATTCTCCTACGAGTGTGAGGCGGTTCTTGTACCTGGTGAGGGTGGTATTGGTAGCATTTTTCATTACGTTGATGGGAGGTTTGAGGCTCATCAGCGTGTTTATGTCATTAGAGAGTTTAAGGGGTGTGTTGGTAAGTATATTTACTACGCAATGCTTGATGGGTTTGGTTCTCATGCGATGGAGAATTCAGTTAAGGCCACCGTTGACTCGCTTCGCTTGCCAACGTTTAAAAACTTCAAGCTTTGTTTTCCTCCTGTCGAGGAACAAAGTGCAATTGCATTACTGCTTTCTGACTTAGAAGGTGATCTGTCCGTACTAGAGCAGCGGTTGTCCAAAACTCGCCAAATCAAACAAGGTATGATGCAGGAGCTGCTGACCGGCAGGACCCGATTGGTATGACGGAATCCAGTTCCCCTGTCTCTGTTACGACGATGAGCTTCAATCAGCTGCTGGTCGCTGGCGCTGGACAGCTACCAGCGTGGCTTTGTCTGGGACAGGGCAAAAATGACCCAATTGGCAGAAGACCTGACCGACTACTGCGAACTACCGGATCAATCGCTGCCGTATTACATGGGCGCGGTACTGGTGCATGCAGATGCGGATAAGAAGTTGCGTTTTATCATCGATGGGCAACAGCGTATTACCGCGCTCTCGATACTCTACCGGTACAAGCACGGTGAGCTGCCGCCGGGGCAGGCGCTGAGCTATTCGGCACAGTCGGCGCGGCGTATTCGTCAGGCTGCCAAGGTGCTGCAAGAATGCAAGCCACAGGTTAGTGTTTCTTTGTTTGATCGGCTGCTGTTGACAGTAATTGTGGTCAACAGCGCCGATCTGGCCTTCACCTTTTTTGACACTCAGAACAACCGGGGGGTGCGTCTGCATGCCACCGACCTGCTCAAGGCTTATCATCTGCGCGCCATAGACCAAGCTGAAGGTCATGAGCAGCAGCGCCATGGCTTGGAGCAATACTGCGCCGAGCGCTGGGAAGATATTCAGCGTCATCCGGCGGTGCTCTCGCCAGGTCAGGATTTTGCTCCCAATCTGTTCAATCGATTTCTCTGGCGTGCCCGGCGTTGGCGGGGCAGCCAGGTGCCAGCGGGCCGGCATGACTCCATACTTGAGGAGTTCCAGACTAATACCTGGCCTCTGGATCATGATGCCCGTTCTAGTCTGGATACCCTGCCGGTATACGCCTGCCGTCATAACCGGATGGCCACGGCCTTGACGTTAAAGGCCGGAGGCGATCGCGAATTGCAGGGCAGTCGCCTGCTGCTGAGCCAGAACCCCGCCAATCTGCCTATGGCACTGCGCCAGCCTATTCATCAGGGCATCGGTTTCTTCCTGTATGCCGATAAGTACGCGGCGCTGTTGCAGGCGCTGATGAATGAGCCGACCGCAGAGACGGGCCTGCTCGCTTTTCGTAGCCTGTACGCGCAGTTGTTGCGGAGCAACCAGGAATACCTGCGGGAAATTTTCCTCCTCGCTACCCTGCTTTATATCGATCAATTCGAGTATGAACAGCTCATGCCGTTCGCCCTGCGACTGGAATTCCTGCTCGGAGCGATTCGTCTAGAAAAGCAGCAGGTGCGTCAAGAAACAGCGGCCAACTTTTTCAGAGATGGCGACCTTAATTTGCTGGATGTTATTGCTCAGAGCCATCATCCGCGGCAGGTGCTGGAATACCTGCAACAGCAACAACGGAAATGTGCCGAACTCTATCGTGATGAACAGGTGGCTATAGGTAAAAGAGTGCAGGGGCGGTACAAGCAGGCCGTCCTCAATTATTTTCGTCCTGATGCCGGTGCGGGCTGTGAGCGTCTGGGTGACAAGCCAAGTTGGGTTGAGTCGCTGATCAAGAGGGACTGGTCGTGAGCATCACATCTGAGCTGTACACGTTGGAGCAGATTGTCGATCAACCAGGCGAAGCTTGGTCTTTTAATGTGCCTATTTACCAGCGGCTGTATGTCTGGGGGGAGGATCAGATTAATACTCTGCTCACTGACATCGCTCATGCCTATGATCGGAATGAAGAGCAGTTTTTCCTCGGCGGTACCTTGCTGGTGGAAAAAACAGCTCAACAGGATCGTGCTGATGGACTGCGTCGTTTTGATCTGATTGATGGTCAGCAGCGCTTCACCACGCTCTGGCTACTCAGTACCGTCGCTGTCTGGCGTGAGGTTATGGGGGCTTTCCGTTTTGTCCGGCTGAAGCAGGGATCGCAGCCGCGACTACGATTTTCCATCCGCGAGCAGGTGAATGTGTATCTGAACAGTCTCATGCACGACACTGATGCGGTGGTCGGTGAAGCGCTCGATACGCAGAGCATGCGCCACGCCCAGCAGTTGATGATGTCCTTTGCATCCACCTACGTGCGCGCGAGTGGCGGCGCTGTTGATGAGGTCTACTTGCGCGGGCTGGCTGACTTTGTGTATCGCAAGGTAAAGCTGGTGCTGACCCATGTGCCTGAGGGCATGGATCTCAACAAGCTGTTTGAGGTTATCAACAATCGAGGTGTGCAGCTGCAACATCACGAGATTCTCAAAGCACGATTGCTCCAAGACATTCCAGCTGCTGACCGTGCGCGCTACGCGGCTCTCTGGAGTGCTTGCGCAGATATGAGTGGCTTTATTGAACGCAATCTATGTGCAGAAACGCACCTGGAGGCCAATCAGCTGGGGGCGCTCTACGCTGCCGGACAACTGGTGGATACTTCTGCGATACATTCAGCTCTTTCATACAGAGTGCAAAGCCCGTTGGACGATAGCTCCGAGGCGCAACTTACCCTAGAAAGCATCTTTGCTAGTGAAGAGCAAAGCTTGGATCACACCTCCGATTCGAGTTCTGACGAGGGGGAAGAACCTTGGGCACGTAGTATCATCGGATTTCCGTTGTTTCTTCAGCATGCGCTGCGCATCTGGCTGCATGAGAACAGCAAGGCCGATCTGAAGCGCCTGCTGGACCGACAGTTGCTGGCGCTGTTCGATGAGGCATTTTTTGCTGGGGTCGAAGTATCTGCCCGCGAAGCAAACGCCCGCAGCTTTATCGATCTGCTCTGGCGCCTGCGAGTCTTGTGGGATGAGTATGTGATCAAGTGGGTGGACCAGGGGGACGAGGAAGTACATCAGGTTTGCCTGACCTCGATATCCGTCAGCGATAGTAAGTGTTACATCAACCGCAGTCGCGAGAGCACCGCTCACCAAGGGTTATCGCTGCTGCAGGGTATGTTGTATCACTCACAGGAAATCACCACGCATTACTGGCTGACACCTTTTTTGTATTTCATCCACAAGCAGTCATTAGGGGTAAGAAGCGAGGGGAAAGAGTGCGAGCGCTTCTTCAACTTTCTTTGTCACCTAGACAACCAGTTGTTGGGTGACAGCAATGACGAGAGTCTGGTTGTCCGGACTTATTGGTTCATGGAGGAGCCTTGGCGCATCGCTGGCCATCTGGTGTTTGATGCCCTGCTGCAAGAAAACCACGGAGTCGCTTTCCCTCATTACTGGTTTTACAAACAGGACTTCGTGCTCTGGTGCACGCAGCGCAATGAATGGCCGTTGTGGAGCAATTTTCGGTTTACTGCGAAAAACTCCGTCGAGCATATCTCACCGCAGCGACCGCAGAATACGGATACCAATAAGGTATCCGAGCATTGGCTGAACCGGTTCGGTAATCTGGCGTTGGTATCACGCAGCATTAACTCCGAATACAGCAATCTGCCGTTCAATGAAAAGCGCCAGCGCTACTTTAACAAGCGCAACCACGAGAGCCGACCAGATTCGTTAAAGATGGATTTGATCTACGCGAACACGACCTGGGGAGATACACAGGCCAGGCGTCATCAGGAGGCGATGCTGACTGCGGTGCGTGAGCACTACGTCAGGTCTTTCAGCGAGCAGCCTGAAAGACCGTAGCCTGCGGATTAATGCACGCGGCATTGTCTGCGTTCGATTCGGGGGTAAGCTCTCTGGGTGACGCGTGACATCATGCTGGCAACATTGGTCGGCAGGCTTTTACTCAAGGCCATGATAATGCCTGATTCGCCTGATTTTCTGGGTGCTTTAGAATGTCCTTTGATCGTGATGGCGAGTTGTAGCTGAGTTAGGCAGCAGCTTGTCATCGACTTAAGCAGCAGGGATCGGATTTGGAAAGGAAGTCTTGCATGAGCAATGTTGGCCAGCGCGAACGCGCCACTCAGCAACGTGTCGCCCGTTTTTTTCAGGATCAACTCGGCTGGAGTCATCTTGGCGACTGGCATTCGCGTGAGGGCAACCGCAATATTGAATCCGGTCTGCTGACTCGTTGGTTGCAAGGGCGTGATATCAGTGACGCATTGATCACACGCGTTTTGCGCCAGCTGGATGTGGCCGCTGCGTTGGGTGAAGGCAAGAATCTGTATGACGCCAACAAAGCGGTGTACCAGTTGTTGCGCTATGGCGTGAGAGACAAAGAGGGGGCTGGCGAGCAGAACAAAACTGTTTGGCTGATTGACTGGCACAATCCCGAATCCAATGACTTCGCTATCGCTGAAGAAGTGTCGATCAAGGGCGAGAATAAGAAGCGCCCGGATATTGTGCTTTATGTGAATGGTATTGCTCTGGGTGTGATTGAGCTGAAGCGCTCCTCGGTCTCAGTCTCCGAAGGTATCAGGCAGAACCTGGACAATCAGAAGAAAGACTTCATACGCAATTTCTTCAGCACCCAGCAGCTGGTTATGGCTGGAAACGACACCCAAGGGCTGCGCTACGGCTCTATCGAAACGCCAGAGAAGTACTACCTGGAGTGGAAAGAGCCACTCACGACGGAGTCTTCCGGTTATTTGCTCGATGACCACCTAGCTTGCATGTGCAATAAACAGCGCTTTCTACAGATTATCCATGACTTCATTGTGTTTGATGCCGGTACCAAGAAGACCTGCCGGCATAACCAATTTTTCGGTATCGAGGCGAGCAAGCCATTTTTGGCTCGACGTGAAGGCGGGATCATTTGGCACACCCAGGGCTCCGGTAAGAGCTTGACCATGGTCTGGCTGGCCAAGTGGATCCGGGAAAATATTCAGAATTCACGGGTGCTGATAATTACCGATCGTACCGAGTTGGATGAGCAGATTGAGAAGGTTTTCTACGGTGTTGATGAGGAAATACTGCGCAGTAAAAGCGGTGCGGATCTGCTCGATACCCTGAATATGCCTGTACCTTGGCTCGTGTGTTCGTTGGTACACAAGTTTGGTCGCCATGGCGAGTCGGAGAGTGAAGAAGCCGCCGATGCGTTTATTGAGGAGTTGCGTAACAGCTTGCCCAAAGACTTTCGTGTCAAAGGCGATCTCTATGTGTTCGTTGACGAATGCCATCGCACTCAGTCGGGAAAGCTGCACGAGGCAATGAAGGACATTCTGCCGGAAGCCATGTTTATTGGTTTCACCGGTACACCGTTGATGAAGAAGGACAAGAAGAAGTCGATCGAGATTTTTGGCCCCTTTATTCATACCTACAAATTCGACGAAGCAGTGGACGATGGTGTGGTGCTTGACCTGCGCTATGAGGCGCGGGATATCGACCAGCGTGTGACTTCACAGAAGAAGGTAGATGAGTGGTTCGAGGCCAAGACACGAGGCCTGTCGAACCTTGGCAAAACCCAGCTCAAACAGAAATGGGGCTCGATGCAGAAACTGTTGTCAAGCAAGTCGCGGCTGGAGCAGATCGTCAACGACATCATGCTTGATATGGATACACGGCCGCGCCTGATGGATGGCCGGGGTAACGCCATGTTGGTGTGTGCGAGCGTTTATCAGGCTTGCAAGGTCTATGAGTTGTTCAGTGAGACAGACCTCGCTGGCAAGTGCGCCATTGTCACAAGCTACAAGCCGATGGCCTCCGAGATCAAGGGGGAAGAGACTGGCGAAGGGTTGACAGAAAAACTGGCCAAATACGAGATCTACCGGCGCATGTTGGCCAACTACTTTGACCAACCCGCCGAGGAAGCAGCCAAACGCGTTGAAGAGTTCGAAAAGCAAGTCAAACAGCGCTTCATTAATGAACCAGGACAAATGCGCCTGCTGATAGTGGTCGACAAGTTACTTACGGGTTTTGATGCGCCGCCGGCCACCTACTTGTACATTGATAAGCAGATGGCCGATCACAGCCTGTTCCAGGCAATTTGCCGGGTAAATCGCCTGGATGGTGATGACAAGGAGTACGGCTACATAATCGATTACAAAGATTTGTTTCGCTCCCTGGATAAGGCCATTACCGACTACACAGCCGGGGCTTTTGATAAGTATGACAAGGAAGATGTCGCCGGCCTGTTGAAAGATCGTTTGGTCCAAGCGCGGGAGGATCTGGATAACGCTCTGGAGGCCGTGCGCGCACTCTGTGAACCGGTGCTGGCACCGCGCAACATCCAGGATTACAAACACTATTTCTGCGGCGTGTCGGGAGAGAACAAGGACGACCTACCTGAGAAGGAAGCCCTCCGATTGGCGCTTTATCAGAGCGTCGCAAAGTTGCTGCGTGCCTGGGCCAACCTGGCCAATGAGATGCTTGAGGCTGGTTACAACAAGGCTCAGGAAGAAACCATCCGGGCTGACGTCATTCACTTTGAAAAAGTTCGCGATGAAGTGAAACTCGCCAGTGGTGATCTGGTTGAGATGAAGCGATTCGAGCCGGCGATGCGCAAGCTGTTGGACATGTACGTCCGTGCTGATGACAGTGAAGTATTGATGGACTTCGAGGAGTTGGGGCTGATTGAGTTGGTGGTGGAGAAAGGCGCGGGTGCATTGGAGAATGTTTCTGACGATCTGCGTAGAGATCCCGATGCCATGGCCGAAACCATCGAAAATAACGTGCGCAAAACCATCGTCGATGAAAACCCGGTAAACCCCAAATACTACGAGCAGATGTCTGTGCTGCTGGATCAGTTGATCGAACTGCGCCGACAGAAGGCGTTAGATTACCAGGAGTACCTTGAGCAAATTCGAGACTTAGCTCGCAAGGTGAAAAGTCCTGGGAGTAACAGCCAACACCAGTATCCCGGCTCAATTGATACATCAGCCAAACGCGCCCTGTACGACAACCTTGGTCGGGATGAGGTGCTGGCAACCCGTATAGATACCGCCGTGCGCTATACCAAGAAAGCCGACTGGGTTGGCGATCGTTTCAAGGAACGTGAACTGGCCAATGCTATCCGTGAGGAAAGCGCAGGGTATGAAGTCGATATCCCTAACCTCATGGAGCTGATCAAGGCCCAGAAGGACTATCGCTAATGGCGACTGTTCATATCGGCAGTCTTGAGGTTGAGCTCAACCGCAAAGCGATCAAAAACCTGCACATTAGCGTTCTGCCACCAGAGGGCAGGGTACGCGTTTCTGCACCTGAGCATTTGTCCGATACAGCAGTACGCACTGCTGTGATTCAGCGGTTGGCCTGGATTCGCAAGCAACAGAAAGATTTCGCCGCCCAGCCGCGCCAAACCGAGCGAAAGATGATCTCTGGTGAAACCCATTACTTGTGGGGTCGTCGTTATCGACTCGAGGTGACTGAGCGTATTGGTAAAGCAGAAATTAAACGCAGCAATACGCGGTTGAGGCTCTATGTACGACCAGAAACTGATCTGGAAACACGAATGAACTTGCTCAACGACTGGTATCGCGTCGAGCTCAAGGCGCGTGTGCAGGAGTTGATTGGCGACTGGGAGGTGCGTCTGGGGGTATGCCCGAGTTTCTGGGGAATCAAAAAGATGAAAACCAAGTGGGGCAGCTGTAACACTCAGGCTAAACGGATTTGGTTAAATCTTGAACTCGCAAAAAAACCTCCTGAGTGCCTTGAGTTCATTCTGGTGCATGAACTGGTGCATCTGCTAGAGCGGCACCACAACCAACGGTTTGTAAGACTGATGGATGACTTCCTGCCCCATTGGAAGGAGAGTAAATCACGGCTGAATTCGTCCCCATTAGCGCATGATGAGTGGCGGTATTGAGCGAATTCTGGGCACAGCGCCTATATGTAAGTGCCCCTGGCCTGGAGCCTGACAAGTGGAGTACGGGGCAGGCTGGCGCGGATGGACTTAAATCCCGTCGAATTGGTACCCAGTGTCCAGCTTCTGGTAGGTAATAACTTTAATCTCTGCCTTACCTGCGATGTGCGGGGCGTGCCGCTCGGGCGGTAGTTCAGGTAGGACCAGGTAGCGACGTACCGGAAAGCGCAGTTCATCGGCAATGGCCTCACCATGCAAGATCAACTGGCCGAGGCCAGTATAGATATTGGTCGTGTTGGCGGAGGTTTTCACCTCGTATAGGTCGACATGGTATTCACCGACTACAGCCAAGTCGATAGCCTGGGACTTCTGCAGTGTGCCAGTGGTCTGAAGCTGAACGGCGAGCGCGTTGACTATGGCGCCGTGTTCGACCACGCGATTGCCCGAGACGGTGTAGTTATCGCCCCAGCTCTCCCCTGAAAATTCTTCAAAGTAGGCGCCAAGTTTGTGCGCGCGCTGCGTTTGTTTATCGGCCACAGTAGCTGGCGGCTGTTTGCCATTGCGCTCGGATGGTGTTCGTTCTCCCGTGTTGGCAAGCTTGAGCGCGCCCAGTTCGGTCGCCACATGGCGAGCCTCGACGGCGAACTCAAACAGTCGATCAATCATGTCCGGGGAGCCCAGACCAGCTATGAGGATCAGCTGGTTGGTCTGATTCCCGTCCTTCGCAGAGATGCAGTTTGGGAAGCGCTCGAGCACCAGATTTTTTTTCAGAGCGCCCATACCCTTGGTGAGTTTGCCGCGATGTGCCAAAAACACTTCCCCGTCTTCGTCCTTTACGAATGCCCCGGCTAGGTTTCGGTTGTACTCCTCGGCTGGGAAGTTAAGTTGCACAGTGATCTCGAGCCAGTCAGTGGAGCTGGGCTCACCCATGACGAGGAAGTTCATGTGTTTGTCCGGCCATTTCTTGCAGGGCGACCAACCGCGGACTCTGAAGCCGCTGTCATGTTCAAAAAAAACCTTTCCCGACATGTGCCCAGAAGGGTAAGTGATTTCACGGGTTTCACCGTGGATGAAAGCCTTCTTTAGGCGAGTGGTGAGCTTACGGTTGTGCGCCGAGATCTGGCGAAGATCGGTGATAACTTCGAACATGTTTTCTTATCCAGGTGCTGTAGCCGTTTGACTGAATCTCAACCCGAGGTCAAAGCCCAGGCATCGGTATCGGAAGTCGAGCTGTTGAAGCAGGCTATCCCGCACATCGCTGGCGTAATGGACTGAATTGCCAGCTGCTGAGTCCTTCCGATATTTCAGTGAACATAGCTCAGGCGACAAAAGAAAAAAAAGAAAAATAAAAGCAGGCAGAGCTGATCAACAGTCTCTGTCTGCTTTATGTCGTCTACTCGATGCTGGGGAAGCGCTTGAGCACCCAGTAAAAGAAAAGGAAGGCAATACCAACTGCGACCAAGATCGGCGGGAATCGCAACATTAGGATCACAGCAAACACTACTGCTGAAGCGCTTGCCAGTACACCGATGAAGATGAGAAGTGCGATTAGGAAACGTATCAACGCCATGGGAGTCTCCTAGAGTTGAGGCAATATTGGTTTATGTCGAGCCGTAGTGGCCGCCCTCTGCTGGATCGGCTTATTTAGTTAATGCCAAGGGCAAAGCGTCCCTACATATGCGCCTCTACTGTCAGCGATACACAGCCCTCAAAATCGACGACGACATGATCCAAGATGTGGGTACCAATCATGTTGAGGGCATTTTTGAGGGTTTCGGTCAGTGCGCGATCTGCTTGACTGGGCTTCAGGTCACCGGAGGGACGGTTATGCACCAGAATCACGGCCGCTGCGTTGTGCTCCATAGCGATCTTGACCACCTCCCGAGGGGACACGCAGGCTACTTCCAATGCTCCCCTGAATATTTCCTTGAAGCCAATAACCCGGTGCTCGGTGTCGAGCAGTAACAAAGCAAAGACTTCGTATTCATGGAATTGCAGCAGCGATTGTAGGTGATTGAAGACGAGTCTACGCTCAGTCAACGCCCGCCCTTTAGACAGACGATACATCGCGAGTTGTTGAGCCATCTGCAGGATGTCGGTTTCGCTGACCGGTGATTCTGTGACATAGGTGTGTGTCGTTTCACCAGCTTTGAGCTTGGGATATTTCATGCTTGTGCTCCTATCACGAACGCGTGAACGCAATGAAGGGTGGGTGGCTCAGTTACTGGAAGGTGGATGTTGGGATTAAATGATTCCGAACGCCCCTTTAGGTGAGAGCGCTCGGTATTGCTGTGGCTCACGCAACGAGTTGTAAAGCTGCATCGAGTGCCTTCTGTTTAATTACTGCGCCTTGTCCAAACCATGCCGAGTCCATTCGATACTCAGTGCTCCTGGCGCGCCTTTCATGATCCACGTATTCAGTCACAGCGTTCAGCAAGCCCCATGCTGTTCCGCGAGCGGACTCCATTTCAGATCCTCGGCCTTTACTTTCGTACAGGCTCTGTACCTTCTCCATAGCTCGTTTGTTGGGCAGTACATTGGGAATGGGGTCATACGCGCTGGTGTCACACAGCACCTCCATGAAGAAGCTCATGGCCTCAGTCCATTGAACCTTGCGTTCCGCGAGGGCGCGTATCCGATACATAAATTCGTCCCACTGCGAGACGGCGATGCCTAGTTGTTTTTTTACTGCCTGCGAATCAAAGCGCGTGCTGTGTGGAACCTTGATTGCGCGGGTGGCTCCGCTTAGGGATATGGTCAGTGTGTTATTGCAGACCACGCGAACGGTGGTGGGAGTTGCAGTGGTGGCTAGTGTGCCGTCACAGGACGTTGCCAGTAGCACATAGCCGTTTACCACGTCATTACCTTTAATTGCAGTCGACTGTCCGGTCTTCGCCAGTGCCCAGAGTTTTCGACCTCCCTTCAGGACGCCGGCGGTTTCCAGTTCATAGCCAGAGCGCTCCGTAAGATCACGGTAAAATTCCAGGACCTCGCGGGGTTGGACCACCTGGTAGCGTTGTGAGACGACCGACAAGGCTTCCTTGCTGTCTGAGCGGTAGAGCACCTTCTGTTCGGGAAAGGTATGGATAGTGCCGAGATGGCCGACAGCATCCGCCATGAAGCGTACCGGCGATTCCTGGATCTGCCAGTCCATACCGGCTTCTTGTTGCCAGACTTCCAGTGGTTGCTTCGGCGAGAGCTGACTGCCCAGACCATGCCAGGGCGTAGCGCCAACGTAAGCCATGTGTTCGATGAGGTGTGCCATGGGAGAGCTTCCTTTTCATAGGCGCACGGCGACGCCGCTGAGTATTCAGCAGGTATCTGTCGGCGTGCGGGGTGTTGATCGAGAGGGGGAGCGATGAAGCAGATGGGGAGCAGCAGTTACGTTAGCGGAAGATGAGCTGTTTAAATGGGATGACGGTCGCTAAACGACAGTCCGCAGTCGAGACAAGCGTAATTGTCCAAAACCCGCTCATCGATGACTTCGCCGAGTTTGGCGCCTGCAATACAGCCAGTCGCCGCTCCGGCTAATCCGCCGAGAATGGCTCCGGCCATACCGCCAGCAATGGCACCGGCTGGGCCAGCCACGACACCGATGACTGCGCCAACGTCGGCGCCAGCCATGGCGCCTGTGACTCTTTGGGCGGCGCCTCCGACGGTGCCGATAAGGGCGCCGACTTTCCTGGCGAAATCTTTGGTGATGACAGCTGTGGAGTGACAGCGTGGGCATTGAATGGCCATGTACAGGGTTCCTGTCGAGAGAGTTGGGATGAAGTCACTGCGCAGGCATAGAGCCCATAAAGCAGATCGCCTGAGCGATCTGCTTTATGGTGAGTGGACGAGTCGGGAGGGATGTTTAGTGCACAGATTCAGGTTCGTGATGTGTTACTACGAATTTTTTGAATGCAATCAAATGTCGCTGAATCTCGTGGCGTTAGGAGCAGTCCGAGCTCGATCACCTAGTTTTAGATCGTCCAATGACTACTAGAATACTGACCAATCAAGATAGGTTACCAAGACCCAATTCAACCAGCCTTACGACCGGCAGAGAACGACCGAGGCTGTGTGAAAGCGCATGCACCATTTTGAAGTCTGCGTTGCTACGTAAAATCTGCAGCGTTTTTGGTTAGTCAGCAGACCTGAAATTTTGCGTAGGAGCGCGACTTTCGTTCCGATTCTGACTGAAAACTTGCTCTAAAACGTTTTCACACAGCCTGGACCCATAGCTGACGGTGGCGACAGGCAGACATCGGCCAAAAGCGGTTAGTCAGCGTCCACGAAATAAGGGGGGGGCTTCAGTGACGACGTGGTCTGGGTTCTCTGCTGCCCTGATGCTTTGTACGGACCTTGGAAGTTTTCATAGTGGCAACCTAGGCTCTTTGGTATGGAAAAAGAATTTTTAGATGAGGGTTGACCACGTAGTTTAATGCTGTACTATTCGCCTCCCGCTAACGAGCAGCTTGAAGCTGGTTCTGGCCTAAGTAATTGATTTTATTAATAAAATCAGGAGCTTTTAAGGGTGCTACTTGAGGGGATGTGCTGTACAGTGCACGCCTCGGTTGAGACGAAAGATCTTAACCAACCGCTCTTTAACAACTGAATCAAGCAATTCGTGTGGGTGCTTGTGGAGTCAG
>NZ_RXHX01000028.1:0-81978 GCF_005930655.1 Pseudomonas sp. FSL W5-0299
CCCTCGCCACAAATGCCCACCAGGCACAAAAGCCCGCTAGCCGCCCAAGCGCCATCACTACAAAACCTCATTCCAAGGCCACCCATCAAGGTGGCTTTTTTTGACCGGTGGTCGATGAACCGGTCTCGCCCGGCATTTTGCGCTTAGCTGTAGGGATAACCGGAGGCGCGCGTAGGCATTCCGTGTCACAGCGACGCCCCTTCAGAACACCGTGAGTCTGAGGAAATTCGCAATGCTGACCCTGAATATCAACGGCAAGGATCAGGAGTTGGATGTCCCCGCGGACATGCCGCTGCTCTGGGTCCTGCGCGATGTCGCGCACCTGACCGGGACCAAATTCGGTTGCGGCATGGCCCAGTGTGGCGCCTGCACCGTGCACGTCGACGGCGCGCCGCTGCGCTCGTGCATCACGCCCGCCACCGCGGTGGCCCACGGGCAAAAAATCCTCACCATCGAAGGCCTGTCCGCTGACGGTTCGCACCCAGTGCAGCAAGCCTGGGCCGAACTCGACGTGGTGCAGTGCGGTTACTGCCAGTCCGGGCAAATCATGTCCGCCGCCGCGCTGCTGGCGAAAATCCCCAAACCCACCGACAGCGACATCGATCAGGCGCTCTCCGGCAATATCTGCCGCTGCGGCACCTACCCAAGGATCCGCGCCGCGGTCAAACGCGCCGCCGAGATCGGTTGATGCCACGTTGAAGGGAGTCTGAACATGAACAGCATCAACCCGGTGTCACGTCGCGGTTTTCTCAAGGGCAGCGCGCTGTTGGGCGGAGGTCTGGTGGTGGCGTTCGTCATTCCCGGTGCCCATCGCTTTGCCGTGGGGGCGGAGAATGAAGGCAACGTGTTTGCGCCCAATGCGTTTTTACGGATCGGCAACGACAACGTCGTCACCGTACTGCTCGGCCACTCGGAAATGGGCCAGGGCATCTGGACCGGCCTCACCATGCTGATCGCAGAAGAGCTGGACGCCGACTGGTCGAAAATCCGCGTCGAACATTCACCCGCCTCGGCGGCTGACTACGGCATGGCGGGTTTCGGCGGAATGCAGATCACCGGCGGCTCGACTTCGACGTGGATGGAGTTCGATCGCTATCGGCAGGCCGGCGCGGCAGCGCGTCTGATGCTGGTCGACGCAGCCGCCAAGCGTTTCAACGTCGCCCCCTCGGCGATTCACACCGAGTCAGGCGTGGTCATTGCCGGCGACAATCGCGCGACCTACGGCGAACTGGCGGACGACGCCGGCGAGCTGCCGGTGCCGGATCCGGCTTCGATCAAGTTCAAAGAGGCCAATGACTGGAAACTGATCGGCAAACCCACCAAGCGCCTGGACACCCCGGAGAAAATCACCGGCCGGGCCAAGTTCGGCATGGACGTGCAATTTGAGGGCTTGATGACCGCCATGGTCGCCCGCTCACCCGTGTTTGGCGGCAGCGTCAAATCTTTCGAAGGCGCCGAAGCGCTGGCCGTGCCGGGCGTGCATAAAGTGGTGCAGGTGCCCACCGGCGTGGCGGTGATTGCCGACCATTACTGGGCGGCGAAGCTGGGGCGCGATGCGCTGAAGGTCGAGTGGGACCTGGGGCCGAATGCCGGCCTCGACAGCCAGAAATTGCTGGAAAGCTTCCGCAAACTCGCGACCACGCCTGGCGTCTCGGCCAGCAAGGCCGGGGATACCACCGCCGCGCTGGGCAAGGCGGCCAAGACCGTCGATGTCGAATACAGCGTGCCGTACCTGGCCCATGCGCCGATGGAGCCGCTCAATTGCACGGTGAAAATCAGCAAGGACAAGTGCGAGATCTGGACCGGCACGCAGTTCCAGACCCTGGATCAAATGATCGCGGGCAAGATCACCGGGCTCAAACCTGAGCAGGTTGAAATCCACACCGAATTCCTCGGCGGCGGCTTCGGTCGTCGGGCCAATCCGACCTCGGACTTTGTCGCTGAAGCCGTGCAGGTCGCCAAGGCGGCAGGCGGGCCGGTGAAAACAGTCTGGTCCCGGGAGGATGACGTCCGCGGCGGTTATTACCGCTCGGCGTTCCTGCATCAGGCACGGATCGGCCTGGATGCTGGCGGCATGCCCGTGGCCTGGAAGCATGTGATGGTCGGTCAGTCGATCATGGCCGGCACCATGATGGAGGCGACGATGGTCAAGGACGGTATCGACAAGACCTCGGTCGAAGGCGTTGCCGACAGCCCGTACCTTGAAGACCTGGCCAATCACCAGGTGGAACTGCACTCACCGACTACCGGCATCAGCGTATTGTGGCTGCGTTCGGTGGGGCACAGCCACACGGCGTTTGTCATGGAGTCGTTGATTGATGAACTGGCGGAGGCGGCTGGCAAGGATCCGGTGGAATACCGACGAACCTTGCTCAAGGCGCATCCGCGACATTTGGGCGTGCTGAACCTCGCCGTCGAAAAAGCCAACTGGAAGGCGGAACTGCCGGACGGCCACGCCTTGGGTGTGGCGGTGCATGAGTCTTTCGGCAGTTACGTCGCGCAGGTCGCTGAGGTGTCCCAGGACAACCTGAAAATCCGCGTGCACCGGGTGGTGTGCGCGGTGGACTGCGGGATTGCGGTCAACCCGATGAGCATCGCGGCGCAGATGGAGTCCTGCATCACCTTCGGCCTCGGCTTTACCTTGCACAGCAAACTGACGTTCAAGGACGGCCAGGTGGTGCAATCCAATTACCACGACTATCAGGTGCTGCGGCTCAACGAAATGCCGGTGGTCGAAGTGCATATCGTGCCGAGCACTGAACGGTCCGGCGGTATTGGCGAAGCCGGCGTCCCACCCACGGCGCCGGCAGTGGCCAACGCGGTGTTCGCCCTGACCGGGCAGCGCTTGCGGGAACTGCCGTTGCAACTGTCGGGGGTGTGAGATGAGACGACATCTGATTCTGGGGACGGTGGTGTTGATCGGCTTGGTCAGCTATGCCGAGCACCTGTTTGCTGACGATAAGGAAGCCATCAAGGCGTTTGATACGGTGCAGAAGGTCTTTCAAAGTCCGCGTTGCCAGAACTGTCATATCCCGGGCGATTCGCCGTTGCAGTTCGACGCAGGCACCCCCCATGCCATGAGCGTAGTGCGCGGGATGGACGGCAAGGGCGCAGCGGGTTTGCCCTGCGCGACCTGTCACGCCGAGTCCAATCCGCCCGCCAGTTACGGGCCGCATACGCCACCGGGGGCGCCGCACTGGAGCTTGCCGCCCGCGGCGCACAAGATGGCCTGGATCGGGCTGCCGGCCGACCAGTTGTGCGCGATGATCAAGGATCGCTCCAGTAATGGTGACCGTGATTTCGCGGCCCTGATCAAGCACGTCACCGAGGACAAACTGGTGCTCTGGGGCTGGAATCCGGGTGAGGGAAGGGCGCCGGTGCCGGTGCCGCACGACATTTTCGTCACCCAATTCAAGCTGTGGGCGGCCGCTGGAGGCCCGTGTCCGGTGCAGGGCAGTTGACCGGCGGTCCGTTAACAGGGAGTCAAACCGGGTATGCACGACTCTAAAGTACATACCCGCCAATGGAGTGAGTCATGCTGATCCCAGGCAAACCGGTCAAGCGCGGTGCTTGTACAGACCCGTTACGTTCGCCACTGCAGGAGCGTGAGCTGTTGCGTGACCTGGCCCGCAAGGCCGAGCAAGAACTGATGGGCGTGCAGATGGCGAGCATGGACGAGTTGACGCTGCTGCCCAACCGCCACGGTTTTACAGCGCTGGCCCAACAGGGGATGGACGCCTGCCAGCAACTGGGGCTGCCGGCGACGCTGCTGTTTTTCGACCTCGATAACTTCAAGCGAATCAACTATCTATACGGGCGCGCCGAGGGTGATCACGCCCTGAAGACCTTCGCTGACGTGCTGCGTATCGCCTTTCGCGAAAGCGATGTGATTGGTCGACTGGGCAACGATGAGTTTGTCGCCCTGTTGACGGGTGCAAGCGTTGTCGAGTTGTCCGCGATCAAGGCCCGGCTCGAAGAAATACTCGCCGAGCGCAATGCCACGGCGAATCGCAGTTTTGCCATTCACTTCAGCATTGGCCAGGTCGAGTTTGATGCTCGGCTAAACCCGACAGCGGAAGACGTGTTGACCCTGGCCGATAAGGCGATGCACGACACGGATCATTGCTGAGCGGCGCCTTGCAACGCTGCGGCAACGTAGGCGCCGTTCGCAACAGCCGGCCATCGTCCCTGAACTTCCCGATGATCTGTAGCCCGACCGGCAACATGGGGTGGGCGCGCACCAGCGGGACGTTCACCTGCGGCCAACCAAACGCCCCCCAGAACTTGATGAAATCCGACGGTCCGGTGCTTTTCAGGCCCATCGGCGCGACCATCCCGCAGGAGGCGCCGAGCATGGCGTCGAACGGTTGGCAAAGCTCACTCAAACGGGGCGCAAGGGTGGCCAGGCGCGCCTTGGCAGCGGATTCCTGCTCCCAGGTTGTTGCCGCCGCTCGCTCGAACATGGCCAGTGTCGATGGGCTCAGTTGAGCACGATGGCGTTGGAATTCCTTGGCCAGCGAGCGGGCACCTTCGCAATCGTTGATCAGCTGATGGTCGTCGAACACTGCGGCAAACTCATCGGGCAGTTCCAGTTCGCTCACATAATGGCCGGCGCTGCGCAACTGATCCGTGGCCTGCTCCAGAGCGCAGGCCACCTCGGCGTCCACCTGATCCCAGCGTGAGGTGCGGCAGAAACCCAGCCGCAGTGGACGCCGCTCAACGTCAGGCACTACAAAACCGGGAATCAACACCCGCGCCACAAGGTGCAGATCGCGCACCGATCGTCCATACCAGCCCACGGTGTCGAAGCTCGGCGCCAGCGGCTTTACACCTTCCAGCGACACCAGTCCCAGGGACGGTTTGTAGGCGAAGAGGCCGCAATAGGACGCCGGCTTGAGCAGCGAGCCAGCCGTCTGGGTGCCCAGCGCCACCGCAAAGAAACCCGCTGCCATCCCCGCCGCCGAACCCGCGCTGGAGCTGCCCGGCGTGCGAGCGAGATCGTGAGGATTTCGGGTCGGGCCAGTGTGCATGTAGGCAAATTCGGTGGTGTGGGTCTTGCCCATGATCAGCGCCCCGGCCTGGCGCAGCAGCGTCACGACGTGGGCATCCCGGGACGGTTGATGGTCGGCGTAGATGGGCGAGAAAAATTGCGTGGGGTAGGCGGCCGTGTCGAAGATGTCCTTGATGCCGACGGGGACGCCGGCCAGCAGGCCGCGCCCGGTGATCTGCGCAGCATCGGCACGCACCTGCCGGTCGTCGAACGAGACGAACGCCTGAATCTCCGGCTCCCGCGCCTGAATGCACTCAAGAAAGGATTCGGCGATGGCGGCAGCGGTCGTATCGCCATTGACTACCGCTTCACTGAGGGTGGTCGCGTCAAGGGCTGGGCGGTTCATTTGGCGAACAACTGGCTGATGTTTTTAAATGCCTTGAACTCCAACGCGTTGCCGCAAGGGTCGAAGAGAAACATCGTGGACTGCTCGCCCACCAATCCCTGAAAGCGGATGCCTGGCTCGATCACGAAGCGTGTCCCAAGGCCTTTCAAGCGCTCGGCCAGCGCCTCCCATTCCGTCATCCCCAGCACCACACCGAAATGCGGCACCGGTACGTCATGACCGTCCACGGCATTGGTGTGCGCCGCGTCCTGTGAAGCGTTTTTTGGTGCCAGGTGTATCACCAGTTGATGGCCGAAAAAGTTGAAGTCGACCCAATGCTCGCTGGAGCGGCCTTCTTCAAGACCGAAGACTTCGCCATAGAAACGCCGGGCAGCGGCCAGATCGTAAACCGGTACAGCCAAGTGAAAAGGGGAGAGTTGCATCGGATTCGCCTCGGATTGTCAGGAGATGAGGCTGAGTTTAGCGCTATGATTTTTGATTGAAAGACGATAGTTTTTGCGTCGAGCTCAAATTATTTCGATCAATCGAGAAGTCCAATGCTGCGCGAATTGAAAACCTTCGTCGCCGTCACACGCTACGGCACATTCGCCGCCGCCGGCATGCACATCGGTCTGACGCAGTCGGCGGTCAGCGCGCAGATGCGCAACCTGGAAAAGGCGCTGGGCATCCGTCTGTTCGATCGCACCGGGCGACAGGCGATTCTCAATGCCGCAGGGCAACGGGCGTTGCCGATGGCGCAGCAGATCCTCGACACGTTTAGCCGGATGGCCGTCAGTGAGGACGTCAGCGAGTACCGTGGCGAGTTGAAAATCGGTGCGGTGGCCACGGTCCAGACCGGGTTGTTGCCTCAGGCATTTTTGCGCTTGAGGGAGCAGGCACCGCTGCTGGAACCGAAACTGGTGCCGGGCGTGTCGTTGAACCTGCTGAGTCAGGTCGATACGGGTGAGGTGGATCTGGCGATATTGATCAAGCCGCCCTTCGAACTGCCCAAGGAGCTGTCGGCGCAGGTGATTCGCCGGGAACCGTTTGTATTGATCGTGCCGATGGATCTTGAGGGCGATGATCCGCTGCAGATCCTCGCGAGCCAGCCGCACGTGCGGTACGACCGTAACTCATTCGGAGGGCGCCTGATTACGCGATTTTTGCGTGAACAGCAGATTGATGTGCACGTGGCGATGGAGATGGATGAGCTGGAAGCCATTGTGAAAATGGTTGAATGCGGGTTTGGTGTTTCACTGCTGCCCGAGGCCGGGTTATGGCTTGAACATGGGGCGAAGGTCAGGATCATTGCGCTGGGCGAGCTGACGTTTTATCGGGAGATTGTCTTGTTGCAGCGCTACAGCCAACGCACGCAGCCGATCCAGCTGTTGTTTGCCAAGTGCCTGGCGCAACCTCCTGGCTAACGCAGGCGTGCAGTGTATGTGCTGTAAAGAATGAATTTTGGCTCTTGAAGACAGTAAGACTGTTATTTATGACAGTGATATGCGTGTCGGCTTTCGCATTAGGGTGGCGCTGTCAAACGGATCTGGCTGTCGGGATGGATGTTTGTTGGCATTCCCCTGATTGCATGGAGCCCTTACTTCAGGAGGATAACGGCATGACAGCGCAAGCCAACACGCAGCAAGCACCAGGTGACCTGGATGTGGGATTTGCTGACAACGGTATGATCAATATTCCCCAAGGTTCGTCTCAATGTGTCGTTGAAACATCTGCCGGCAAACTTCTTTACGTGGCTCAAACAGGTCGTGTCTCATGGGTTTATCGGGCCATGGCTGATGGCACTTCCGATCCGACCTTCCAACCGTTCGCGTGGGACTTCGCCAAAGGCCAATTCGAAAGTTTCACACGTTTACTTGCTCGAAGAGACGGCAAATTCCTGTTGATTGGTAACTCGGGTAATGAGCCCTTTATCCGGCAGGCTGCGATCACGCGATTCAACGAGGGAGGAAGTCCTGATTTAGTCTTTGGCACAAAAATGCTGCCTTTGCCCGTAGACCCCGTCCCTCCGGAGCAGGGTTTGCAGACATTCGGACCTACGGGATGCCTCACTGCTGACAACCATGTGTTAGTGGCCGCAAGTTACCAATTGGCGGACAGCGAGGGCACAACTATCGATTCGGCAGGTAGGGTATACACCCTGGATGACCAAGGTCATCCCGACACTGGATTTGAAGTCAGATTCAAGGGGCCGATTACAACGATTCATAGTATCGGCGTCCTGTCAGACGAGCGCATCGTTGTGTTTGGGATTGTTGACCGCCCGGCATCAGGCACATCAGTGCCGAACGCGGTCTTGGCTTGCTACAACCGAGACGGCACGTTGAACAAAACCTTCGGCATTGACGGATTTTGGGAAGACAAAAGCTACGCTGGTTTTGGCTCGATGGTGGTGGATGATGACAAGATAATCATCGCCGCTGTCACGTCGATTAATAACGATGGCAACCGTTATGTTTCCGTGCAACGGGTATTGGGTGATGGCACCTCGGATAAGACCTTTAACAATGGAGCGCCGTTGGTGGTTGATCTGGGTTCCGGCTTTATAAACATCCCGTCCATCACCGTACAGCCGGATAAAAAAATCGTGGTCGCAGGGAGTGAGAATTTTCCTGTGCAAAACCTGTACTGGCTGCGTACCACCGAGGGCGGTGAGCTAGACACTTCTTTCGGTGATTCTGGGGTGGTTCGACAGCAAGCTGGCCGGGTGAATGACATTATTGTCCCGCGCACCGGCAATCGACTCATCCTCGCGGTTAATCTGGACTCAAGTGAAGCTCAAGGTCCGAAAGTCTTGGGTATCCTGAGCTGATAGCGTCTTTACGACCACGCAAGCCACAAATCCTTGTGGGAGCGAGCCTGCTCGCGATTGCAGTGTGTCAGTCAACATCAATACTGAATGTCAGACCGCAATCGCGAGCAGGCTCGCTCCCACAGGGGATTTGCGTCGGGCATTGATAATGCAGGCATAAAAAACCCGCCAGACGAGGCGGGTTTCTTATTGGCTAGCGGAAGATCACTCTTCCAGGCTACCCATCGCAGTGGTGTTGAAGCCACCGTCTACATACATGATTTCGCCGCTGATACCGGACGCCAGGTCCGAGCACAGGAAGGCGCCGGCGTTGCCGACTTCGTCGATGGTGACGTTGCGACGCAGCGGGGTTTGCGCTTCGTTGGCGGCCAGCATCTTGCGGAAGTTCTTGATGCCGGAAGCGGCGAGGGTGCGGATCGGGCCAGCCGATACGCAGTTGACGCGGGTGCCGTCCGGGCCCAGGGAGCCGGCCAGGTAACGCACGCCGGCTTCCAGCGAAGCCTTGGCCATGCCCATTACGTTGTAGTTCGGCATGGTGCGCTCGGCACCCAGGTACGACAGGGTCAGCAGGCTGCCATTGCGGCCTTTCATCATTTCGCGGCCAGCTTTGGCCAGGGCCACGAAGCTATAGGCGCTGATGTCGTGAGCGATGCGGAAACCTTCACGGGTGGTGGCTTCGGTGAAGTCGCCGTCCAGTTGGTCGCCCGGGGCGAAGCCGACGGAGTGCACGATGCAATCCAGTCCGTCCCACTTCTTGCTCAGCTCAACGAAAACCTTGGCGATTTCTTCATCGCTGGCCACGTCGCACGGGAAGCACAGGTCAGGGTTGGAACCCCAGCTTTGTGCGAACTCTTCGACACGACCCTTGAGTTTGTCGTTCTGATAAGTGAAGGCAAGCTCAGCGCCCTCGCGATGCATGGCGGCAGCGATGCCGGATGCGATGGACAGCTTGCTGGCGACACCGACGATCAGTACGCGCTTACCGGCGAGAAAACCCATGTGTTGCTCCTCTCTTTCAGGTTATTGCGCAGTGGCCGGAGCCAGGAAAGCGGCTTCCAGCAACTGCTGTGTATACGGATGTTGGGGGGCGGCAAAGATACTTTGCGCGTCTCCCTGTTCGACCACTTGGCCCTGCTTGACCACCATCAGCTGGTGGCTCAGCGCCTTGACGACAGCCAGGTCATGGCTGATAAACAGATACGTCAGGTTGTACTTGGTTTGCAGTGAGCGCAGCAGCTCCACCACTTGGCGTTGCACGGTGCGGTCGAGGGCCGATGTCGGCTCGTCCAGCAAAATCAACGCCGGTTTTAGCACTAATGCCCGGGCAATGGCGATTCTCTGCCGCTGCCCACCGGAAAATTCGTGGGGGTAGCGGTTCCGGGTTTCCGGGTCCAGGCCTACCTCCTTCAATGCCGCAATAATCGCTTGTTCCTGTTCCGCCTCGGTGCCCATCTTGTGGATCCGCAGGCCTTCGCCGACGATCTGGCTCACGCACATCCGTGGGCTCAGGCTGCCAAACGGGTCCTGAAACACCACCTGCATCTCCCGGCGCAACGGCCGAACCTCGGCCTGCGTCAGGCAGTCTAGCTGCTTGCCTTCAAACCGGATGGCGCCTTTGCTGCCGATCAGCCGCAAAATCGCCAAACCCAGTGTCGACTTGCCCGAACCGCTTTCTCCCACAATCCCCAGGGTCTGGCCCTGAGGCAGGCTGAAATTGATCCCGTCCACCGCTTTGATGTGGTCAACGGTCTTTTTCAGAAAGCCTTTCTTGATCGGGAACCAGACTTTCAGGTCCTCGACCTGCAGCAGCGGCGGGCCAATCACGTTGGTCGCAGGCGTCCCGCTGGGCTCCGCTGCCAGCAGTTCCCGAGTGTACGGATGCTGCGGCGCGCGGAACAACTCTTCGCACGATGCCTGTTCGACGATGCAACCGCGCTGCATGACACATACGCGATGCGCAATTCTTCGTACAAGGTTCAAATCGTGACTGATCAGTAGCAAGGCCATGCCCAGGCGGGCCTGCAATTCCTTGAGCAATTCGAGGATTTTCAGCTGAACGGTCACGTCCAGCGCGGTGGTTGGCTCGTCGGCAATCAGCAGTTCCGGCTCGTTGGCCAGGGCCATGGCAATCATCACCCGCTGGCGCTGGCCACCGGACAACTCGTGGGGTAAAGCCTTGAGGCGCTTGTGCGGTTCAGGAATGCCGACCATTTCCAGCAATTCCAGGGTGCGCCTGGTCGCCACTTTGCCGACAAGGCCCTTGTGGATGCCCAGCACCTCGTTGATCTGCTTCTCGATCGAGTGCAGCGGATTGAGCGAGGTCATCGGTTCCTGGAAGATCATCGCGATCCGGTTGCCGCGGATGTGGCGGATGGTTTTCTCTTTCAGACTCAGCAGGTCTTGCCCCGAATACTCGATGGTCCCGGACGGATGCCGGGCGAGCGGGTAGGGCAGCAGTCGCAGGATCGAATGCGCGGTCACCGATTTGCCTGAGCCGCTTTCGCCAACCAGGGCCAGGGTTTCGCCGCGCTTGATGTCGAAGCTGACGCCTTCCACCACCCGCTGGCAGTGATCGCCGACGACGAACTCGACGGCCAGGTCGCGCACTTCGATCAGATTGTCCTGATTCATTTCACTTCCTCGGGTCGAAGGCATCGCGAGCGGACTCGCCGATGAACACCAGCAAACTCAACATCAATGCCAACACGGCAAACGCGCTCATGCCCAGCCACGGAGCTTGCAGGTTGGATTTGCCCTGGGCCACCAGTTCACCCAGGGACGGCGCACCCGGCGGCAAACCGAAGCCCAGGAAGTCGAGGGCGGTCAGGGTGCCGATGGCGCCGGTCAAAATGAACGGCATGAAGGTCATGGTCGAAACCATGGCGTTGGGCAGGATGTGGCGGAACATGATCGCGCCATTCTGCATCCCCAGCGCACGGGCCGCGCGCACATATTCCAGGTTACGCCCGCGCAGGAACTCGGCGCGCACCACGTCCACCAGGCTCATCCACGAGAACAGCAGCATGATGCCCAGCAGCCACCAGAAGTTCGGCTGCACGAAACTGGCGAGAATGATCAGCAAATACAACACTGGCAGCCCGGACCAGATTTCCAGGAAACGCTGCCCGGCCAGATCCACCCAGCCGCCATAGAACCCCTGCAAGGCCCCGGCAATCACGCCGATGATCGAACTGAGAATGGTCAGCGTCAGGGCAAACAGTACCGAAATGCGGAAGCCGTAAATCACCCGCGCCAACACATCGCGGCCCTGATCGTCGGTGCCCAGCAGGTTGTCGGCCGAAGGTGGCGCCGGCGCCGGGACTTTCAGATCGTAATTGATGCTTTGGTAGCTGTAGGGGATCGGCGCCCACAGCACCCAGGCATCCTTGGCCTTGAGCAATTCACGGATGTACGGGCTCTTGTAGTTGGCCTCCAGCGGAAATTCGCCGCCGAACGCGGTTTCCGGGTAGCGCTTGAGCGCCGGGAAATACCAGCCGTTGTCGTAATGCACCACCAGCGGTTTGTCGTTGGCAATCAGTTCGGCGCCGAGGCTCAGGCCGAACAGCACCAAAAACAGCCACAGCGACCACCAGCCACGCTTGTTGGCCTTGAACAGTTCGAAACGCCGGCGATTGAGCGGGGACAGATTCATCTCAATGCTCCCGGCTTTCGAAGTCGATGCGCGGATCGACAAAGGTGTACGTCAAATCGCCAATCAGTTTCACCACCAGCCCCAGCAACGTGAAGATAAACAGCGTGCCGAACACCACCGGGTAATCGCGGTTGATCGCTGCTTCGAAACTCATCAAACCGAGACCGTCCAGGGAGAAGATCACTTCCACTAGCAGCGAGCCGGTGAAGAAGATCCCGATAAACGCCGACGGGAAGCCGGCGATCACCAGCAGCATCGCATTGCGGAACACATGACCGTAAAGCACACGGTGATTGGTCAGGCCCTTGGCCTTGGCAGTGACCACGTACTGCTTGTTGATTTCGTCGAGGAAGCTGTTTTTGGTCAGCAGGGTCATGGTCGCGAAGTTGCCGATCACCAGCGCGGTCACCGGCAATGCCAGGTGCCAGAAGTAATCGAGAATCTTGCCGCCGGTGCTCAGCTCATCAAAGTTGTTCGACGTCAGTCCCCTGAGCGGGAACCAGTCCAGGTAGCTGCCGCCGGCAAACACCACGATCAGCAGGATCGCAAACAGGAACGCCGGGATCGCGTAACCGACGATGATCAGCGAACTTGTCCAGACGTCAAAGTGGCTGCCGTGTCGCGTTGCCTTGGCGATCCCCAGCGGGATCGACACCAGGTACATGATCAGCGTGCTCCACAGCCCGAGCGAGATCGACACCGGCATCTTTTCCTTGATCAGGTCGATGACCTTGGCGTCGCGGAAGAAACTGTCGCCGAAGTCCAGGGTGGCGTAGTTCTTGATCATGATCCACAAGCGTTCCGGCGCCGATTTGTCGAAGCCGTACATGTGCTCGATTTCCTTGACCAGCATCGGGTCCAGGCCCTGCGCGCCGCGATAGGCCGAGCCGGCCACCGAGACTTCGGCACCGCCGCCGGCAATGCGGCTGGTGGCGCCTTCGAAGCCTTCGAGCTTGGCGATCATCTGCTCCACCGGCCCACCGGGGGCGGCCTGGATGATCACGAAGTTGATCAGCAGAATGCCGAGCAAGGTCGGGATGATCAGCAGCAGTCGCCGAAAAATATACGCCAGCATCTGATTACTCCGTGCCCGCAGGGTCGGCTTGCAGTTTGGTTTCGACTTCTACCGCAGGTTTCGCATCAGGCTTGACCCACCAGGTAGTGGTGCCGATGTCGTACTTGGGAGAGACTTTCGGGCGAGCGATGTGGTTCCAGTACGCCACGCGCCAGGTTTTGATGTGCCAGTTGGGGATCACGTAATAGCCCCATTGCAGCACGCGGTCCAGTGCCCGGGCATGAGCCACCAGGCTTTTGCGCGAATCGGCGTTGATCAGTTGTTCGACCAGTTGATCGACCACCGGGTCCTTGAGGCCCATGGAATTGCGGCTGCCGGGTTTGTCGGCCGCGGCGGACATCCAGAACTCGCGCTGCTCGTTGCCCGGCGAGTTGGATTGCGGGAAGCTGCCGACGATCATGTCGAAGTCCCGTGAACGCACGCGGTTGATGTACTGCGAGACATCGACCCGACGGATCACCAGGTCAATGCCCAGGTCGCTGAGGTTGCGTTTGAACGGCAGCAGCACGCGTTCGAATTCGGTCTGGGCCAACAGGAACTCGATGGTCACCGGTTTGCCGTTGGCGTCGACCATCTTGTCATCGACGATCCGCCAGCCCGCCTCTTGCAGCAGCTGGTAGGCCTTGCGCTGCTGAGCGCGGATCATGCCGCTGGCGTCGGTCATCGGGTTCTGGAACGCTTCGCTGAATACCTGCTCGGGGATCTTGCCGCGGAACGGACTCAAAATTTCAAGCTGATCGGCGTCGGGCAGGCCGGTCGCGGCCATTTCCGAGTTTTCGAAGAAACTGCGGGTGCGCACGTAGGCGCCATTGAACAGCTGCTTGTTGGTCCATTCAAAGTCCAGCAGCAACGTAAATGCCTGGCGCACGCGCACGTCCTGGAACACCGGACGGCGCAGGTTGAACACAAAGCCTTGCATGCCGGTCGGGTTGCCGTTCGGGATCTGTTCCTTGTTCAATCGGCCTTCGGTGACCGCCGGGATGTTGTAGGCGTTGGCCCAGTTCTTCGCGCTCATTTCCAGCCAGTAGTCGAACTGCCCCGCCTTGAGGGCTTCCAGCGCCACCGTGTTGTCGCGGTAGTAATCGGTGGTCATCACGTCGAAATTGTAGAAGCCACGGTTGGCCGGCAGGTCCTTGCCCCAGTAATCCTTGACCCGCTCGTAGCGGATCGAACGCCCGGCCTTCACGTCGGTCACCTTGTAGGGGCCGCTGCCCAACGGTATTTCGAGGTTGCCTTTGTTGAAATCGCGATTGGCCCACCAGTGTTTGGGCAACACCGGCAACTGGCCGAGGATCAGCGGCAGTTCGCGGTTGTTGTTGTGCTTGAACTTGAACAGCACGGTGAGCGGGTCTTCGGCGACCGCTTCCTCGACATCGCTGTAGTAACCGCGATAGAGCGGGGCGCCTTCTTTGGTCAGCATCTGGAAACTGAACACCACGTCTTCGGCGCGCATCGGATGGCCGTCGTGGAAGCGCGCTTCAGGACGCAGGTAGAAGCGCACCCAGCTGTTGTCCGGGGCTTTCTCGATCTTGCCGGCGACCAGCCCGTATTCAGTGAACGGTTCGTCCAGTCCCTGTTTGGCCAAGGTGTCGTAGATCATGCCGATGTCGTCGGCCGGTACGCCTTTGCTGATGAACGGGTTGAGGCTGTCGAAGCCGCCGAACCCGGCCTGGCGAAAGATTCCGCCTTTGGGGGCGTCGGGGTTCACGTAGTCGAAATGCTTGAAGTCGGCCGGATATTTCGGCGGCTCGTTGTACAGGGTCACGGCGTGTTGCGGGGCGGCGCAGGCCAGCCCGGCGAACAGCAGACCGCTGGCCTGCATCAGCAGTGCGCATAGGGGCTTCATCGATCTTTCTCCGAAGATTTCAGCCACCACGCGGAGAGGCCCAGGGTATAGGGCGGCGTGGTGACGAAGGCGAACCGGTTGCGGTAGGCCAGGCGGTGATAATTGAGGTACCAGTTGGGAATCATGTAGTGCTGCCACAACAAGACCCGGTCCAGGGCTTTGCCGGCGGCCACTTGTTCGTCGCGGGTTTGCGCGGCGAGCAATTGTTCGAGCAGGTGATCGACCACCGGGTTGGCGATGCCGGCGTAGTTTTTACTGCCCTTGACCCCGACCTGGCCGGAATGGAAATACTGCCATTGCTCCAGGCCCGGGCTGAGGGTCTGGTTGAGCGTCATCAGGATCATGTCGAAATCGAACTGATCGAGGCGTTGTTTGTACTGCGCGCGATCCACCGTGCGCAGCCGCGCATCGATGCCAATGTTGGCGAGGTTCTCGACGTAAGGCTGAAGGATGCGTTCCAGGTTCGGGTTGACCAGCAGGATCTCGAGCTTGAGCGGTTGGCCTTTAGCGTTCTCGATCCGTTGTCCATTGAGCTTCCACCCGGCCTCGGCGAGCAGCGCCAGGGCCTTGCGCATGGTTTCCCGAGGGATGCCGCGTCCGTCGGTCTTTGGCAGGCTGAACGGCTCGGTGAGGAGCTTGGCGGGCAATTGCTCGCGATAGGGCTTGAGCAACAGCCATTCATGACCGACCGGCAGGCCCGTGGCGGAGAATTCGCTGTTGGGGTAGTAACTCATGGCGCGCTTGTAGGCGCCGCTGAACAGCGTGCGGTTGGTCCACTCGAAGTCGAACATCAGCCCCATGGCTTCACGGACTTTGGTCTCGGAGAAGATCGGGCGCCGGCTGTTCATGAACAGACCCTGGGTCTGGGTCGGGATCTGGTGCGGGATCTGCGCCTTGATCACGTCTCCACGGCGCACGGCCGGGAAGTTGTAACCGTTTTCCCAGTTCTTCGCCTGGTGCTCGATGTAAATGTCGAATTCGCCGGCCTTGAAGGCTTCGAACGCCACATCGCTGTCGCGGTAGAACTCGACTTCCATGCGGTCGACGTTGTACTTGCCGCGATTGACCGGAAGGTCCTTGCCCCAGTAATCCTTGACCCGCTCGAAAATGATCTGGCGTCCTGGCGTCACCGAGGTGATGCGATAAGGCCCGCTGCCCAGCGGCGGTTCGAAGGTTGTAGCCTTGAAGTCGCGACCTTTCCAGTAATGCTGCGGCAGCACCGGCAATTCGCCCAGGCGCAGGATCTGCAACGGATTGCCGGCACGCTTGAAGACGAATCGAATGCGCTGCGGGTTAAGGATGTCGACCCGCAACACTTCCTGAAGGCTGGTGCGGTACTGCGGGTGACCTTCCTTGAGCAGCAAGCGGTAGGAAAACGCCACGTCGTAGGCGGTAATCGGCGTGCCGTCGTGAAAGCGCGCTTCGGGGCGCAGGTTGAACACCACCCAACTGCGGTCCTCGCTGTACTCCACCGATTGCGCGATCAGGCCATAACTGGAGGTCGGCTCATCGCCGGACGGCGCGTATTGACCGGTGCCGACCATCAGCGGTTCGTTGAGCTCGTTGATGCCGTATTGCAGGAAATTGGCGGTGGAAACCGGGCTTGAGCCCTTGAATGTGTAAGGGTTGAGCGTATCGAAGGTGCCAAACGCCATCACCCGCAACGTACCGCCCTTGGGCGCTTGCGGGTTGACCCAGTCGAAGTGGGTAAATCTGGCCGGGTACTTGAGCGTGCCGAACTGCGCATAACCATGGCTTTCGCTGATCGTCGCGCTTGCGGTGGAGCTCAAGGCCAGGCTGATCAGGAAGAGGAGGAGGGGACGCTTCAAGTCAGAGATCCGATCCAGGCGGCTTGGGCTTTGTGGGCCGTACAGTAACAGCTTGTATCGACAGGAAAAAGACAGGGGGTTAATGCGCTGTTAATTGCCGAGGTGACGATGCGGCAGGTGCTGTGCCTGTGGCGAGGGAGCTTGCTCCCGCTGGGCTGCGAAGCGGCCCCAAAACCTGAAAATTTTTATAATTTCTGACACACCGCATGTTCAGGGTTTACGACTGCTTCGCA
Source organism: Pseudomonas sp. FSL W5-0299 (assembly GCF_005930655.1). NCBI lineage: Bacteria > Pseudomonadati > Pseudomonadota > Gammaproteobacteria > Pseudomonadales > Pseudomonadaceae > Pseudomonas > Pseudomonas sp. FSL W5-0299. The sequence goes on from NZ_RXHX01000028.1 coordinate 16,841, forward strand.
GCCGAGCGGGAGCAAGCCCCCTCGCCACAGTTCCCATGCATCCCCCGATTCCAGCAGAGCTCAAATTGCAGGCGAAAAAAAGCCCCTGGATTCAGGGGCTCGTTTTTAGCGCGGCGAAGACACCGTCAACATCTGCCCAGGCTTGAGCGCCTGGCCAACACGCGGATTCCAGCGCTTGAGGTGCTGCATTTCAACGTTGAAGCGTTTGGCGACCATGTATAGCGAATCGCCTTGCTTGACCTTGTATTGGGTCTGCGGCTTCTGTTTGTCGGCTTTGCTGTTGGTCTTGCTGTTCGCCGCCACAACGGTGTTGACGCGACCGCCGCTACGTTTGGCAGTGTCCTGCATCACCAGGGTCTGGCCGACCTTGAGGTTCTTGCCGGTCATCTTGTTCCAGCGCTGCAGGTCCTTGACGGCGACCTTGTTCGCCTTGGCGATGGCGGCCAGGTTGTCGCCGCGTTTGACGCGGTAGGCACGTTTCAGGCTGGCGACTTCGGATTCATCGGCGCCTTCGAAGACCGGCTTGAGCGACTTCTTGCTGATCAACTCTTCAGGACGCATGGTCGAGAGGCTGGCGGTCAGCAACTGCGCCTTGGACGTTGGCACGAGCAAATGCTGGGGGCCGTCGATGGTGGTGCGCTGTTTGAAGGCCGGGTTGAGCTGGAACAACTCGTCTTCGTCGATGTTGGCCACCGCGGCAACCTTGGACAGGTCCATGCGCTGGTTGATTTCGACGACCTGGAAATAAGGTTCGTTGGCGATCGGGTTGAGGTTCACGCCGTAGGCTTCGGGGGCCAGCACAACCTGGGACAAGGCCAGCAGCTTGGGCACGTAAGCCTGGGTTTCGGCTGGCAGCGGCAGGTTCCAGTAATCGGTCGGCAGACCCAGCTTCTCGTTGCGCTCGATGGCACGGCTGACCGTGCCTTCGCCGGCGTTGTAGGCCGCCAGAGCCAGCAACCAGTCACCGTTGAACATGTCGTGCAGGCGGGTCAGGTAATCCATGGCCGCAGTGGTCGAGGCGGTGATGTCGCGACGACCATCATAGAAGCGGGTCTGACGCAGGTTGAAGTAACGGCCGGTGGAAGGAATGAATTGCCAAAGGCCCACCGCATTGGCCCGGGAGTAGGCCATCGGGTTGTAGGCGCTTTCAATCACTGGCAGCAGCGCCAGTTCCAGCGGCATGTTGCGTTCTTCAAGGCGTTCGACGATGTAGTGAATGTAGAGGCTGCCGCGTTCACCGGCGTTTTCAAGGAAGGACGGGTTGCTGGCGAACCACAGGCGCTGTTGCTCTATGCGCGGGTTGACGCCCAGGTTGTCCTGCAACTGGAAGCCCTGGCGCATGCGCTCCCAGACATCCTGTGGAATTTGCGGAGTCGGCTTTTCGCTGAGCCAGATAGGTTTCTGCTTGGCGCGAGCGGCGATGTTCGGAGTGTGTGTCGCTTCGGTCTGCGGCACGTGGCTGGAACAGCCCGCCAGAGTGGCGGACACAGCCACCGCTATGGCTTGAGCCAAGCGGGTCAATGCGTCTGAATTGATGGCTTTACGAATAGATGACGACATTGGCTGGAAGTAAGTTCCGGGCAAAAATGTCGGGCGATTCTAGAAAGCGCACCCTCTGCGGTCAACCATTCAGAATTTTTGTACCAACGGGGCGGCGACTTAGAACTTATCTTTCCAAGCCCGAAGAGCAGCAAAGACCGCACTCGGAGACCGGTTTTGGGTTCCATTCCGTTCGTCCACTTTTTCTTTAACGGATGTTTCGTCGACACGCAAAAAGGGGTTGGTCAGTTTTTCAAGCGCCAGAGTAGAGGGCAGCGTCATGATTCCGGCAGCACGTTGCTCGGTAACTTTTTCCAGACGTGCGGCGGTGTCAGGATTGCCGGGTTCGACCGCTGCGGCAAATTTCAGATTGCTCAGGGTGTATTCGTGGGTGCAATAGACCAGCGTATCTTCCGGCAGCGCAGCGAGGCGGCTCAGCGAGGTGTGCATCTGCTCGGGCGTGCCTTCAAACAAGCGCCCGCAACCGGCGGCGAAAAGGGTGTCGCCGCAGAACAGCAGGCCGTGGTGATAATAGGCAATATGCCCCAGGGTGTGTCCGGGAACCGCATAGACGTCGAAGTCCCAGCCCAGCACGCTGACACGGTCGTTGTCCTTGAGCGCCACGTCTCGCGCCGGGATGGTTTCGCTGGCCGGGCCGTAGACTTTCGCGTCTGTCGCTTTTTTCAGCTGCTCGACACCGCCGACATGATCATGATGATGGTGAGTGATCAGGATATCGCTCAATACCCAACCCTTATGCGCCGCCAGCCATGCTTGCACGGGCGCGGCATCACCCGGATCGACCACGGCGCAGCGCTGGGTGTTGTGGTCCTGTAACAACCAGATGTAGTTGTCGGTGAAGGCGGGCAGGGCACTGATCTGTATCATCGTCGGATTCGCCAAGCTGAAAACAATGGCGCATCTTAGAACTTCCTGGCGCGTTGGAGAATGCAATGACCGATAAAGCGTTCGCTCAGGCCGATCCTGAGTGGCTGAATTTGATCAGCGCGGCCCGTGAATGGCTGTCCGGGCCCATCGGGCAATTTCTGTTGGACGAAGAGCGGCGCATGCTTGAAGACGAGCTGGGCCGCTTCTTCGGTGGCTATCTGGTGCATTACGGCCCGTCGGCCCAGACACCGCCGTCGGCACCCCAGGTTCAGCGCAATGTGCGACTTGGCGCGCCGTTGCCGGGGGTCGAGATCGTCTGCGAAGAGCAGGCATGGCCGTTGAGCGAGCATGCCGCTGATGTGGTGGTGATGCAGCACGGCCTGGATTTCTGCCTGTCGCCCCACGGCTTGCTGCGTGAAGCCGCGAGCAGCGTGCGGCCCGGCGGGCATCTGCTGATCATCGGGATCAACCCCTGGAGCAGTTGGGGCTTGCGCCATGTGTTCGCTCACGACGGCTTGCGCAAGGCGCGCTGCATCTCACCGTCGCGGGTCGGCGACTGGCTGAATCTGCTGGGCTTCGCGCTGGAGAAACGCCGCTTCGGGTGCTATCGTCCGCCGCTTGCGTCACCCGCCTGGCAGGCTCGCCTGGCCGGTTGGGAGCGCAAGGCCGGTGACTGGCAACTGTCGGGCGGCGGCTTCTATTTATTGGTGGCGCGCAAGATCGTTGTTGGCCTGCGACCCGTCCGTCAGGAGCGGCGCGAACCGATGGGCAAGCTGATTCCATTGCCGATGGCCAAGGTCAACCGTCGTAACATCGAGCCGTAATACACTCTTTATTTTCCCGGCCGGGTTCGCCCCGGCCTCGGGCATCGTCGGTCACTGATCGGCGAGCCACCGCATTTTCTGGATAGATTGGCATGAGCGATAGCGTAGAACTCTTCACCGACGGCGCCTGCAAAGGCAACCCTGGCCCTGGCGGCTGGGGCGCGTTGCTGGTGTGCAAAGGCATTGAAAAGGAGCTGTGGGGCGGCGAAGCCAACACCACCAACAACCGCATGGAGCTGATGGGCGCGATTCGTGGCCTGGAAGAACTCAAGCGCTCCTGCGACGTGCTGCTGGTGACCGACTCCCAGTACGTGATGAAAGGCATCAACGAGTGGATGGACAACTGGAAGAAGCGCGGCTGGAAAACGGCGGCGAAGGAACCGGTCAAAAACGCTGACCTATGGAAACTGCTGGATGAGCAGGTCAACCGCCACAACGTCACCTGGAAATGGGTACGCGGGCACATCGGCCACCATGGCAACGAACGGGCTGACCAACTGGCCAACCGTGGCGTGGATGAAGTGCGCGGGTACAAGCAGGCTTGATCGGTAATGCGGCCCTTTGCGAGCACTGTCTGCCGGAGATCCATGCAGGAGCGAGGCTTGCCCGGGAAGAAAGCGCCGCGGTGTAACTGAGAGACCGGGTTATCGTTCTTCGCGAGCAAGCTTCGCTCTTGCGGGGCGTCACAGCATCAAGATCGCGGTGGCCAGTTGTTGGTCTGAATACGGCTCGTTGACCACCCCGCGAATCCGCAAAAACGCCGCCTGGATCCGCGCCCCGCGAATCCCCCCCTCGCTCGCCACAAACGCTGCCGCATCATCCTTGGCCGCCAGTACGATCTTGTCGTCGCTGAATGAGCCACTGGTGCCTTTGGTGGAGCTCATCGTCAGACTGACGGTGACGTCTGTGCTGATGACAAAACTGGTGGCGTGGGCGCCGGAACCCAGCAAACAGGTACTCAATAAAACCAGCCGTGCAGTCTTCATGACGATTTCGAACCCCGGGTAAGCAAGGGGTGCACGCTAGCAATCCATCGTCTTCCAGACTTTATGAACATTGCTAATGAATGTTAAAAACTGCATGAGCGCCCGTCACCTGGCAGTGCGCGCGCCGGATCCCGCGAGCGTGTTAACATCGCCGCTTTTGCACGATTGACCCGTTGAGAGCTGAGCACTGATGGCCACCAGATCCGTTGTACTCGATACCGAAACCACCGGCATGCCGGTGACCGACGGCCACCGGATTATCGAAATCGGTTGTGTCGAGTTGATCGGTCGGCGCCTGACGGGCCGGCATTTCCACGTTTACCTGCAACCGGATCGCGAGAGTGACGAAGGCGCCATCGGCGTCCACGGCATTACCAACGAATTCCTGGTGGGCAAACCGCGGTTCACTGAAGTGGCCGATGAGTTTTTCGAATTCATCAAAGGCGCGCAGCTGATCATCCATAACGCGGCGTTCGACGTTGGCTTCATCAACAACGAATTCGCCCTGATGGGCCAGCACGACCGTGCGGACATCACGCAACACTGCTCGATCCTCGACACCCTGATGATGGCCCGGGAACGTCACCCGGGGCAGCGCAACAGCCTCGATGCGTTGTGCAAACGTTATGGCGTCGACAACTCTGGCCGTGAACTTCACGGCGCCTTGCTCGACTCCGAGATCCTCGCCGACGTTTACCTGACCATGACCGGGGGCCAGACCAGCCTGTCACTGGCCGGTAATGCGTCCGACGGCAACGGTTCCGGCGAAGGCGCTGACAACTCCGCCACCGAAATCCGCCGCTTGCCGGCCGACCGCCAGCCGACCCGGATCATCCCCGCCAGCGAAGATGACCTGGCCCGGCACGTGGCACGCCTGGAAGCCATCGCCAAATCCGCCGGCGCCCCGTCGCTGTGGCAGCAGTTGGTCGAGGCCAAGGCGCAGGCTTGAGGCGAATCAGATGTAACAGGGCTTTTGTGGCGAGGGAGCTTCCTTGCCACAAGTAGTCCTGCTGAATGTTGGAGAGTTGATGGCCACATGATGGTGCACTCATTGACCCGCTTCAGGGCATCGTCGCTCGCCACATCCGCTTCAACCCTCTACCCTGAGCATATTGGCAGGCCACGGTCTGCAGCCTCAGGACACTGAGCCTCATGTATAAAGATTTGAAATTCCCGGTCTTGATCGTGCATCGCGACATCAAGGCCGACACCGTCGCCGGTGATCGCGTGCGTGGCATCGCCCGGGAACTGGAGCAGGAAGGCTTCAGCATCGTTTCGGCGGTGGACTACACCGAAGGGCGGCTGGTCGCTTCGACCCATCACGGCCTTTCCTGCATGTTGATCGCCGCCGAAGACGCCAGCGCCCACTCTCATTTGTTACACAATATGGCCGAGCTGATCGGCCTGGCGCGAGTGCGGGCGCCGGACTTGCCGATCTTTGCGCTGGGCGAACAGGTCACGCTGGAAAACGCCCCGGCCGATGCCATGGCCGAACTCAATCAACTGCGCGGCATTCTCTATCTGTTCGAAGACACCGTGCCCTTTCTGGCGCGGCAAGTGGCCCGGGCGGCCCGTAAATACCTGGATGGTTTGCTTCCGCCGTTTTTCAAGGCGCTGGTGCAACACACCGCCGATTCCAACTATTCCTGGCACACACCCGGCCATGGCGGTGGCGTGGCGTATCACAAGAGCCCGGTGGGGCAGGCGTTCCACCAGTTTTTTGGGGAAAACACCCTGCGTTCGGACTTGTCAGTCTCGGTGCCGGAACTGGGTTCCTTGCTCGATCACACCGGCCCGCTCGCTGAAGCGGAAGCCAGGGCTGCGCGCAATTTCGGCGCCGATCACACCTTTTTCGTGATCAATGGCACCTCGACTGCCAACAAGATCGTCTGGCATTCGATGGTCGCTCGCGATGACCTGGTGCTGGTGGACCGCAACTGCCACAAGTCGGTACTGCACTCGATCATCATGACCGGCGCGATCCCGTTGTACCTGTGCCCGGAACGCAATGAGCTCGGGATCATCGGACCGATTCCGCTGAGCGAGTTCAGCCGCGAATCGATTCAGGCAAAGATCGACGCCAGCCCGCTGACCCAGGGGCGTGAGCTCAAGGTCAAGTTGGCCGTGGTGACCAATTCGACCTACGATGGCCTTTGCTACAACGCCGAACTGATCAAGCAGAGCCTGGGCAACAGCGTCGAGGTCCTGCATTTCGACGAGGCGTGGTATGCCTACGCGGCGTTCCACGAGTTTTTCGCCGGTCGTTATGGCATGGGCACGTCCCGTAGCGAAGACAGCCCGCTGGTATTCACCACGCATTCCACACACAAACTGTTGGCCGCGTTCAGCCAGGCCTCGATGATTCATGTTCAGGACGGAGGTGCGCGGCAACTGGATCGCGATCGCTTCAATGAAGCGTTCATGATGCACATCTCGACGTCGCCGCAGTACAGCATCATCGCTTCGCTGGACGTGGCATCGGCGATGATGGAAGGCCCGGCCGGGCGTTCGCTGTTGCAGGAAATGTTCGACGAAGCCCTGAGTTTTCGCCGGGCGCTGGCCAATCTGCGCCAGCACATCGCTGCGGACGACTGGTGGTTTTCCATCTGGCAGCCACCGTCGGTGGAAGGCATCGAGCATGTGGTTACCGAAGACTGGCTGCTGCAACCCGACGCGGACTGGCATGGCTTTGGTGGGGTGACTGACGATTACGTGTTGCTTGATCCGATCAAAGTCACCTTGGTGATGCCTGGCCTGACGGCGGGCGGTGCGCTGAGCGAACGCGGGATTCCGGCGGCCGTGGTCAGCAAGTTCCTTTGGGAGCGCGGGCTGGTGGTCGAGAAGACCGGCCTCTATTCATTCCTGGTGCTGTTCTCGATGGGCATCACCAAGGGCAAATGGAGCACGTTGCTGACCGAATTGTTGGAGTTCAAGCGCAGTTACGACGCCAATGTCAGTCTGGCGACGTGCCTGCCATGCGTGGCGCAACAGAACGTCGCGCGTTATCAGGGCATGGGTTTGCGGGATCTGTGCGATCAACTGCACGCCTGTTATCGCAGCAATGCCACGGCCAAACACCTCAAGCGCATGTACACCGTGTTGCCGGAAATCGCCATGAAGCCGGCTGACGCCTATGATCATTTGGTGCGGGGAGAGGTGGAGGCAGTGTCGATCGATGCCCTGGAAGGGCGAATTGCCGCGGTGATGCTGGTGCCGTACCCACCCGGCATCCCGCTGATCATGCCGGGGGAGCGGTTCACCGAGTCGACCCGGTCGATCATCGATTACCTGTCGTTTGCTCGCACGTTTGACAGCAGCTTCCCCGGGTTTGTCGTTGATGTGCACGGACTGCAACACGAAGACGAGGGCAATGGACGGCATTACACCGTTGATTGCATCAAGGAATGAGGACCTTTCCCAGCATGCAACCGATCATGAATCCCAAGTACCCAGGCCTCTCGGTGCGTGTCGCCGATGAGGGGTTTGCGCCCTATATCTGGGGCAGCGATTTCAGTTTTGAAGTCGCGGCCTATGGTGCAGCTGAAATCGGCAAACCGGTGGAGCAGTGGCGGGTCACGCCGATCACCCCTTATCGAAAGTGCTACGGGATTGATCCCGAGGAGTTCAGCAGTTTTCGCGATGCCGCCGACAGTGCGGTGTTCATGGCCTATCTCGATGACGAGCCCGTCGGTCATCTGGTGGTCAGCACCAACTGGAACGGCTTTGCCCATATCGACGAGTTGGCCGTGCATGCGCCAGCGCGCCGTCACGGTGTGGCCAAGGCGTTGCTGGATGTGGCGCAGTTCTGGAGTCGCAAGAAGAAGTTGCCGGGCATCATGCTCGAAACCCAGAACAACAATCTGGGCGCCTGTCGACTCTATGAGCGCTGTGGTTTCGTGATAGGCGGGATCGATCATCTGCGTTATCGCGGCATCGACCCGAACACCGCCGAAGTCGCGCTGTTCTGGTATCGCTTGTTCGATAATCCGCTGGAAAACCCGCTCAGCTCGACAACATCGCCACGGCTTGTTCCGTGAGGATGTCCAGCAGCACCTGAACGGCGGGCATGGGCTCGCCGTTCTTCAGGGTCAGGGCATAGAGGCTGATCGGCACCGCAGGCGCCAAGGGGCAGGCATCCAGGCCGCTCGACTTGGCCCCAAGGGCGGTGAAGGGGTCGACAATCGCCAGGCCTTCGCCGGCCTCGACCATGCTGCGCATCATCTGATGAGTCTGCACCCGCGTCTGGATGACCGGGGCAGGGCGCAAGGCATGCAATTTGTTATCGAGCGCCGGGCTTAGCGGATCATGACCTTCCAGGCCAACCATCGACTGGCCAGCCAGATCCTGTAACGAAATGTACTTCTGTTTCGGTTGCAGCCAGCCATGGGGCGCCAACAGCTGGAGCTTGCCTTGGGCAATCACTTGGCAATAGATGTCGGCGTGGTCGGGATCGTGCAGGCTCAGCCCCAGATCGCTTTCACGCAGCAGCAGGCTTCTGACGATCTCGCGGGTGGGTTGGCTGAGCAGGGTGCAAGCCGCATCGGGAAGGCGTCGGCGCAGGGCGGCGATGCTGTGGGGCAATAACTGCTGGGCCAGCGGCGGGGTGCAGATGATGCGCAGCGGGTGCGCCTGATACTGCTTGAGGCTGCTGGCCAGGCGCTGGACCGGTTCAAGCGCGTCATACACGCGGGCGATTTCAACCTGCAGCTCCCGCGCCTCGCGCGTCGCCTGCAAACGTCCACGCACGCTGGAAAACAGCATGAATCCCAGCTGATCCTCGGCGTCGCGCAAAATGCCTTCGACCTCGGCCACCGGCAACTGCAGCCATTCGGCGGCGGTGCCCAGATGACCGGTCTGCAAGAGCGCGTGGATCACTTCGATATGACGTAAACGCATGCGTGAAGTCCATGTTCAGCAGGTGAGGGAGTCAGTGACTGAATCCTAACTCAAGTGCGCGCATATGACTTCGGCTCATAACGCGGGGTTATGAGGCGGCGTTGATTTCCGGCCGGCTGCCGACATAGGTGTCGGGCTCGCGCACGATGGTGATTTTCGATTGCACCAGCTGAAACTGGTTGTCGTCGAGCTTATCGACGCGATCGCCAATAGCCAGTTTGTAGGTGGTCACAGGCGCCGAGCCAGTGAGGCCGTCATGCGAGGGGGTGGATTCCTGGAACTCATGCACGGAATAAACGCGGCCTTCCGCGTCTCTTGCATGGAACTGACCGACGAGTACTGCTGCCATCTGCTTAGAACCTCTGGAGATAAATCACTCAATTTGCGGTTCTGTAGACCGTGGTTAAGCGAAGTAAGTTTTCCTACAGGAAAAAAATAGTCAGGGGCGGTGAATTCAACAGCCCACTGGGTGAATCGTCATCTATAACTACAAGTCTTTCCCATCGAACAGTCGAGAATCTTCAATGAGCAACGTCTACACGATCGCCGTACTGGTCGGCAGCTTGAGAAAGGAATCAATCAACCGCAAGGTGGCGCTGGCCCTGGCCGACCTGGCGCCTGCCAATCTCAAGCTCACCATCGTCGAAATCGGCGATCTGGCGCTCTACAACGAAGACATTGACGGGACTTCACCGCCGGCAGCCTACAGCACTTTCCGACAACAAGTGAGTTCATCCGACGCAGTGCTGTTCGTCACCCCTGAATACAACCGCTCGGTGCCGGCACCGCTGAAGAATGCGATTGACGTGGGATCGCGTCCCTATGGCAAGAGCGCCTGGAGCGGCAAGCCAGGAGCGGTGATCAGCGTTTCGCCGGGGGCTGTCGGCGGGTTTGGGGCCAACCATCACTTGCGTCAGTCAATGGTGTTTCTGGACGTGCCGTGCATGCAGCAGCCGGAAGCCTATCTGGGGGGCGCAGGTTCGGCGTTCGATGAGTCGGGCCAATTGTCCGAATCGGTGAGGCCGTTCTTGCAGAATTTCATCAATGCGTATGGCAAATGGGTCGAGCAGCATAAGAAAGAGTGACCTGAACGCAACACATCCCCTGTAGCAGCTGCCGGGTTGTTCAGTCTTTGCTTTACTGCATATTCGGAATTCCATATATTCACGCCTCGTTTTTCCAGAGGCGTGTACCCGCATGCTTATAGCGTCGCTGATTTTCCTGCTGACCATCACCCTGGTGATCTGGCAACCCAAAGGCCTGGGGGTTGGCTGGAGTGCGACATTTGGCGCCGTGCTGGCGCTGATTTTCGGGGTGGTGCACCTGGCTGATATCCCGGTTGTGTGGCAGATCATCTGGAACGCCACCGGCACCTTCGTGGCGCTGATCATCATCAGTCTGTTGCTGGATGAGGCGGGATTCTTTGCCTGGGCAGCCTTGCATGTGGCCCGTTGGGGAAAGGGCAGCGGGCGCAAACTCTTCGCTTATATGGTGCTGCTCGGGGCGCTGGTGTCGGCGTTGTTCGCCAATGACGGTGCGGCGCTGATTCTCACGCCTATCGTGATTTCCATGCTGCTGGCGCTGCGCTTTTCCCCGGCGGCGACGTTGGCATTCGTGATGGGCGCCGGGTTCATCGCCGATACCGCGAGCCTGCCGTTGGTGGTGTCGAACCTCGTGAACATCGTTTCGGCGGACTACTTCGATATCACCTTCAACCGCTATGCGGCGGTGATGATTCCGGTCAACTTCGTCAGCGTCGCCGCCACGCTGGCGATGCTGATGTGGTTTTTTCGTCGTGACATCCCCAAGGCTTACGACCCCGAGCAACTGGAACATCCGTCGACGGCGATCCATGACAAGGCGACGTTTTATGCCGGTTGGGCAGTGCTGGCCATCCTGTTGATCGGCTGCTTCGCCCTTGAGCCGCTGGGCATTCCGATCAGCGCCATTTCCGCTGTCTGTGCCGCGTTGCTGCTGGCCATCGCCGCCCGTGGCCACAAGATCTCCACGCGCAAGGTGATGAAAGAAGCGCCGTGGCAGATCGTGATTTTCTCGTTGGGCATGTACCTGGTGGTCTATGGCCTGCGCAATGCCGGGCTCACCGGGTATCTGGCGGGGTGGCTGGACGGGTTCGCGCAGTACGGCGTTTGGGGCGCGGCGATGGGCACGGGCGTGCTGACCGCGCTGTTGTCGTCGATGATGAACAACTTGCCAACGGTGTTGATTGGTCTGCTGTCGATCGATGCCAGCCAGGCCACGGGAGTGGTGAAGGAAGCGATGATTTATGCCAACGTCATTGGCAGCGACCTGGGGCCGAAAATCACGCCGATTGGCAGTCTGGCGACGCTGTTGTGGTTGCATGTACTGCAACGCAAGAACATTCAGATCGGCTGGGGGTACTACTTCAAGGTCGGGGTGGTGTTGACGGTGCCGGTGTTGTTGGTGACGTTGGCGGCTTTGGCTTTGCGGTTATCCATTTAGAACGGGGTGGCTTCTTCGCGGGCAAGCCTCGCTCCTACAGGATTTATGACGAATGCAAATTCAGCGAACGATACAAAACCTGTAGTAGCGAGGCTTGCCCGCGAAGGGGCCAACCCAGGCACTACAAGTCTCAACCACTGCCCGGCACGTTCGGCCAAAGATCCGCCACCAGAAACAACCGTTCCGCTTCCTCCCAATCCCCATCCGCGTTCTCGATCAGGCGCACCATCAACTGCGCCGGGGCCAAAGGCTCCAGGTCACTGAGCCATGCGTCCAGCTGCCCGGTGTTCCAGGTCTGTTCCGCCGGGTAATGCGCCGGCGCCAGCCACGCATGGCGGGGCAGGGGTTGCCAGCGGCCGAACGGGCGCTGCACGACAAAGTCCGCCCAGTCTTTCTGATGCAGCCAGCTGCCGCGCAGATGCTGTGGATGGGCACCGTGGGGGGGCTCGGCTTGTCCTGGCCACGGATACAGCAGATAACCGCCCAGCCACAGATGCGCGCTGAACTGCTGAATATCCAGCGCCGCCAGCACCTCGCGACTCTCGGGGCGGGCGGAAATCGGCAGTTGGTGTTGCGTCAGATGCGCCAGTTTGCGGTCCAGTCGATCATGACAACCTGGTCCGAGCCACTGCGCCGTGTCCTGTCCGTCACCATTCTGCGGCCCCAGATACAGCTTGATCGCCAGTTCCAGATGATGCACGCCGTCGCGGTCGCGCAACAGCATGTCCAGCTCGCCCAAGGTGTGGCCTTCGCGGCGGATCGGCATGTTGGCGGCAATCAACTCGATACCCGGCGCATGGCGCACGGCGTATTGCCACAAGCGTTCGTAATACAGGCCCAGTCGCCGGGTCCTGGCCTGCGCCAGCCAGTGCAGCAAGTCGTAACTGTCGCGGTCGAGTTGCTTCAGCCAGCGTTCCAGCTGCTCAGGTGCCTGCACCCAGTCGCTGCCGGCCAGCGGATGGCGTTGCGGCCACGGAGTGGTGTCGAGCATCGGCGGCGCGAGGATGACCCAGGCAAGGTCGCGCACCTCGGGGTGGCGCAACTGGTGGGGTAACTGGAGCAAATCGGGAAATAGGATCATCTTGCGAGCATAGCTCTAAACATGAGTACACCCTTGTGGCTGAAAGGATTTTGTCTATCCCGCGCTTTCGCCCATAATCGTGTTTTTCACCGTCGCGCAGGAACCCCATGGAGCAATTTCGTAATATCGGCATCATCGGTCGCCTGGGCAGTTCGCAGGTGCTGGATACCGTCCGCCGACTGAAACGGTTTCTGCTTGATCGTCACCTGCACGTGATTCTCGAAGACACCATCGCCGAAGTCCTGCCCGGTCATGGCCTGCAAACCTCGTCTCGCAAGATGCTCGGCGAAGTCTGTGACATGGTGATTGTGGTCGGCGGTGACGGCAGCCTGCTTGGCGCCGCGCGTGCCTTGGCCCGACACAATATTCCGGTGCTCGGCATCAACCGGGGCAGCCTCGGTTTCCTGACCGACATTCGCCCGGATGAACTGGAAGTCAAAGTCGCCGAAGTGCTCGATGGCCATTACCTGGTGGAAAACCGCTTCCTGCTGCAAGCCGAAGTCCGGCGCCATGCCGAGGCCATCGGCCAGGGCGATGCGCTGAACGACGTGGTCCTGCACCCGGGCAAATCGACGCGGATGATCGAATTCGAGTTGTACATCGACGGCCAGTTCGTCTGCAGCCAGAAGGCCGACGGCCTGATCGTCGCAACGCCCACCGGTTCGACCGCCTATGCGTTGTCGGCGGGCGGGCCGATCATGCATCCCAAGCTCGACGCTATTGTGATTGTGCCGATGTACCCCCATACCTTGTCGGGCAGGCCAATTGTGGTCGATGGCAACAGTGAGCTGAAAATCGTCGTGTCCAAAGATATGCAGATTTACCCGCAAGTCTCCTGTGACGGGCAGAACCATTTCACCTGCGCGCCGGGCGACACCATCACCATCAGCAAAAAAGCCCAGAAACTGCGGCTGATCCACCCGCTCGACCACAACTACTATGAGGTCTGCCGGACCAAGCTTGGCTGGGGCAGCCGGTTGGGTGGTGGAGGCGACTGATGCTCGATCCCGCGCGTAGCTACGACCTGATCGGTGACGTGCACGGTTGCGCTCTGACCCTTGAGCACTTGCTCGACCGGCTCGGTTATCACAAACAAGGTGGCGTCTGGCGGCATCCATCGCGCATGGCGGTGTTCGTCGGCGACATCATCGACCGCGGCCCGCGGATTCGCGAGGCGCTGCATATCGTCCACGACATGGTCGAGGCCGGTCAGGCGCTGTGCATCATGGGCAACCATGAATTCAACGCCCTCGGCTGGGCCACGCCGGCGCCGCCAGGCAGCGGCAAGCAGTTCGTGCGCGAACACACGCCACGCCATGCGCGCCTGCTCGGTGAAACCCTGACGCAATTTGAACATCACCCCGGCGACTGGCATGACTTCCAGCAATGGTTTTACGAACTGCCATTGTTTGTGGATGCCGGGCGTTTCCGCGTGGTGCACGCCTGCTGGGATGCCGGCCTGATCGAGCCGCTGCGCGCACTGTTCCCCGATGGCTGCGTCGACGAACATTTCCTCCAGGCCTCGGCCGTGCCGGGCAGTTTCGCCTGCACCGTGTTCGATCGTTTGCTGCGCGGGACCGACATGCGCCTGCCCCACGGGCTGACCATGACCAGCGGCGATGGCCTGACGCGTTCGTTCTTCCGCACCAAATTCTGGGAAGACGACCCGCAAACCTACGGAGACATTGTGTTCCAGCCCGACGCCTTGCCCGAACCCGTCGCCCAGACGCCCCTGTCGTCCACCGAAAAAAATACCTTGCTGCGTTACGGCGTCGATGAGCCGCTGTTGTTCGTTGGCCATTACTGGCGCAGCGGCAAACCGGCGCCGATCCGTCCGAACCTGGCCTGCCTGGATTACAGCGCGGTGCTCTACGGCAAACTGGTTGCCTATCGCCTGGATCAGGAAACCCGCCTCGACCCGCACAAGTTTGTCTGGGTCGATGTCGAGCGGCCGGAGGTGTTGCGATGACTACCGTTGCTGTTTTACGCCTGCCGCTGGCCGTGGATTTGAGCGGGTTCGTCAAACTGCTGCAACGCATGCAGGTGCCGCATCGGGTCAGCGAAGAGTCCGGTGAACAGGTGCTGTGGGTGCCGGCCAATATCAGCGAAGACGTCCGTTCCTTATATGAACGTTTCCCGGCGGGCGACCCTGATCAGCAGCTGGACATTCCGGTCGCGCAAACCACCAGGCGGCCTGGTTTCGTCGAGCAGCTGCGTCATGCCAAGGCAACCGGCTTGGTGTTGCTGCTGAGCCTGATCGTCGGTGCGGTGACGCTGCTGGGGGAAAACCTCGACACGCTGCGTTGGCTGACCTTCCTCGATTTTCGTATCGTTGGCGAGTACATCCATTTTGTGCCCTTGGCCGACAGCCTGGCGGCGGGGCAGTGGTGGCGTCTGGTGACGCCGATGCTGATCCACTTCGGCATCCTGCACCTGGCCATGAACGGCATGTGGTATTGGGAGCTGGGGCGGCGCATCGAGTCGCGTCAGGGCAGCATCAACCTGATCGGCTTGACCTTGCTTTTCAGCCTGGTGTCGAACTACGCCCAGTTTGTTTTCAGTGGCCCGACCCTGTTCGGCGGGTTGTCCGGGGTGCTTTACGGCCTGCTCGGGCATTGCTGGATTTTCCAGATATTGTCGCCGAACCCGGCATATCGCCTGCCGCGCGGCGTGCTGGTGATGATGCTGGTGTGGCTGGTGCTGTGCCTGTCGGGCCTGGTCTCGATGATCGGTTTCGGTGAAATCGCCAACGCAGCCCATGTCAGCGGGTTGCTCGTCGGATGCTTGACCGGTTTGTTGGGCGGTTTGTACAACCGCCGTAAACTGGCCGTCTAATCAGTTATGTATTAAAGAGCGGAGCCCTTGATGTCCTCTTTTAACGAAATGATTCAAAACATCACCCCCGATATCTACCAGAGCCTGAAGCTGGCGGTGGAGATCGGCAAATGGTCCGACGGTGGCAAACTCACCGCCGAACAACGTGAATTGTCGCTGCAAGCGATGATCGCCTGGGAAATCCAGAACCTGCCCGAGGAAGAGCGTACCGGCTACATGGGCCCGCAGGAATGCAGCTCGAAGTCGATCAGCGTGCCGAACATCCTGTTCAAGTCGGATGCCATCCATTGATTGAGATTGGCCGTGGTGCAATCAGCAAAATGTCGGCGCGCCTTGAC
This sequence comes from Pseudomonas sp. FSL W5-0299, assembly GCF_005930655.1. NCBI lineage: Bacteria > Pseudomonadati > Pseudomonadota > Gammaproteobacteria > Pseudomonadales > Pseudomonadaceae > Pseudomonas > Pseudomonas sp. FSL W5-0299. The sequence goes on from NZ_RXHX01000028.1 coordinate 32,709, forward strand.
GGGCCGAACGTGCAGTACGCGTTTCGTCTGGATGACGTCGAGGTGCCGGTCAATCCCTTGATCGGCAGCACGGTGCGTCTGGAATATCTGGGGGCGATTCATTGCACCCATTGCGGGCGCAAGACCAAAACCAGTTTCAGCCAGGGGTATTGCTACCCGTGCATGACCAAACTGGCGCAGTGCGACCTCTGCATCATGAGCCCGGAGCGTTGCCACTACGACGCTGGCACCTGCCGTGAGCCGGAGTGGGGCGAGAAGTTCTGCATGACCGATCACATTGTGTATTTGTCGAATTCGTCCGGGGTGAAAGTCGGGATTACCCGCGCCACCCAGCTGCCGACTCGCTGGATCGACCAGGGCGCCCGTCAGGCGTTGCCGATCATGCGCGTTTCGACCCGCCAGCAATCGGGGTTTGTCGAAGATTTGTTCCGCAGTCAGGTGGCAGACAAGACCAACTGGCGTGCTTTACTCAAGGGCGACGCGGTGTCGGTGAACCTGGCCGAGGTTCGCGATCAGTTGTTCGACAGCTGCGCCGAAGGGTTGCAAGGTTTGCAGGAACGATTCGGCCTACAAGCAATCCAGACCATTGCCGACGTAGAAACCCTCGAAATCCGCTATCCGGTCGAGCAATACCCGGCCAAAATCGTCAGCTTCAACCTGGACAAGAATCCGATTGCCGAAGGCACGTTGTTGGGGATCAAGGGCCAATACCTGATTTTCGACACCGGCGTCATCAATATTCGTAAATACACGGCTTATCAGCTCGCCGTGCATCAGTAAGGACTCCAGCATGCGCACCGAACAACCGAAGATGATCTATTTGAAAGACTATCAGGCGCCCGAGTACCTGATCGACGAGACGCACCTGACCTTCGAGTTGTTCGAGGACCACAGCCTGGTCCATGCGCAACTGGTGATGCGCCGCAATCCCGAGCGCGGCCCGGGCCTGCCGCCGCTGGTGCTGGACGGCCAGCAACTCGAGCTGCTGTCGGTCACCGTGGCTGACCGCGAGCTGAGCGACGCTGATTATCAGCTGACGGAAAACCACCTGACCCTGCACCCGACCAGCACCACCTTCACGGTCGATACCAGCGTCAAGATCCACCCGGAAACCAACACCGCCCTGGAAGGTTTGTATAAATCCGGCACGATGTTCTGCACCCAGTGCGAGGCCGAAGGCTTCCGCAAGATCACCTATTACCTCGACCGCCCGGACGTGATGAGCACGTTCACCACCACGGTCATTGCCGAGCAGCATAGCTATCCGGTGTTGCTGTCCAACGGCAATCCGATTGCCTCCGGTCCCGGCGAAGACGGCCGGCACTGGGCGACCTGGGAAGACCCATTCAAGAAACCGGCGTACCTGTTCGCACTGGTGGCCGGTGACTTGTGGTGCGTCGAAGACAGCTTCACCACCATGAGCGAACGCTCGGTGGCGCTGCGCATTTACGTCGAGCCGGAAAACATCGACAAGTGCCAGCACGCGATGAACAGCCTCAAGAAGTCGATGCGCTGGGACGAAGAGGTCTACGGTCGCGAGTACGATCTGGACATCTTCATGATCGTCGCGGTCAACGACTTCAACATGGGCGCCATGGAGAACAAGGGCCTCAACATCTTCAACTCCAGCGCCGTACTGGCCCGCGCCGAAACCGCCACCGATGCCGCGCACCAGCGTGTCGAGGCGATCGTCGCGCACGAGTACTTCCACAACTGGTCGGGCAACCGCGTGACCTGCCGCGACTGGTTCCAGTTGTCGCTCAAGGAAGGCTTCACCGTGTTCCGTGATTCGGGCTTCTCCGCCGACATGAACTCGGCCACCGTGAAACGCATCCAGGACGTGGCTTACCTGCGTACTCACCAGTTCGCTGAAGACGCAGGCCCCATGGCTCACGCCGTGCGCCCGGACAGCTTCATCGAGATTTCCAATTTCTATACCCTGACCGTGTACGAAAAGGGTTCGGAAGTGGTCGGCATGATCCACACCTTGCTCGGCGCCGAAGGCTTCCGCAAAGGCAGCGACCTGTATTTCGAACGCCATGACGGCCAGGCCGTGACCTGCGACGACTTCATCAAAGCCATGGAAGATGCCAACGGTGTCGACCTGACCCAGTTCAAGCGCTGGTACAGCCAGGCCGGTACCCCGCGTCTGGCGGTGAGCGAGTCCTACGACGCCGCCGCGAAAACCTACAGCCTGACTTTCCGCCAAAGCTGCCCGGCGACCCCGGACAAGGTGGGAAAACTGCCGTTCGTGATTCCTGTGGAATTGGGCCTGCTTGACTCGAAAGGGGCGGCCATTGCGTTGCGTCTTTCCGGTGAAGCCCAGACGCAGGGTACTTCGCGGGTGATCTCGGTGACCGAAGCGGAGCAGACCTTCACCTTCGTCGACATCGCTGAACAGCCGCTGCCTTCATTACTGCGCGGCTTCTCGGCGCCAGTCAAACTGAGCTTCCCGTACAATCGCGATCAACTGATGTTCCTGATGCAGCACGACAGCGACGGTTTCAACCGCTGGGATGCCGGTCAGCAATTGTCGGTTCAGGTGCTGCAAGAGCTGATCACTCAGCAGCAAAAGGGCGAAGCACTGGTGCTGGATCAACGTCTGGTTTCTGCTCTGCGCACCGTGCTGTCCGACGAGACGCTGGATCAGGCGATGGTTGCGGAAATGCTCTCGCTGCCGGGTGAGGCGTATCTGACCGAAATCAGTGACGTGGCTGACGTCGACGCCATCCATATCGCTCGCGAGTTTGCCCGCAAGCAATTGGCTGAAGGTTTGTTCGAGGCGCTGTGGTTGCGTTATCAGGCAAACCGCGATCTGTCGAAGAAAACCCCGTATGTGGCCGAGGCCGAGCATTTCGCCCGTCGTGCCTTGCAGAACATCGCGCTGTCGTACCTGATGCTCAGCGGCAAGCCGGAAGTGTTGGCGGCGACGCTGGAACAATTCGAGACCAGCGACAACATGACCGAACGCCTGACCGCGCTGGCGGTGTTGGTCAATTCGCCGTTTGAAGAGCAGAAGGCCTTGGCGCTGGCGAGTTTTGCCGAGCACTTCAAGGACAATCCGCTGGTCATGGATCAGTGGTTCAGTGTCCAGGCGGGCAGCACGTTGCCCGGTGGTCTGGAGCGCGTTCGTCAGTTGATGGAGCATCCGGCGTTCAACATCAAGAACCCGAACAAGGTGCGGGCATTGGTCGGCGCGTTTGCCGGGCAGAACCTGATCAACTTCCATGCGGCGGACGGTTCCGGGTATCGCTTCCTGGCGGATCTGGTGATCGAGTTGAATGGCTTCAACCCGCAGATCGCTTCCCGCCAGTTGGCGCCGCTGACTCGCTGGCGCAAATACGACGACGCCCGTCAGGCGTTGATGAAAGGCGAGCTGGAGCGGATTCGTGCTTCGGGTCAGCTGTCCAGCGATGTGTTTGAAGTGGTCAGCAAAAGCCTGGCTTGATCCCTGTTCCGCGGAGTACCTGATCGTTCCCACGCTCTGCGTGGGAATGCATCCCGTGACGCTCCGCGCACAGCCTCTACAGCGGACGCAGAGCGTCCATGGCGGCCTTCCCACGCTGAGTGGGAACGATCTTCACGATCTTGTTTAACATCACCCCTCCGAATGCCTCCCCATTCATCCGCACCCGCTATCGCTCCAGTTAACAAAACATAACGTGGCGTCGATTGTCAGACCTTTCCAAACCCCGATAGGATAAGCCAGCTTCCGAAGGGGCTCTAGATTGCGCATTTCAGGACTATGCTCCAGAACAGGCAATCCCGATGAGCACCCCTTACGGCGCCCTGAAAGGTTGAACGACCTAACAATAATAATGGGGGAAGGTCTATGAGTGAGCCTGTCATGGGTGTGGGTATCTGCCGCCCGCCGGCATTACGCAAGTTCGCGTTGCTGGCCACAGCGCTCTCGCTGTTGGGTTGTGCCGTGCTGTCGGCACCTGCGGTGGCCGCTGCGGCGCCAGCGTCCGACACTGTTTATGCCGTTGAATCTGCCAAAGCCAGCAAGAGCCTGATGCTCGACGTCGTGCACGTCGGCAAGCGCCTGGTGGCTGTTGGTGATCGCGGGCACATTCTGTATTCCGATGACCAAGGTGCAACCTGGACCCAGGCCAAAGTGCCGACCCGGCAATTGTTGACGTCGGTGTTTTTCGCCGATGACCAACACGGCTGGGCCGTCGGCCATGACGCTCAGATCCTCGCCAGCGAGGACGGTGGCGCCACCTGGACCAAGCAATTCGAAGATTTGAAACGCGAATCGCCGCTGCTCGACGTCTGGTTCCAGGACGTCAACAGCGGCTTTGCCGTGGGCGCCTACGGTGCGTTGCTGACCACCACCGACGGTGGCAAGCACTGGGAAGATGCCAGTGATCGCCTCGACAACGAAGACCAGTACCACCTCAACGGCATTGCGGCGGTCAAGGATGCCGGGCTGTTCATCGTCGGCGAGCAGGGCAGCATGTTCCGCTCCGCCGACTGGGGCCAGACCTGGGAAAAACTGGAAGGTCCATACGAAGGTTCGCTGTTCGGCGTGATCGGCACCGCTCAGGCCAACACACTGCTGGCCTACGGATTGCGGGGCAATCTGTTCCGCTCGACCGATTTCGGCACGACCTGGGAACCGGTCGAACTCAAGGCTGCTCGCGGTGCGCTGGAGTTCGGTCTGTCCGGCGCGACGCTGCTCGACGACGGCTCCATTGTCATCGTCGGCAACGGCGGCTCGGTGATCCGCAGCAACGATAACGGCGAAACCTTCAGCGTGTTCAACCGCCCGGATCGCATTTCCGTTTCGGCGGTGACCGCAGCAGGCAACGGCAATCTGATTCTGGCAGGACAGGGTGGCGTTCGCGTCACCACGCCAACCGGCGCAGAGAATGGCAAAAACGGGTCGTCCAAATGAGCCGGGCAAATAATAAGAAGGCGGGTCTATGACATCCTTGAGCAGTCATCACCAAGACAAGGCGACGTTTCTGGAACGCCTGATTTTCAACAACCGCCCGGCAGTGATCGTCATCTGCCTGCTGGTCAGCATCTTCCTGTTCTGGCAGGCGACGCTGATCCGGCCGTCCACCAGTTTCGAAAAAATGATCCCCCTGGATCATCCCTTCATTCAAAAGATGATGGAGCACCGCAACGATCTGGCGAACCTGGGCAACACGGTGCGCATTTCCGTGGAAGCCACCGACGGTGACATATTCTCCAAGGAATACATGGAGACCCTGCGTCAGATCAACGACGAAGTGTTCTACATTTCCGGCGTCGACCGTTCTGGCCTCAAGTCGCTGTGGAGCCCGAGCGTGCGCTGGACCGAGGTGACGGAGGAGGGCTTTGCCGGTGGCGAAGTGATCCCGCAGAGCTATAACGGCTCCCAGCAAAGCCTCGACCTGCTTCGCAACAACGTGCTCAAGTCCGGTCAGGTCGGGCGCCTGGTGGCCAACGACTTCAAGTCGAGCATCGTCGACATCCCGCTGCTGGAGTCCTACCCGGACCCGCAGGATCAGGGCAAGTTGCTGGCGCTGGACTACCGCAAGTTCTCCCACGAGCTGGAAGAAAAGATCCGCGACAAGTTTGAAGCGCAGAACCCTAACGTGCAGATCCACATCGTCGGTTTCGCCAAGAAGGTCGGCGACCTGATCGATGGCCTGGTCATGGTGGTGATGTTCTTCGGCGTCGCCTTCGTCATCACCCTGATCCTGCTGTACTGGTTCACCAACTGCATGCGCAGCACCGTGGCGGTGTTGAGTACGACGCTGGTGGCGGTGGTCTGGCAGTTGGGGTTGATGCACTTTTTCGGTTTCGGGCTTGATCCGTATTCGATGCTGGTGCCGTTCCTGATCTTCGCCATCGGTATTTCCCACGGCGTACAGAAGATCAACGGGATCGCCTTGCAGTCCAGCGAAGCCGACAACGCCTTGACCGCCGCACGCCGCACGTTCCGCCAGTTGTTCCTGCCAGGGATGATCGCGATCCTTGCGGACGCGGTGGGCTTCATCACCCTGTTGATCATCGACATCGGTGTGATTCGTGAACTGGCCATCGGTGCTTCCATCGGTGTCGCGGTGATCGTGTTCACCAACCTGATCCTGCTGCCGGTCGCCATCTCCTATGTCGGCATCAGCAAGCGCGCTGTCGAACGCAGCAAGAAAGACGCGCACCGCGAACACCCGTTCTGGCGCCTGCTGTCGAGCTTTGCCAGCCCGAAAGTCGCACCGGTGTCGATCGTCCTGGCCTTGCTGGCCTTCGGCGGCGGCCTCTGGTACAGCCAGAACCTGAAAATCGGCGACCTCGACCAGGGTGCCCCGGAACTGCGGCCGGACTCGCGTTACAACAAGGACAACAACTTCATCATCAGCAACTACTCGACCAGCTCCGACGTATTGGTGGTGATGGTCAAGACCAAGTCCGAAGGTTGCTCGCGCTACGAAGCCATGGCGCCGATCGACGAACTGATGTGGAAGATGCAGAACACCGAGGGCGTGCAGTCGGCGATCTCCCTGGTGACCGTGTCCAAGCAGATGATCAAGGGCATGAACGAGGGCAACCTGAAATGGGAAACCCTGTCGCGTAACCCGGACGTACTGAACAACTCCATTGCCCGTGCCGATGGCTTGTACAACAACAGTTGCTCCCTGGCGCCGGTACTGGTGTTCCTCAACGACCACAAGGCCGCCACCCTGGATCGCGCCGTGCATGCGGTGCAGGACTTCGCCAAGGAAAACAACAAGGACGGCCTGGAGTTCATCCTCGCGGCGGGTAACGCCGGTATCGAGGCGGCGACCAACGAGGTGATCAAGGAATCCGAGCTGACCATCCTGATCCTCGTTTACATCTGCGTCGCGACCATGTGCATGATCACCTTCCGTTCCTGGGCGGCGACCTTGTGCATCGTGCTGCCGCTGGTGCTGACCTCGGTACTCGGCAACGCCCTGATGGCCTTCATGGGCATCGGCGTGAAAGTCGCGACCCTGCCGGTCGTGGCGCTGGGGGTGGGGATTGGCGTGGACTACGGCATCTACATCTATAGCCGTCTGGAAAGCTTCCTGCGTGCAGGCCTGCCGTTGCAAGAAGCCTACTACCAGACGCTCAAGTCCACTGGTAAAGCCGTGCTGTTCACCGGCCTGTGCCTGGCGATCGGTGTGTGCACCTGGATCTTCTCGGCCATCAAGTTCCAGGCCGACATGGGCCTGATGCTGACCTTCATGCTGCTCTGGAACATGTTCGGCGCGCTTTGGCTGCTGCCGGCGCTGGCTCGCTTCCTGATCAAGCCGGAGAAACTGGCGGGGCAGAAGGGCAATTCGTTGTTCGCTCACTGATCCCTGGCTGAAATAGAAAAGCCGCAACCTGGGTTGCGGCTTTTTTTCATCTGGGGATTAACACAACCCTTTGCAGGAGCCGGCTTGCTGGCTCCTAAAAAGGATCGCGTTGGTTATGAGGGATCTGTGCCGAGCACGACGTTCAGCGCACTGCGCGCATCGTCGAGCTGAACGAGGGTCGCATGCCGCGCACCCAGCGCATCGCGGTTCTCGATCGCCGTCAGGATCGCCTTGTGTCGGGGCAGCGCCAGTTCATGCAGGTTCGGCCGCTGGTTGGAATGTTTCAGCGCTTCAGCAATCGCCACCGACAGCATGTTGCACAGGTTGGCCAGCAGATCGTTGTGGGTCGCATCGGCGATGCGGCTGTGAAAATCCAGGTCCGGCTGCAACAGCGCTTCCGGCGTCGGTGCGGCTTCCATGCGCTGGTAGGCTTCACCGATGGAGGCGATGTCTGCGTCGGTCGCGAACTGCGCGGCGAGGGCGGCGGCAGCGGGTTCGATGATGCTGCGCACGCTGGTCAGCAACTCGAAAAATTCATTCTGCGGGCTGCTTTGCATCAGCCAGTGCAGCACATCCGGATCGAGCATGTGCCATTCCTTGCGCTGCTTGACCACGGTGCCGACCCGAGGACGGGAATACACCAGGCCTTTGGCAACCAGCACGCGGGTGGCTTCGCGCAGCACCGGGCGGCTGACCGCGTACTCCTCGCACAGCAGGGCTTCGGCGGGCAGTTTGTCGCACGGTTTGAAGCGCCCGGAAACGATCTGCATGCCCAATTCCTGGACGATGCGCGAGTGCATGCTTTTGCGGTCGGAGGGTTTGCGGTAATCCATGGGGAACGGCGCGATCCTGTGCGATGGAGATGCCGCGCATGATAGCAGGCGCGGACCCGGTCCTGAATCAGATGAAGAGCCAATGTGGAAGTGAGCCTGCACGCGATAGCGGTCGTTCAGTCAACATCAATGTTGAATGTTCGACCTCTATCGCGAGCAGGCTCGCTCCTACAGGGGGATTGATGTGATCAGTGAGAGTGGCGCGGGACTTCGGAACCGCGGCAGCCAACCAGGAAGTCGAAATCGCAGCCCTGATCCGCTTGCAGCACATGGTCGATGTACAGCTGACGATAACCGCCCACGATCAGATTTTGCGGCGGTTGCAGATCCGCCATGCGCGCAGCCAGTTCAGCATCCGGGATGTCCAGGTGCAAACGCCCGTTGGCGCAATCCAGTTCGATCCAGTCGCCTTCCTTCACTGTCGCCAGAGGCCCGCCGGCCGCTGCTTCCGGGGCCACGTGCAAAACCACGGTGCCATACGCCGTGCCGCTCATGCGTGCGTCGGAAATGCGCACCATGTCCGTCACGCCCTGGGCCAGCAGCTTGGCCGGCAAGCCCATGTTGCCGACTTCGGCCATGCCCGGATAACCCTTCGGCCCGCAGTTCTTCATCACCAGAATCGAGTTGGCATCGACGTCCAGGTCCGGATCGTTGATCCGCGCCTTGTACATGTCGAAGTTCTCGAACACCACCGCACGCCCGCGATGCTGCATCAATTCGGCACTGGCCGCGGATGGCTTGAGCACTGCACCGAGGGGCGCGAGGTTACCGCGCAATACGCAAATGCCGCCGTCGGCGCGGATCGGGTTGTCGAGGGTGCGGATCACTTCGTCCTGGCCGTAGATCGGCGCGTCCTTGGTGTTCTCGCCCAGGGTTTTGCCGTTGACGGTCAAGGCGTTCGGGTTGGGGATCAGGTTAGCTTCACCGAGGCGACGCAATACCGCTGGCAGGCCGCCGGCGTAGTAGAACTCTTCCATCAGGAAGCGCCCGGACGGTTGCAGGTCGACAATGGTCGGCATGCCGCGACCGATGCGGGTCCAGTCATCCAGGTCCAGCTCGACGCCGATACGACCGGCGATGGCTTTCAAGTGGATCACGGCGTTGGTCGAGCCGCCGATGGCGGCGTTCACGCGGATGGCGTTTTCGAAGGCTTCCTTGGTCAGGATCTTCGACAGCCGCAGATCTTCACGGACCATCTCCACCGCGCGCATGCCGGACATGTGCGCCAACACATAACGCCGCGCATCCACCGCGGGAATCGCCGCGTTGTGGGGCAGGGACGTGCCCAGTGCTTCGGCCATGCAGGCCATGGTCGACGCCGTGCCCATGGTGTTGCAGGTGCCGGCCGAACGGGACATGCCACCCTCGGCCGCGAGGAAATCGTCAATCGTGATGGTGCCAGCTTTGACTTGTTCGCTGAGCTGCCAGACCACGGTGCCGGAGCCAATGTCCTGGCCTTTGTGCTTGCCGTTGAGCATCGGCCCGCCGGTAACGACGATGGCCGGCACGTCGCAACTGGCCGCGCCCATCAGCAGCGCCGGGGTGGTTTTGTCGCAACCGGTCAGCAGGACCACGCCATCAATCGGGTTGCCACGAATCGCTTCTTCAACGTCCATGCTTGCCAGGTTGCGGGTGAGCATGGCGGTAGGGCGCAGGTTCGATTCGCCATTGGAGAACACCGGGAATTCCACCGGAAAACCACCGGCCTCGATCACCCCGCGTTTGACATGCTCCGCGATCTGGCGGAAATGCGCGTTGCACGGGGTCAGTTCCGACCAGGTGTTGCAGATGCCGATGATCGGCTTGCCGTGGAACTGGTGGTCGGCGATGCCCTGATTTTTCATCCAGCTGCGGTACATGAAGCCGTTCTTGTCAGCGGTGCCAAACCATTGGGCGGAGCGCAGGTTGGGTTTTTTATCGGACATGATCGATTCTCTTATTGTATGACTATATTGTTCGAGCTAAGGCGTAACATAAGCGCAATTTCGCCGGTTTGGAAGTGTTGTTGGTTAATTAGTAATACTATATAGTCGCTTTCAACGGAGGGATTGCCCTGGCGGTTTTCAGCGAGAGGCGTCCCCCGAGGTTCTATAACAACAACAATCGGAGACCGATCTCATGAGCCAGGAACTGCGGCTTGTTCGTCGCATTACGCTGAAACTGATTCCCTTCCTGATCCTGCTGTACCTGATCGCCTATGTGGATCGCTCCGCCGTAGGTTTCGCCAAGCTGCACATGGGCGCCGACATTGGCCTGGGTGACGCAGCCTATGGCCTCGGTGCAGGGTTGTTCTTCATTGGCTACTTCCTGCTGGAGATCCCCAGCAACCTGATGCTCGATCGCTTCGGTGCCCGACGCTGGTTCGCGCGAATCATGGTCACCTGGGGCGCCATCACCATCGGCATGGCGTTCGTCCAAGGGCCGCACAGCTTCTATGTCATGCGCTTTCTGCTCGGCGCGGCCGAAGCCGGGTTTTTCCCGGGCGTTCTCTACTACATCACCCAATGGTTCCCGGTTCGTCATCGCGGCAAGATCCTTGGCCTGTTCATTCTTTCCCAGCCCATCGCGATGATGATCACCGGCCCGGTGTCTGGCGGCTTGCTCGGCATGGACGGCATCCTTGGTCTGCACGGGTGGCAGTGGCTGTTCATCGTCATCGGCACCCCGGCGATCCTGCTGACCTGGCCGGTACTGCGTTACCTGCCGGACGGGCCCCAGCAAGTGAAATGGATGGACCAGGCCGAGAAAGACTGGCTGACCGGCGAGCTGAAAAAGGACCTGGAGGCCTACGGCCAGACCCGTCATGGCAATCCTCTGCACGCCCTGAAAGACAAACGCGTGTTGCTGCTGGCGCTGTTTTATCTGCCGGTGACCTTGAGCATTTATGGCCTGGGCCTGTGGCTGCCGACGTTGATCAAACAGTTTGGTGGTACGGACCTGGTGACCGGTTTCGTGTCATCGGTGCCCTACATCTTCGGGATCATCGGGCTGCTGATCATTCCGCGCAGTTCCGACCGCCTGAATGATCGTTACGGTCACCTCGCCGTGCTTTACGTGCTGGGCGCCATCGGGCTGTTCCTCAGCGCCTGGCTGACGGTGCCTGTGCTGCAACTTGCGGCGTTGTGCCTGGTGGCGTTTGCGCTGTTTTCCTGCACCGCAGTGTTCTGGACCTTGCCCGGTCGTTTCTTCGCTGGCGCCAGTGCGGCGGCCGGGATCGCGTTGATCAACTCGGTGGGCAACCTGGGCGGCTACATTGGCCCGTTCGTGATCGGTGCACTGAAGGAGTACACCGGCAACCTGGCGTCGGGGCTGTACTTCCTGTCGGGGGTGATGGTGTTCGGGCTGGTGTTGACCGGCGTGGTCTATCGGTTACTGGAGCGCAAGCATGTGCTGGCGGCCGACCAGTTCGCGGCCAGTGCTCGCGGCGCGACTCGCACCTGAGAGATCACACAAATGCCCTGTGGGAGCGAGCCTGCTCGCGAAGGCGGAGTGTCAGTCGGTAATGATTTTGGATTTGACGGCCTCATCGCGAGCAGGCTCGCCCCCACAGGGTGCAATGCCGCCTTCAAGATTGTTTACAGGAGAAAATCCATGCGTTTAGTGCAGTTCGAACTGAGTAACGGCGAGCGCCGGGTAGGCGTGGTCGAGGAGGGGCTGGTGCGCGAAGTGCAGGACGCGCGCACGGTCCGTGACCTGGCCCTGGCGGCTATCGAGGCGGGCGTCAATCTGCAGCAGCAGGTGAAAACCCTGGGCCTGGGCATCGGTCATGACTACGCGGAGCTGCTGGCGCAACTGCGGATCCTCCCTCCGCTGGATCACCCGGACCCGGCGCACATGCTGGTCAGCGGTACCGGCCTGACCCATCTGGGCAGCGCTTCGGCCCGCGACAAGATGCACCAGCAGGCCGGCGACGAAGCGGCAATGACCGACACCATGCGCATTTTCAAATGGGGCGTGGAGGGCGGTAAACCGGCGGCCGGGCAGGCCGGTGTGCAACCGGAGTGGTTCTACAAGGGGGACGGCAGCATCGTCGTGCGTCCGGGCCAGCCGTTCCCGCTGCCACCCTTTGCCGAAGACGCGGGTGAAGAGCCTGAACTCAGCGGCCTCTACGTTATCGGCCACGACGGTAAACCGTATCGCCTCGGTTTCGCGGTGGGCAACGAGTTCTCCGACCATGTGATGGAGCGCAAGAGTTACCTCTACCTGGCACATTCGAAATTGCGCAGTTGCAGCTATGGCCCGGAGCTGCGGGTCGGCGAATTGCCGGCACATCTGGCTGGCACCAGCCGCATCCTGCGTGACGGTGAAGTGCTGTGGCAGAACGAGTTCCTCAGCGGCGAGGCCAACATGTGCCACAGCTTCGAGAACCTTGAGTACCACCATTTCAAGTACAGCCAGTTCTTGCGTCCGGGGGACGTGCACATTCATTTTTTCGGCACCGCGACCCTGTCCTTTGCCGACGGCATTCGCACCCGGGAGGGTGATGTGTTCGAGATCAGTCAGGCCGAGTTCGGCGCGCCTTTGATCAACGGGATCGCCCCGGTTGAAGCCGCGTTCGAGCCCGGCACCGTCGGCACCCTTTAAGGAGATACGCATGCCTCAGATTCTTGGTCACAACTACATTGGCGGTCAGCGCAGCGCGACTGGCACCGTCAAAATGCAAAGTGTTGATGCCAGCACCGGCGAAGCCTTGCCTCATGATTTCTTCCAGGCAACGCCTGAGGAAGTCGATGCCGCCGCCAAGGCTGCCGCCGCCGCTTACCCGGCCTATCGCAGTCTGAGTGCGGAACGTCGCGCGCAATTTCTCGATGCGATTGCCGATGAACTCGACGCCTTGGGCGATGACTTTGTCGCGGTGGTCTGCCGCGAAACGGCATTGCCGGCCGGACGTATTCAAGGCGAGCGCGGGCGCACCAGCGGGCAGATGCGTCTGTTCGCCAAAGTGCTGCGTCGCGGTGATTTCTACGGCGCGCGAATTGATCTGGCACTGCCGGATCGCCAACCGCTGCCACGACCGGACCTGCGCCAATACCGCATCGGTCTTGGGCCTGTTGCGGTGTTCGGTGCGAGCAACTTTCCGTTGGCCTTCTCCACGGCGGGCGGCGACACCGCGTCGGCGCTGGCCGCCGGTTGCCCGGTGGTGTTCAAGGCTCACGGCGGCCACATGGCCACCGCCGAACTGGTCGCCGATGCGCTGATTCGCGCGGCGGAAAAAACCGGCATGCCGGCCGGCGTGTTCAACATGATCTACGGCGGCGGAGTCGGCGAGGCGCTGGTCAAACACCCGGCGATTCAGGCGGTCGGTTTTACCGGTTCGCTGAAGGGTGGCCGCGCCCTGTGCGACATGGCTGCCGCACGTCCACAACCGATCCCGGTGTTCGCCGAGATGTCGAGTATCAATCCGGTGATCGTGTTGCCGAAGGCATTGGCTGCTCGGGCCGACACCGTCGCCCGTGACCTGACCGCTTCGGTCGTGCAGGGGTGCGGTCAGTTCTGCACCAATCCCGGTCTGGTCATCGGTATTCGCTCGCCGCAATTCACCGCGTTTGTGCAGCAGGTCGCGGGCCTCATCGGCGATCAGGCGGCGCAAACAATGCTCAATGCCGGGACGTTGAGCAGCTATGGCAACGGCCTGCAAAAACTCCTTGCTCACCCGGGCATTGAGCATCTGGCTGGCAATCCGCAGCAAGGCAATCAGGCGCAACCGCAGTTGTTCAAGGCTGACGTCAGCCTGCTGATCAATGGCGATGCAGTGCTGCAGGAAGAAGTGTTCGGCCCGACCACTGTGTTCGTCGAAGTGGCGGATCAGGCGCAACTCAGTGCCGCGTTGAACGGCCTGCACGGGCAGCTGACGGCGACGATCATTGGTGAGCCGGCGGACTTCGAACAGTTCGGCGAGCTGACGGCGTTGCTGGAGCAAAAGGTCGGACGGATCCTGCTCAATGGCTATCCGACGGGCGTTGAAGTCTGCGATTCGATGGTCCACGGCGGGCCGTACCCGGCAACTTCCGATGCACGCGGCACGTCGGTCGGCACGTTGGCGATTGATCGATTCCTGCGGCCGGTGTGTTTCCAGAACTATCCCGACAGCCTGTTGCCGGAACCGCTGAAGAACGCCAACCCCCTGCGCATCCAGCGCCTGGTGGACGGCAAACCTTCCCGCGACGCCCTTTAACAGCTCACCGTAATCCCCGTGGGAGCGAGCCTGCTCGCGAAAGTGGTGCATCAGTCAACAACAATATCGACTGACACTCCGCATTCGCGAGCAGGCTCGCTCCCACAGTATTTTGTGTCGCCAGCATGTTGGATGAGCGACACAGACCCACCCTCACATTGAGCTATCATTGCGTCTTTCCCATTCAAAGATTGACTGCCATGACTGCCGCATCCGACACCTTGATCAACGCCCTCGAACACTGTGACATGCTGGAAATCGACGGGCTGCACGCCTTCGATTTTTCCCTCGATGAAGACGAAAACCTGCACATCGAATGCATGGACGGCCGAGCACTCAAACGTTGGGAGTTCAGCATTGCGCAGATCACAGCGGCGACTTTCGATCCTGATTTGAAGAGCTGGATCATTACCGGCGATTCCGGTGAGCATCGACTAGTGCCTATGGACGCGTTCGGCGGTGGTGACGACGAGGAAGAAGGGAATGAGGATGCATAAGCTCTGGCCGCTGTTGATGGCCGGCAGCATCGGCGCGATGGGCATTGAAGCCGCGTCGGCCGACGACTATCAGTTGCTGGTCGGTTCCTACACGGCGGGGCAGAGCCAGGGGATTCATCGCCTGAACTTCGACAGCGCCACCGGGCAGATCAACCCCAAGCCGCTGCAAGTGGTCACCAGTGAAAACCCGTCCTGGCTGACCGTTTCCAAGGATCAGCAGCGTTTGTTCGTGGTCAATGAAAACGGCCCCGGCCAGAAAGACCCGGTCGGGCGCGTCAGCAGTTATTCAATCGATCCTAAGACCCATGCGTTGAGCTTGATCAATCAGGTGCAGAGCCTGGGCAACGAGCCGACCCATTCGAGCCTCAGCGCTGATGCCAGTCATTTGTTCGTCAGCAACTATTCAGTGGTTGAAGACCCGGGCGGCACGTTGGCGGTGTTGCCCGTGGGCGCCGACGGTAAGCTCCAGCCCGTGGTGCAGATGAGCAGTCACCCGTCGAGCCGGGTCAATCCCGAGCGGCAGATGTCGGCGCATGTGCATTCGACGGTTTCCTCTCCGGACGGCCAGTACGTGTTCTCCAATGACTTGGGCGCCGACAAGATCTTTGTCTACCGCTTCGATCCCAAGGCCAATCCGGAGCTACCGTTGACTGCCGCCACACCGGCGTCGGTCCAGTTGCCAGCCGGCAGCGGGCCGCGTCATTTGCTGTTCAGCGCCGATGGCAAACACGCCTGGCTGACCATGGAAATGAGCGCGCAGGTCGCGGTGTTCGATTACCAGAACGGCAAACTTGAGCAGACCCAGATGGTTGATCTGGCGGCGGGCCAGCCTGTTTCCGACAAGGCCGCCGCTGCGTTGCACGCCTCGGCCGATGGCAAGTTCCTTTACGTCAGCAACCGTGGCACCGCCAATCAGGTGCTGGTGTTTGCCATCGATCCTGCGACCGGCCATCTTCAGGAGCTACAACGTCGTTCGGTGGACGGTGATCACCCGCGCGAGTTCAGCCTCGACCCGAGTGGCCAGTTCTTGCTGATTGCCAACCAGAAGAGCAACCAGATTGTCGTGGTCGAACGCGATGCCAAGAGCGGTCTGTTGGGTAAAACCGTACAGAAACTGCCGATGGATGCCCCGAGCGACCTCAAGTTCCTGGTGCGTCAATAGGCCGCAGGCCCCGGTTGATGGGGCCTGCATCCTTGTATTAATGCGGCTGATATCTGCTAATGCTACAAAAGATTTCAAGGCGCCAACCCTCGAAGGTTAAGTTTGCTCCACGGCCCCATCGGGCAAACAAGCCAACTGAATCCGAGGAATACCGCCATGAACTTCAATCTCTTCTCCATCATCGCCGCTTCTGCCATCTCCGCCACCGTTGCTCTGCCAGCCAGCGCCAACGTTGAGATCAGCGACAAAAAATCCCACGCCCAGAGCTACACCCAGAAATACCTGCAACAGAGCGCCAACTTCTACGCGGCACTGGATCACAAGACCCAAGCCTGAAATTCAAGCCCTGCACCCTTTATGCAGGAGCGAAGTCACTTGCGCCGATCGATCGAAATACGTCGAACGTCGATGAGTGATGTCGCTCCTGCATAACGCGTTTACGACAGCATCACATTGCCATCAATGTATCGCTTGATATCACATAGCCATGCATTTAGATTTGACGTTGATTTTTTGACTCAACATCTAATAACAAGGATCGACAGCATGGCGATGCGTCTGGCAGTGGTTCTTCTGTTCCTCTATTCAACCCCCATTCTTTCGGCTGCTCAGCCCGTTTCCCAGGAGCCGGACGCGGCCCGCGAACGCTTGATGAGTTTTATTCAAGACTGAGATAGACGGGCTTAATGATCAATGAAGCTGATGGTGACTATGGAAAACCCTGAGTGGTTGTCACCGCTTTTTTGATCGATTCTGTGGGCACTTAAACATGCCCACGGAGAACACCATGGCCAGCTCAATCCTCACTTCTGCCAAATACGGCGCCTACCTGACCATAGGTCTTTACGTGGCCCTGGTGCTGATCGTCAGCGTTTCGTCCAATTTGCAGCACACCTTTGAAGCGCCGGTTCAGGTCGCTTATCCCGCCATCCAGTTCGAACACCGTGCTCAAAGCGTCGTGGTCGATCAAGCCGCATCGGCGGGAGTGGCAGGGGCATGAAAGGCAGCAAACTCTGGGTCATAGCCTTCCTGGCATTCATGACCAATGGCGCTTCCCTGTTGGGGATAGGGCAGGGCTCGGCGGGTTCAGTTGCGCGGTCCATCGAAGCCAATCACAACCTGGCGCGTAATATTGAAACGGCGAAAGCTCTGGGTTTGCTGGCCGGCAATCCGCCCATGAAACGGCAAGACGATTTCTTCGGGCCGTTCCAGGTGGATTGCTCGGTAGTGGAGATGTGCGAGGTGTTCGCCTGAAAACGAGCGGCTATTGAGATCCATTGTGGCGAGGGCGTTTGTCGGAACGCCGCATCGCCCCGTTGGGCTGCGAAGCAGTCGTAAATCGGGCGACTCGGTGTGTCAGAAAGATTGAAGGGGGCTGCTTCGCACCCCAGCGGGAGCAAGCTCCCTCGCCACAGGGATTGTGCGTTACTTCTGCATCACGCCTACAAACAACTCTGACGCCAGAAACCGCTGCAACCACCCCTGCAACCGCACATAAGACGTCTGCCCGAACCACTCGCGATCGACATGGGCGAATTGCCGTATGAACGGCATCAACGCCACATCCGCCAGGCTCGGATGCGCCGCCAGCAGGTAATCGCGTCCCTCCAGCAACACCTCCAGCTTGCGCAAGAACACCTCACCTTCAGCACGATAGGTGTCCATCGGCTGCTCGGGGTAACGCTCGGCGTACTTGTAGCGATTCAAATGCACCTTGAACGTCTGATCGTTCTCTTCAATCAGCGCGGCGATGTGCGCCTGTCCGGCAGGATCACCCTTGAGCAACCAATCCTGCGGATCGTTCTGCGACAAGGCCCAGTGCATGATCGCCAGGCTTTCATCGATGACTTGACCGCCGATACTCAGCACGGGGACCGTGCCCTTGGCCGACAGTGCAAGCATTTCGGCAGGTTTGGCTTTCAGGCTGACCTCGACAATCTGCACCGCAACGCCCGAATAGCGCAGGGCCATGCGCGCCCGCATGGCGTAAGGGCAGCGGCGGAACGAGTACAGCGTATTCATTTGACCTCCAGGGTACTCAAGCCATTGCCCTGGCGTTGGACCTGAATCTGCACCGGAATCCGTTCATGCATTTCCTGCACATGGGAAATCACCGCGACCTTGCGGCCCTGGGCTTGCAAGCCGTCGAGTGCGTCCATGGCCAGTTGCAGGGATTCCGGATCGAGGCTGCCGAAGCCTTCGTCGATGAACAGCGATTCGATTTTCAGTGTGCTCGAAGCCATCGACGCCAAACCGAGCGCCAGGGCCAACGACACCAGGAACGTCTCGCCGCCCGACAACGAATGCACCGAACGCAGCTCATCGCCCATCTCGGTGTCCATCACCAGCAACCCGAGCATGCTGCCGCCGCGTTTCAGGCGATAGCGCCGCACCAGTTGTCGCAGCTGTACGTTGGCGTGATGCACCAGCAAGTCGAGGTTGTAGGCTTGGGCGATCTTGCGGAAGGTGTCGCCGGTTGCCGAGCCGATCAACGCATTCAGGCGAGCCCAGCGCTGGTACTCGCTGTAGGCGTCGGCGATCTGCTGCGCCAGGGCTTGGTTGGCGTTCTGCCGACGCTGATCCTCGGCCTGTTCGGCGCGCAGTTCGGCGCAACGGTGCTCGCTGGCGGCGAACAGGTTTTGCAGGTCTGTCAGTGCCGTGGCGAGTTGCTCGGCGTCGAGATTGCCGTTGTGTTGCGCCTGATGATTGAGCAGGCGCTGGTCCCGTTCCTGCAATCGCACGTTGGCCTGTTCGATGGCTTTTTCGCTTTGCTGCAAGTGCTGCCGCAGTTCGCTGACGTGCTGGTCGTCGACGCTCAGCAGCGCTTCCAGTCCGCCATCGTCGAGCTCTGGATGCAAGGCGCGCCAGTCGGCGATCTTTGCGCTCAGTTCGCGGTCTTCGGTTTCCAGGGCCAGCAGGCGCTCTTGTCTGGCTTTGAGTTCAGCGGCCAGTTCGACTAACCGCGTGCGCACGGTTTGCAGTTCCTGATGGGCTGTTGCCTGGGCAGTGCGCGCCTGTTCGACGGCTTGATCCAGTTGCTGCTGCCAGTGTTCGGCGCTGCTGTGTTCGCCCAGCAATTGCGTCAACCGTTCCTGGCAAGCCTGTTGTTGCTCGGCGAGGATGGTGAATTGCTGCTGCGCCAATTCCAGTGCCTGGGCGCGGGCCAGTTGGCGGTCCTGTTCTTTTTCCAGTGTCTGCTGGCGTTGTTGCTGTTCGCCGAGCTCATCGCGTTGCTGTTCGAGCTGCTCCAGGCGCTGGGCGATCTGCCGGTCGAGTTGCATGAAGGTCGCGGCCGGTTCGTTGCGCAAGGCCTCCAGTGTCTCGGCCGGAAGCAGGGTGCTGAAGGCGTTCAGCTCTTCATCGAGGCGCTGGCGATCACTGCCCAGCTCACGCTGCTGGTTACTCAGGTGCTGCGTCGCTTGCTGGCTAGCTGCCTCGGCACTGCGCAGTTGCTGCTGAAGGCGAGCCGCGTCTTGCTGCAGGGTGAGCAGGGCGGTCTGCCGTTGTTCATCCTGGGTGATGCTCTGGTTTAACTGGCTGTTTTGCTGCGCCAGCCAACTGTCGCGCTTGTTCGCGTCCTGAGCCAGCAGTTGCGTCGACAACGGATGGGCTTCGAGGCTCGGGGTCAGGCCTTGTTGCTGGCTGGCGAGTTGCTCCTGTTGCTGCAGCAGTTCTTTTTGCTGAGCAATCAAACCGCCGACTTCACCGCGCAAATCGGTGAGTTTCTCTTTCAGCAGGTCGACGGCCTTCTGCGCATTGGCCTGCTCGCTTTCATCGTGGCGACCGAGGCTTTGCAGCAACGCTTCGGGTTGATGATAGGGATGGTCGGGGCTGCCGCAGACCGGGCAGGGCTGATCGTCCTGTAGCTGTGCGCGCAGTTCTTCGACGCTGGCGCTGCGAGCCAGACGCTGACGCTCCAGCAGTTCGCGAGTGACGGTCAGGGTCTGTTCGGCGATGACCAACTCGTTCTTGGTCTTCACGCCGTCCTGGGTCAGGCGATCACGTTCCTGCTGGGCGCTGAGCTGGCGTTGCGTCAGCTCGGCGCTGCGCTTGTCGATCTCCTGCTG
The DNA here is from genome assembly GCF_005930655.1 of Pseudomonas sp. FSL W5-0299. Lineage (NCBI taxonomy): Bacteria > Pseudomonadati > Pseudomonadota > Gammaproteobacteria > Pseudomonadales > Pseudomonadaceae > Pseudomonas > Pseudomonas sp. FSL W5-0299. Next base: position 52,756 of record NZ_RXHX01000028.1, read on the forward strand.
GCTGGCCCACAGCCGTGTCAGTTCTTCAAACGCCCGCAGTTGTTTGCGGTTGTCCTGCAACAAGTTGCCCAGTAACTGGATTTGTTCGGCCACGGCTTCCGGCTCGGCACCGGCTTCTTTGTAGAGCACTTCCAGATGCTGCTTTTGAGCCGCCAGTTCTTCGCCGGCGCGGGCGGCGCTTTGCTCCAGAGCCGCCAGTTCAGCCTGGCCCTTGTTCAAGCGATTACCGATCAACATCAGCTGTTGCAGGCGATCACGGTAGGCGTTCCACGCCTCGCTCAACGGCGCTAAATGCGTGCTTTGCTCAAGCTCCCCGGCAATCCGCTCCAGACGTGCAGCCACCTGTTTTTGTTGCTCGAGCAGGCCCTGAATCGTGTTCTGTCCTTGAGTGCTGGCCAGTTCCGCCTGTTGCTTGTGCTCTGCACTCACACTGGCGTCTTTGACCAGCCGGGCGAGGGTGCTTTGCTCTTCAAAGGACTGGCGCAGCAACGGAGCTTTTTTCGTGTGCTGGCTTTGGGCGTCGACCAGCGCGGTCTGCGCAGCGCTCAAGCTCTGTTCGAGTTGCGCCTGCCGCTCGTTCAACTCGGCCTGCTGTTGGATGTGCTGCTGAATCTGCGCCGCCAGCGGGGTGAGCTGGGCGGTGAGTTCGGTCTTGCGGGCGAACTGGTGCCGTTGCGGGGCCAGTTGTTCCAGGCGCGTCAGCTTCAACCGGTCACCAGCCAGGCTTTCCCAGTGCTGCCGGGCGCTGGTCAGCTGTTCGGTGGCGCTCTGTTGTTCGTCCTGCAATTGCCGCAGGTCCTTGAGCCAGGTGTGCTGCAATTCAAGTTGTTTGAGCTGCGCTTGCTGGGTCTTGAGTTGCTGCTGCGCTTCGTTGAAGCGCGCATCGAGCTCGGCCCGGGCTTCGGGAGCCAGCGGCGTCACCCCCGTGGCCTGATCCTGCAACAGCTTGTGCGCTTCACGCGCCTCTTTGGCTTTGTCGAAGGCGCGGCGACCGAGGCGGGTGTACAGCGCGGTATCGGTGAGCTTTTCCAGCAGTTCGCTGCGTTCGTTGTCGTTGGCCTTGAGGAAGGCACTGAACTCGCTCTGGGCCAGCAGCACGGCGCGGGTGAACTGTTCGAAGTTCAGGCCCAGCACGGCTTCGAGCTGGGTTTTGAACTCGACTTTCTGACTGGCCAGCAACTGATCCTGATCGATGTCGCGCAGGCTCTGGCGACTGGCTTGCAGCTTGCCGCCGGCCTTTTCGCGAGCGCGATTGGCTTCCCAGCGCGCACGGTAACGACGGCCATCGATGCCGACGAAATCCACCTCGGCATACCCTTCGCCGGTGCCACGCCGCAGCAAGGTGCGCGGGTCGCCGGTGCTGATTTCGCCATCGGCGTCCGGTGCCTTGGCCGACACCTGAGCGTTGCTTAATCGCGGAACAGCGCCAAACAGCGCGAGACACAAGGCGTCGAGCAAGGTGCTTTTGCCCGCGCCGGTCGGCCCGGTGATCGCGAACAGGCCGGCACTCGCCAGCGGTTCAGCGGTAAAGTCGATTTCAAAGGGCCCGGCCAGCGAGGCGAGGTTTTTCAGGCGGATCGCGAGGATCTTCATGGTTGTTCGCTCTCCATCTGCACGTCCTGCAACAGCTCGGCAAAGTCTTTCAGCGTTTGCTCATCGACCTCGCTGCCGTAGCTGTCCTGCCAGGCACGACTGAACAATTCCTGCGGCGTGAGCTGGTCCAGTTCGATCAACGTGGTGCCATCTTCGACACCCTCGCGACTGCCGTTGCCGGCATATTCGGCGGCGATGCGCACCAGGCGCACGGCTTTGCCTTGAAGGGCGCTTTCAACCTGGTGACGCAAGTCGGGTTGTGGTTCGTCGAGACGCACCCGCACTTCCAGCCACGGCTGGCGCTGGATGTCGGCCAGCAAATCGATGTTCGGCAGGTCGGCCAGTTGCAAGAGAATCTCGGCCAGCGGTGCCGGGCCGATGCGTTGCAGGTTGACCGCACGGGGAATCAGTTTCGGTTCGACGCTGACCAGGGTTTCACCGTCGAGCGTGACGTCGAGAATCTGATGCTGATAGCCGATTTCCGAGAACGACAACGGAATCGGCGAGCCGCTGTAGCGGATGCGCTCTTCACCGTTGACCTTCTGCGGCTTGTGCAAATGCCCCAGCGCGACGTAGCTGATGCTCGGCCCGAACAGGCTGGCGGGCAGGGCTTCGGCATTGCCGATGATCAGGCTGCGCTCGGAGTCTTCCGACACGGAACCACCGGCCATGTGCGCATGGCTGATCGCAATCAGCGCCTGGCCAGGCTTGCGCTTGGCATTGGCCGCCTCGATCAGCCATTCATGAACCTGACCGATGCCGCGCAAGTAGTTGTCACCCAACTGCGCACCGGTCACTTCGGCGGGTCGCAAAAACGGCAGCGCCAGGCACCAACCGGCGATTTCCCCGCTGGCATCCGGCAACGGCAACAACAGCCGCTCGGCGTCCAGTTGACCGTCGTCGAGCCACAGCACGCGGCCAAGCGCATGGGTGCGCAAACGGCGCATCAACGGCGCGGGCAATTCGATCCGCGAGCCGGAGTCGTGGTTGCCGGCGATGATGACGATGGTCAGCAGCGGTTGCTGCTCGTGGGCGCTGACGATGAATTCATAGAGGCGTTCCTGGGCTTTGACCGGCGGGTTGACCGTGTCGAAGATATCGCCGGCAATCAACAGCACATCAGGCTGGTCCAGCTTCAGCTGGCGCAACAGCCATTCAAGAAAGCAGGCGTGCTCGAAATCGCGGTCCTGGCCGTGCAGGTTTTGCCCAAGGTGCCAGTCGGAGGTGTGAAACAGACGCAAGGCGAACTCCGTAGGAAATAAGGTGATGGCCGCGTGGAAATTGATGGCGGCGAAAAGAGTGGGAGTTTACTGGCAAACCGTCGTTTGGGTGCGGCAAGGGGGGGTATTTTTGCCCTGACTTAAAGTATTCGGCGATCTTTAGGCCGTCATCGCGAGCAGGCTCGCTCCCACATTGGACCTGCGTTGACTCTAATGTTGTGTCCAGTACCGTCCCTTGTGGGAGCGAGCCTGCTCGCGATGAACGATGATGCGGTGTCACTTCGGATACAACGGCGGCAGGCCACTGTCACCCACCGGATCCTGAACCCGTTCGGCAATCGGGATCGCCTTGATCGCCCGCCACAGTTCTTCGCCTTGCCAGTGCTGGCCGGTTTCGCTGTAGAGCGCGCCGTTCAAACCGTCCAGTGCGTCGGACAGTGGCACGAAGCGGGCGGCCATGTCGGCGAGGGTTTCCGGTTGTTGCCGGGCCCAGGCGTCGAGGGCCTGGCGGGTGGCGTGGGGATCGTTGGCCTGGCAGGCGCGTTTCAGTTCGTCGAGGACGGTGCGTGGGCTCGGGCCGGTCTGCGCGGCGCGCAGCACGGCGGGTTGCCAGCGGCCACGCCACCAGAGACCGAAACCGAGCAGGGTGGTGCAGGCCAGGATCAGGGTGCTGAGTTTCCAGCGCCAAAGGGTTTCGCTGTCGGCTGCGGACATGACCGACTGCGTGCCAGCCGGAGTATCGACCACCAGGCTCGGATTACTCGCCACTTGCAGGCTTCGGGCCGGCAGGCTGCTGTGTTCCAGGTGATCTTCGAAGGTGTTCCACCAGACCACTTCCACCGAAGGCAACTCGATGGCGCCACTGCGACCCGGCACCAGCGCTTCGCGCTCTTCACGACTGCCGATCAGGCCGCGCTCGGTGCTTTGGTTGCTCAGCACCGGTTGGTCCGGGTAACGGCGCAGGCCGTTGACGTCGGTGGCGGGCAGCGGCGGCAGTTGGGAACTGGCCAGGCCTTCGGCCTTCAAGGTCAGGCTACGAGTCAGCGAATCACCCGCCTGCGCATGGTCCGGCTCCGGGTTCCAGCTTTCGCTCAGGCTCAGGCTGCGGGCCGGCAACCAGGGCAGGTCGGCAGGGTAGGTAATGGGTTTGGCCTTGACCGTCAGCAGAATCGGAGTGGAGCTGACACGCATCAGTTTCCCGGACTTCGGCGCCTGGGTAGCGTCCTGGGTGGGTTGGGTGTCGACGAGCGTGGCACTGAAAATCTGCGCCGGAATGGTCAATTCGCCGCTGTGTTGCGGGTAGATCGCATAGCGCATTTCAATCACGCCATGACGCAGGCCGTTGATGGCTTTCTCGTAAGTGCGCGACTCGCCCAGTTGTTCGATGCGCGCATCAGGAATTTGCAACGGAGTCAGGCTGCTGTCGTCGTACAGCGACACCGAATGATAGATGCGTAAAGTCAGGATGGCCTGGGCCTGCACATAAACACTGGACTGGTCGAGGCTCGCGTCGATAAACACCGGGGCCAGTTTGTTCGCGGTGTCCTGGGTTTCGCTTTCGACCACTTGCACGGTAATCGGCTGGCTCTGCACCTCGCCCAGTTGCAGCGGGGGAATCGTCACGCTGCCGTTTTCCTTGGGCAGCAAGGTGATGATCCAGCGCGTGGTAGCGCGGTTGTCGCCGTTCAGGGTGGTCAGTTGGTTGACCTGGCGGGTGCCACGCACTTCGAACAGCGGTTCCAGCGGTGCCAGGTCAGGCTTGCCGAATTGGGTGACGTCGTTGGATTCCAGGGTCAGTTCGACCGTCTCGCCGGAGTTCAGGCGACTGCGATCGACACTGGCGACCAGCGCCGCCGCCTGAGCCTGGACGGTGCTGAGCAGCAGGGCGAGCATGAAAAGGGTGAAGCGGGTCATCGCGTTTTTTCCTGATCCTGATGTTGTTGCTGTTCGTACCAGAATTTGCGCCTGAGCAATTCGCCCGGGTCATCGGGGATCTTGCGCAGCCATTGCTCCAGCGCCTGACGCTGTTCGCCGTCGATATTGTCGCTGGCCGGCCGCATCGGTGGTGTGGTGCTTTGCTCGTCCCCCAGCTCGCTGCCCGGGACTTCATTGGCGCCCGGTTTCGGCGGTGTTGTGGCCTGTTGCCCGGCGTCCGGCGTGGTCTGCCCGGCGTCGGACTTCGGTGGGTTTTTGTCCGCAGGCTGTGTGGCGGCACCCGGTGGCGTTTCTTGCTCGGTGTCCTTGGTCTCGTCATCGGCGGATTTCTGCGGCTCAACCGGTGGCGGTGCGTTTTTCTGCTTGAGCAGACTTTCTACCAGTGCCTTGTTGGTCTGCGCGGGGCGCAGATCCGGCTGGCGTTCCAGCGCCTGATCGTAAGCGTCCAGCGCCGCTTCCAGCTCACCGCTTTTGGCCAGGGCATTGCCACGATTGTAGTGGGCGTGGGCATCGTTGCCCTCGGCGAACCGCTGGGCGGCGCCGCTGTAGTCGCCGGCCTCATACAGCGCGACGCCTTGCCACTGCGGATCCTCAAAATGCTGCGACGCCTTCGCCGGATGGCCTTGCCTGAGCAGATGCAGGCCCCGTTGATCGGGACGCAACCACAAGTCTTCAAAGTCGAAGGCATAGCTCGGTTGCGGCAACAGGAACAGTAAAGGCAGGCAGAACAACCAGCCACGGCGACCGGCGCACGCCGCCAGCAGCAACAGCGGCAGCAGCAGCCAGTAACCCTGATCGGCCCAGGTGTCCAGGCGCAAGGTCTGGCCGTCGTTGCGCAGGGTGCGTGGACCGTCAAGCAGGCCGAGCCCGCGCAGGTCGGTATCGCCCAGTCGCGCTGGGCGATAGCGTCCGCCAAGCTCGTTGGCAAAAGCTTTCAGGCTTGGACTGTCCAGGTACGGCACAAGGATCGCGCCCTGGTCGTCCTTGAGAAAACTGCCGTCCTCCTGTGCGACCGGTGCGCCTTCGGCGGTGCCGATGCCGAGCATCAGGAACTGCGTCGATTTTCGATCCAGTGCCTGGCGAATGCCTTCACGTTCCAGGTCCGTCAGGGTGGAACCGATCAACAGGATCCGGCCTTCACCCAACCCCCCCTGACTCAGCAGTGCCAGGGCCTTGGTCACAGCGAGGTCCGCGCGATGACCGGCTTCGGGCATCAGCGACGGCTTGAGCGCATCGAGCAGATTACGGCTGGTCGACAGGTCATCCGACAGAGGCACCAGGATGTGGGCGCTGCCGGCGTAAACGACGATTGCAGTCTGGGCGTCGCTGCGCACTTGCAGCAGGTCCAACAGTTTGCGCCGAGCCTGTTCGAGTCGGTTCGGCGCAACGTCGGTGGCGAGCATTTCCGGGGTCAGCTCAAGCACGACCACCAGCGGGTCGGCGGGCTTCTGACTGATTTGCTCGACGCGCTGCCAACTCGGCCCCAACAAGGCCAGGACGGTCAGTATCCACGCCAGGCCGAGGACGACCCACGGCAGTTTGCTGTCGCGCCCGTTTCCACCGCTCAGCAACGCAGCGTGGAAGGCCGGTGGCAGGATCATCTGCCAGCGCCCGGCGCGTTTTTGTCGATGCCAGAGTTGCCAGAGCAGCCAGCCCAACAGCGGCAACAACAGCAACCACCAGGGGCGGAACCAGTACGGCCAAAGCGCACTCATCGGCGCCTCCGCAGGCGCAGGCGTTTGAGCCGCTGGCGCCAGTCAGGCAATTGCGTTTGCAAAAACAGGTCCTTGGTAAAGAGCCGTTGCAGCGGGTTGTCCGGCCAACGCTCGCGCACCACCAACAACATGCTCAACAACAATGCCAGCGCCAAAGGCCAGTGATACAGCGCCTGCGCCGGGCGGGCCTGGGTCGGCTGTTGGGTCACGGGCTCAAGTGTGTCGAGGGTGTCCTTGATCGTTTGCAGCTCTTTGCCATCGTGGGCGCGGAAGTACTGACCGCCGGTGACTTGGGCGATGGCCATCAACGCCGGTTCATCCAGATCCAGGCTCGGATTGACCCCCAGGAACCCCAAGGTGCCGCTTTGCTCCGGGTCAGCGCCGATGCCGATCGGGTAGATTTTCACGCCTTCCTTGGCCGCCAGGCGCGCCGCCGTGAGCGGGTCGATTTCACCGCCATTGTTGGCGCCATCCGTGACCAGGATCAACACACGGCTCTGGGCCGGACGCATGCGCAGGCGCTTAATCGCCAGGCCGATGGCATCGCCGATTGCCGTGTTCTTGCCGGCGATGCCGATTCGCGCTTCGTCGAGCCACACGCGCACGGTGTGCCGGTCGAACGTCAAGGGCGCTTGCAGGTAAGCCTGGCTGCCGAACAGGATCAGGCCGACACGGTCACCGTCGCGACTTTCAAGGAAGTCACCGAGCAAGTGCTGAACCAGCGACAGTCGGCTGACGTCTTCGTCCTGCCACTGCATGTCGGGGAAATCCATGGAACCGGACACGTCCACGGCCACCAGCAGATCGCGACCACTGGCGGCAATCGGCAGGGGATCGCCCAGCCATTGCGGGCGCGCCGCCGCCATCAGCAACAACAGCCACAACAGAATGAACGGTGCTTGCTGGCGCCAGGCCGGCAGGTTGGCGCGCGCACGGCGGCGGGCCAGGCCTTCGAGGTCATTGAGGAAGCTGACCTTGAGCGCGGGTTCGCCGCTGTCGGCCACCGGCAGCAGCACGCGCATCAACCACGGCAGCGGCAGCAGGGCAAAGATCCACGGCCAGGCGAACTCAAACATGTTTGCGAATCCAGGTATCGACGGCTTGAGTGAGGCCGGCGATGGCCTTGTCGTCGAGTTTGCATTCGGGTTTGTAGGCGCCTTCGACCAGCACCATCCAGCGGGTCAGACCGGCGGCCGGGCAGCGGTTGTCGAGGAACGCCAGCCACTTGCGCCCGTTGAGGGTGTGGCTCTGGCTGTAGGGGTAATGGTTGCGGCACAGGCGCTTGAGCAAGCCGTTAAGCTGCTGCAACCAGGCGCCGGCCGGTGCGCCGTCGTAGGGCTTTGGCATCCGAGCCAATTCGGCGAGTGCGGCGATGCGCACCGGGTCCAGCGGTTGTTCGGCACGGACGATCGGGCGCTTGTTCGGAATGAATCGCCGCGCCTTCCACAGGCCGAAACCGATCAGCGGCAGCAACAACAGCAACAGCCACCAGCCGGGCGCGGGGGGCCAGAACTCGATGGGCGGCGGGGTAATCAGCGGTTGCAGTTGATCGAGGCTGCTCATCGACCTTTCCCCGGTTTCTGTGGGTTGAGGTACTCGCGCAGTTGCTCGACCATCTCGCTCTGGGTGCTCAACGGCATCAGCAATACCCGCAGTTTTTGCGCGAGCAATTCCCAGCGAGCGATGCGCGCTTCGGCCTGGGCGCGGTAGGTCTGGCGCAGGTCGAAATTCAGGGTGTCGAGTTCCAGTTGTGCGCCACGTTCAACGAAACGAAGCAGCCCGGCGGCGGGCAGGGCGTGGTCCAGCGGATCGGACAGCGGCAACAGCAACAGGTCGCAATGACGCGACAACAGGCTCAGTTGCTGTTCAGAACCTTCGGTCAAGGCGCGTTCATCGCAGATCACAATCACCAGGCTGCCGGGGCGCAGCACCTCCCGTGCACGACGCAGGGCCATGTTGAGGGAGTCGCGGTTCTGTTCGCTTTCGGTGTGCAGCGACTGATTGACCCGCACCAGACGGTTAAGCAGCTGCAGCAGGCTTTGTTTGCTGCGCCGGGGTTTGATTTCGTAGTGCTCGTTGTCGCCGAACACCAGCCCGCCGACCCGGTCGTTATGGCCAAGGGCCGCCCAGCCAATCAGGCTTGCTGCCTGAGCGGCCAGCACTGATTTGAACATCAGCCCCGAACCGAAAAACAGCCGACGGCTTTGCTCGACCATGATGAAAATCGGTCGCTCGCGTTCTTCGTGAAACAGCTTGGTGTGGGGCTCCTGGGTGCGGGCGGTAACGCGCCAGTCGATGGTGCGCACGTCGTCGCCGGCCTGATAAACCCGCACTTGATCGAAGTCCACGCCACGGCCGCGCAGTTTGGAGTGGTGCAGGCCGATCAGGGGGCTGCGCTGGCTCGGCGTGGAAAACAGCTGCACTTCGCGCACGCGATGGCGCATCTCGATCAGCTCGGCGAGGCTGACGCGGATGCCCGGCTCGGGCGGAAGGAGGGCGTTCATGGGGGTCAAGCGACGGCTACGACGTCGAGAATCCGCTGGACCACCCGGTCCTGATCGATGCCGGCGGCTTCGGCTTCAAAGGACAGAATGATGCGGTGGCGCAGTACGTCGAACAGCACGGCCTGGATGTCTTCCGGGCTGACGAAGTCGCGACCGGCCAGCCAGGCATGGGCCCGGGCACAGCGATCGAGAGCAATCGAACCGCGAGGACTGGCGCCATAGGCGATCCACTCGGCCATCTCCGGGTCGAACTTGGCCGGGGTGCGCGTGGCCATGACCAGTTGCACCAGGTATTCCTCCACGGCGTCGGCCATGTACAGGCCGAGGATTTCCTTGCGTGCGGCAAAAATCGCCTGCTGGCTGACCCGGCGCTCGGGCTTGGTTTCGCCGTTCAGGGCTTCGCCACGGGCCTGTTGCAGGATGCGGCGTTCGACGGCGGCATCGGGGAAGCCGATTTTCACGTGCATCAGGAAGCGGTCGAGCTGGGCTTCCGGCAGGGGATAGGTGCCCTCCTGCTCGATCGGGTTTTGCGTGGCCATCACCAGAAACAGCGGTGACAGCTCGTAAGTGCTGCGCCCGACACTGACCTGGCGCTCGGCCATGGCTTCCAGCAATGCCGATTGAACCTTGGCCGGGGCGCGGTTGATTTCGTCCGCCAGCACCAGGTTATGGAAGATCGGGCCCTGCTGGAACACGAAGCTGCCGGTTTCCGGGCGATAGATTTCCGTGCCGGTGATGTCGGCCGGCAGCAGGTCGGGGGTGAACTGGATGCGATGGAACTGGGCTTCGATGCCTTCGGCGAGTTCTTTGATGGCCTTGGTCTTGGCCAGCCCCGGGGCGCCCTCGACCAGCATGTGGCCGTCGGCGAGCAAGGCGATGAGCAAGCGCTCGATGAGTTTTTCCTGGCCGAGAATCTGCGTTGAAAGAAAGGTTCGCAGCGCTAGCAGCGCTTCACGATGTTCCATCGATGACTGTTCCTGGAAAGGGTGACCGAAGACGTTCGAATAACGCCAGGGCTGGGGGCGTTACTTTAATCCATCGCGGGGGGCGGCGACTAACGGCATTTTGTGCAAAGTGTGGGAATTGATGGGTGAAATTGTTGGAAATTTGTAGGCGAGGGACAGGGTGGTGATCTGGCTGGCCTCATCGCGAGCGGGCTCGCTCCCACAGGTGACCGGGTTCTCACATGAAAATACGATCAAATGTGGGAGCGAGCCTGCTCGCGATGAGGCAGGTTCAGGCACCCGAGATTCCGAGGCTTAGAGCTGGCTTATATAGGTGCCGGTGCCTTTAAGGATGTTCTGCAAGGTCTCTTCCACTTCCGCCAGATCCTGCGCATCGGTGCCGTGCAGGATTTCCAGCGAGTCTTCGCCATCGAGCACATCGATGTCCGCAGCGGCGATTTCGATCAGCAGGCGGTCAGGGCTGAGGGTGACTTTCACACCGTTGAGGGCCGAAGGTTTGTCGTGGAAGATGATCTCCAGCTCATCCTCGTCCGGAAAGCGGCTCATCAGGAACATTTCGCCCTCGACGCTGTTGCAGCAGAGCATGGCCAAGTTGTCTTCTTCTTCGTCGCACGGGTTGACGATCAAGAGGTCAGTTGTCATTTGCATGGGAAAATCCTGGCTCGGCGAGCGTGGTGAACGTAACAAAAGGCAATTCTGCCAGCCCCGGGGAATTTCTGCTCGCCTGAGTGTCAGATCATGTGTCGTGAACACTTGGAGTGTTACTGGTCATTTCTGGTACGGATGTGCCGCAAAACCGGGGATAAAGCGCCCGTTTTCCTGCACGACTGCTAGTGTTGTTCGAGGCGCATGTCGTGAGCTGCGTACCGATGACCGAATATGTCGCAGCGCCGCAAGCACAGGCCTTGCCGCACTCGTTAAGCTGCGCATCGAATGGATATCCGTAAAGACAGTGTGCAATTCATCGCACAGGCGTTTTTGCCGATACCCCTTCATGGAAGGTGAATGTGACCTGAGTGTCTCGTCCAGCTTCACCCACCTGTCACCCTGTTTCCTCTGCCCGAGAATCAGGAACAGGGTGACGGATCGCCCCGAAAGGGGTTTTGCACGCGACGCTTCCATCAATAACAAGCCCAAGCGGAGTACCACAGATGGCGTTCTTCACCGCAGCCAGCAAAGCCGACTTCCAGCACCAACTGCAAGCGGCACTGGCCCAGCACATCAGTGAACAGGCACTGCCACAAGTGGCGCTGTTCGCTGAACAATTCTTCGGCATCATTTCCCTGGACGAGCTGACCCAGCGTCGGTTGTCCGACCTCGCCGGCTGCACCCTTTCTGCGTGGCGCCTGCTTGAGCGCTTCGATCACGCGCAACCGCAAGTGCGCGTCTACAACCCGGATTACGAACGCCACGGCTGGCAGTCGACCCACACCGCGGTCGAAGTGCTGCACCACGACCTGCCATTTTTGGTGGACTCGGTGCGTACCGAGCTGAACCGTCGCGGCTACAGCATTCACACCCTGCAAACCACTGTGCTGAGCGTGCGTCGCGGCAGCAAGGGCGAGCTGCTGGAAATCCTGCCGAAAGGCACCCAGGGCGAAGGCATTCTGCAAGAATCGCTGATGTACCTGGAAATCGACCGCTGCGCCAACGCGGCCGAGCTCAATGTCCTGACCAAAGAGCTGGAGCAGGTTCTCGGTGAAGTCCGCGTCGCGGTCACCGATTTCGAACCGATGAAAGACAAGGTCCAGGAAATTCTCTCCGGCCTGGACAACAGCCAGTACGCCGTCGATCCAGAAGAAAAAGCCGAAATCAAAAGCTTCCTGGAATGGCTGGTGGGCAACCACTTCACATTCCTGGGCTATGAAGAGTTCGTGGTTCGCGATGAAGTCGACGGTGGTCACATCGTCTACGACCAGGATTCCTTCCTGGGCCTGACCAAACTGCTGCGCACCGGCCTGACCTACGATGACCTGCGCATCGAAGACTACGCCGTGAACTACCTGCGTGAACCGACCCTGCTGTCGTTCGCCAAGGCTGCGCACCCAAGCCGTGTACACCGTCCGGCTTACCCGGATTACGTGTCGATCCGCGAAATTGACGCCGACGGCAAAGTCATCAAGGAATGCCGTTTCATGGGCCTGTACACCTCTTCGGTGTATGGCGAGAGCGTGCGGGTCATTCCGTACATCCGCCGCAAGGTCGAAGAAATCGAACGCCGTTCCGGCTTCCAGCCCAAGGCTCACCTGGGCAAGGAACTGGCGCAGGTGGTCGAAGTGCTGCCGCGTGACGATCTGTTCCAGACGCCGGTGGACGAGCTGTTCAGCACCGTGATGTCGATCGTGCAGATCCAGGAGCGCAACAAGATTCGCGTGTTCCTGCGCAAAGACCCGTATGGCCGTTTCTGCTACTGCCTGGCCTACGTGCCGCGCGACATCTACTCCACCGAAGTGCGCCAGAAGATCCAGCAAGTGCTGATGGATCGCCTGAAAGCCTCGGACTGCGAGTTCTGGACCTTCTTCTCCGAGTCCGTGCTGGCACGCGTGCAACTGATTCTGCGCGTCGATCCGAAGAACCGTCTCGACATCGACCCGGTCCTGCTGGAAAAAGAAGTGGTCCAGGCCTGCCGCAGCTGGCAGGACGACTACGCCAGTCTGGTAGTCGAAAGCTTCGGCGAAGCCCACGGCACCAACGTGCTGGCTGACTTCCCGAAAGGCTTTCCAGCCGGTTACCGCGAGCGTTTCGCTGCCCATTCGGCCGTGGTCGACATGCAGCACCTGCTGAGCCTGACCGAAAAAAATCCGCTGGTGATGAGCTTCTATCAACCACTGGGCCAGGTGTCTGGTCAGCGCGAATTGCACTGCAAGCTGTATCACGCCGATACACCGCTGGCGCTGTCCGACGTGTTGCCGATCCTGGAAAACCTCGGTCTGCGCGTGTTGGGTGAATTCCCGTATCGCCTGCGCCACAACAGTGGCCGCGAGTTCTGGATTCACGACTTCGCGTTCACCGCCGCTGAAGGCCTGGAACTCGACATCCAGCAACTCAACGACACCTTGCAGGACGCCTTCGTCCACATCGTGCGTGGCGATGCCGAGAACGATGCATTCAACCGCCTGGTGCTGACCGCCGGCCTGCCTTGGCGCGATGTGGCGCTGTTGCGTGCCTACGCCCGTTACATGAAGCAGATTCGCCTGGGCTTCGACCTGGGTTACATCGCCAGCACCCTGAACAACCACACCGACATCGCTCGCGAGTTGACCCGGTTGTTCAAGACCCGTTTCTACCTGGCGCGCAAGCTGACCAGCGACGATCTGGAAGACAAGCAGCAACGCCTGGAACACGCGATCATTACCGCGCTGGACGAAGTCCAGGTGCTCAACGAAGACCGTATCCTGCGTCGCTACCTGGACCTGATCAAGGCCACGCTGCGGACCAACTTCTACCAGACCGATGCGAACGGCAAGAACAAGTCCTACTTCAGCTTCAAGTTCAACCCGCACCAGATTCCAGAGCTGCCCAAGCCCGTACCGAAGTTCGAAATCTTCGTTTACTCGCCACGCGTCGAAGGCGTGCACCTGCGCTTCGGCAACGTCGCTCGCGGTGGTCTGCGCTGGTCTGACCGTGAAGAAGACTTCCGTACCGAAGTGCTGGGCCTGGTAAAAGCCCAGCAAGTGAAGAACTCGGTCATCGTGCCAGTGGGCGCCAAGGGCGGCTTCCTGCCGCGTCGTCTGCCACTGGGCGGTAGCCGAGACGAGATCGCGGCCGAGGGCATCGCCTGCTACCGCATCTTCATTTCGGGCCTGTTGGACATCACCGACAACCTGAAGGACGGTGCGCTGGTTCCGCCGGCCAACGTCGTGCGTCATGACGACGATGACCCGTACCTGGTGGTCGCTGCGGACAAGGGCACTGCCACCTTCTCCGACATCGCCAACGGTATCGCCATCGACTACGGCTTCTGGCTCGGCGATGCATTCGCATCGGGCGGTTCTGCCGGTTACGACCACAAGAAGATGGGCATCACCGCCAAAGGCGCGTGGGTGGGCGTTCAACGTCACTTCCGCGAGCGCGGCATCAATGTCCAGGAAGACAGCATCACCGTGGTGGGCGTCGGCGACATGGCCGGTGACGTGTTCGGTAACGGCTTGTTGATGTCCGACAAGCTGCAACTGGTCGCAGCCTTCAACCACTTGCACATCTTCATTGACCCGAACCCGGAGCCGGCCAACAGCTTCGCCGAACGTCAGCGCCTGTTCGACCTGCCGCGCTCGGCCTGGTCGGATTACGACACCAGCATCATGTCTGAAGGCGGCGGGATCTTCTCCCGCAGCGCGAAAAGCATCGCGATTTCCCCGCAGATGAAAGAGCGCTTCGACATCCAGGCGGACAAACTGACCCCGACCGAACTGCTGAATGCCTTGCTCAAGGCACCGGTAGACCTGTTGTGGAACGGCGGTATCGGCACCTACGTCAAAGCCAGCACCGAAAGCCACGCCGATGTCGGCGACAAGGCCAACGATGCATTGCGCGTGAACGGCAACGAACTGCGCTGCAAAGTGGTGGGCGAGGGCGGTAACCTCGGTATGACCCAACTGGGTCGTGTCGAATTCGGCCTCAATGGCGGCGGTTCCAACACCGACTTCATCGACAACGCCGGTGGCGTGGACTGCTCCGACCACGAAGTGAACATCAAGATCCTGCTGAACGAAGTGGTTCAGGCCGGGGACATGACCGACAAGCAACGTAACCAGTTGCTGGCGAGCATGACCGACGAAGTCGGCAACCTGGTGCTGGGCAACAACTACAAGCAGACCCAGGCCCTGTCCCTGGCGGCGCGTCGTGCCTTGCCACGGATCGCTGAATACAAGCGCCTGATGAACGATCTGGAAGGTCGCGGCAAGCTGGATCGCGCCATCGAGTTCCTGCCGGCCGAAGAAGCCATCAACGAGCGCGTCGCTGCAGGCCACGGCCTGACCCGTGCCGAGCTGTCGGTGCTGATCTCCTACAGCAAGATCGACCTCAAGGAAGCGCTGCTCAATTCCCAGGTGCCGGACGACGATTACCTGACGCGTGACATGGAAACCGCTTTCCCGCCAAGCCTGGTGAGCAAGTTTTCCCAAGCCATGCGCCGTCACCGTCTGAAGCGCGAAATCGTCAGCACCCAGATCGCCAACGATCTGGTCAACCATATGGGCATTACCTTCGTTCAACGACTCAAAGAGTCGACCGGCATGAGCCCGGCGAACGTGGCCGGTGCGTATGTGATCGTGCGTGACATCTTCCATCTCCCGCATTGGTTCCGTCAGATCGAATCCCTGGATTATCAGGTTTCCGCCGACGTGCAACTGGAGCTGATGGACGAGCTGATGCGCCTGGGCCGTCGCGCCACGCGCTGGTTCCTGCGTGCCCGTCGCAACGAGCAGAACGCTGCCCGTGACGTTGCGCACTTCGGTCCGCACCTCAAGGAGCTGGGACTGAAGCTCGACGAACTGCTCAGTGGCGAGATCCGCGACACCTGGCAGGCCCGCTATCAGGCGTACGTCGAAGCCGGTGTGCCGGAGTTGCTCGCACGCATGGTGGCTGGCACTTCACACTTGTACACCCTGCTGCCGATCATCGAGGCCTCCGACGTGACCGGCCAGAACCCTGCAGACGTGGCCAAGGCCTACTTCGCCGTGGGCAGCGCGCTGGACATCACCTGGTACCTGCAACAGATCAGCGCTCTGCCGGTTGAAAACAACTGGCAGGCCCTGGCCCGTGAAGCGTTCCGTGATGACGTCGACTGGCAGCAACGTGCGATCACCATCTCCGTCCTGCAACAGGGCGACGGCACTCAGGACGTGGAAACCCGCCTGGCGCTGTGGATGGAAGAGCACGAAGGCATGATCGAACGCTGGCGCGCCATGCTGGTGGAAATCCGTGCCGCCAGCGGCACCGATTACGCCATGTACGCGGTGGCCAACCGTGAGTTGCTGGACTTGGCGTTGAGCGGGCAAGCGGTAGTGCCTGCGCCTGTCACAGCAGCTGCGGAGCTGGAACCGGCTGCCTGATCGGCTGTTGAATGAAAAAAACCCGCATTGAGAGATGCGGGTTTTTTTTTGGGGTAGACGTGCTCATTTCATTGTGATTAAAGGCAAGATTATGCTGAGCGCTAGTACGACGCTTGAAGTTGTTTTGACTCAATGGCTGATAGTGTCTCTGTGGGTTGCATCACTAAATTGTTGAGCGATTGATCAAACTTTTGCAGTGCCCGAATTTGCACATTCTGTTGCTCGTTAATATCCGCCACAATCTCTTCACTGCGCTTGTAATCGGCCCATAACGGACTCAACGCTTTGGCATCATGCCCTTGAGCAGTGCCGATGTAATTGAAGTTTGAGTCGTAGAACTGCGCACTCACATGCGCTTCGATATCCGAACTGCGCGATGTGATCAATTGGCTGCGGGTGTCGACAATGGCGACCACGTCGGGCTTCGCCGCCCTGAGGCTTTGCATGTCCGGATACACCGTCACCGAGCCGAACTGGCGTTGTAACGATGCCTTGACCCAGTCCACGGCATGGTCCGGTCTGGAGGTGGCCACGTAGGCGTCGTGGATCGATTGCACCAGCAGGCTCTGGCCGAAGCCGGTGCCGGCGTTGGCCTGGTAGTGTTGCAGGTAGTCGCGGTTGGCCTGGGTGTTGCGGCTGTAGACGATACCCAACGAAACCTGGTGGCCGTTAGGGACGTGCGTGGCATTGCTGCGGCCAACCGGTCCAGTAAAAAGGCCTTCCAGCGAAGAGCCGGCTTTGGGCGCAGTGGGAACAGAGCAGCCCGCCAGGATGAGGGTCATTGTTAATGTACTGACAAGCGCAAGTTTCATGGTGTTACTCCAGTGAAACAACATGAGTCGGAAGTTGTAATGTCGGAATATCCGGCGAGTTATCCAGACTAAACCTGTCGCTGCACAATGAAATAGCCAGTCGCTGCACTTCTTGGCTGGCCGATAGTTTAATTGGGTTTAAGCGAGGCCCAGTAATCACGCCGGGAAATAAAAAGGCCCGAAATGTTAATTCGCGCCTTTTTATTTATGGCTATCCCTTCAGCTATCAGTTTTCCAAGGGGATCAACACTTTCTCGTCGGGGGACAACACCATGAATACCAATAGTTTGGCAGTCTTGGTTGCACTGGCGTTTTTCGAAACCAAGTGTTCCGAACCGGCGGGTTCGTACCAATACTGTCCGGCCTTGTAAGTGATTGCTTTCTCACCCTTCACTTGAGAAATAACCGCACCTGACAGCACGTAGGCCATGGCAGTGCCTTCATGCTTGTGGGCAATCGACGATTGGCCGGGTTTGTAGTCGACCTCGATCATCATGGCTTTTTTGCCGGGCACGTTTTTCAGCGCTTCATCCTGCAATACCGTGATCTTTTCTGAAGGGCCTTCGTGAGCAATGGCAGTCGCAGAAACGGTCAGGGCGAGGGCAGCCAGGGGAGCAGCAAGGATACGCAAAGCTTTCATGGTCATTCACCTGCGGTTGGTTTAGTTGTCAGAAACAACAGTAGTGCGCAGGTGGGGCCAATCAAACAGCCAATATTCGCGAAGGTGAGGGGACCAATCTGTAGCGGCCCTGTGGCGAGGGGACAAGCCCTCCGCCACAGGGCCGCTACAGGGCGTTCAGCGGATCGGGAAGCTGTTGAAGTCGACGGAATTCGCCAATCGATTGTCGATCAGGCCAATAAAGCCTTGTACTTCAGGGCAGTTGAAATGCGATTGCATGGCCGCTTCCGATTGCCAGCGGGCGCTGACGGTCCAGCGGTTGCTGTCCTCTGGGCAGCGGTCGACCATATAGGAATCACAGCCCGGTTGCTGACGCAGGGTGTCGACAATCTTTTGCAGTTGCTTACCCAGTTCTTCCGAGCGGCCGGCGGCGGCCTGCACCTGTACGGTATTGATCACTTCGTTGGACATTGCTCACACTCCTGAATCAGGCCGGACGAATCCTGCTCACTGAGGGATAACGCTTATGCAGGATAGGCCTGCACCTGTGGACCGCCAATAGCCAATCGCTGGATAAAGCCGCAGACCAATCGATCAGGCCACCTGCTGCAAAATGTCGCGCAAACGGTCCAGGGCTATGTCGATGTCCAGGGTTTCGATGGCGCCAAAGCCCAGGAACAGCCCGGCCCGTGGCGCTTGCTGGTAGAAAAAACTGTCGATAGCGTAAAGGCCGACTTCGACCTTTTTCGCCAATTCGATCACCAACGGAATATCGATAGGCACTTTGCACATCACCACCATGTGAAACCCGGCCGTGGTGGGCACGGGTTCAAGCCAGGGCGAAAGGTCGCCCGCCATGCGCGACAGGATCCGCTCGCGACGTCCGGCATAGATCGTATGGCAGCGCCGGATATGCTTGAGCAGGCAACCTTCGGCGATGAACTTGGCCAGCGCCCACTGGGGCAGGGTGGAGGTGTGCAGGTCGGTCAGTTGCTTGGCGCGGATGACGGCTTCAAGAATCGCCGGCGGCAACACCGCATAACCGAGGCGCAGCTCCGGCAGCATGGTTTTCGAAAAGGTCCCGACGTAGGCGACGATGCCACGCTCATCCATGCTTTGCAGTGAATCGGTCGGGCGGCCTTCGTAGCGAAACTCGCTGTCGTAATCGTCCTCGATGATGATTGCGCCCAACTCATAAGCCCGTTCCAGCAGCGCAACCCGGCGCGCCTGACTCATCGGCATGCCCAGCGGAAACTGGTGGGACGGCGTGACGTAAATCAGCCGGGTGCCCAAGGGGATCTTGTCCACCTCAATCCCTTCGGCATCCACCGGCACCCCGATCACCGTAGCCCCGTGGGTGCCAAATAACAGGCGAGCCGGCGGATAGCCGGGGTCTTCCATGGCGACAATGCTGCCCGGACGGGTCAGCACCCGGGAGATCAGGTCCAGCGCCTGTTGCGCGCCATTGCACACCACCACGTCTTCGTCCTGGCAATTGACCCCACGGGAAAATGCGATGTGCCGGGCGATCGCGTTGCGCAGCGCCGGCAGGCCTTCGGGCAGGCTGTAGAAGCCCTTGGAACCGGCAATCTGGCGCAACGCGTGAGAGGTGCAGCGCCGCCAATCGTCCTGCGGAAACTGGCCTTTGCTGGTCGCGCCACCGATGAAGTCGTAGCGTAACGAGCCCTCCAGGGTCGGGTGGCGCAGAAACACCGGCAGGTTGCGCCAGGACTCGATCACCTCGAAGCTCGCCAGCTGTGAATGGCTTTGCTTGGGGGCGGCTTTGGCTGTCCGGGCGTTGACGAACGTGCCTTTGCCGATCACCCCGGTGAGGAAGTTCTCATAGGTCAGTTGCGCGTAGGTGTCGGAAATGGTCTTGCGCGAAATACCCAGCTGTTCGGCCAGCAAACGACTGGGTGGCAGTTGCGTCCCGGCTGCCAGGCGGCCGGATTCAATGGCGCTGCGCAGTTGGTTGTACAACTGGCCTGCCAGGTCCTTGCGGCCGTTGATGACAACATGAAGTTCCATACCGGCGAGGCTCCTGGAGCGATTGAGGCGCGTGTGCGTCGCGCCAGATTACCCGCATGAGCCGCCGTGCAGAAGTTGCGTGGGCGAAAAACCCGGGATTGGTCTGCCGCCGAATGGTCCACGGCTTTTTCGTCGAATTGGATCTGTAACGCCGCTGCGTCAGCGCCTACCTTGGGGGTCTTCATTTGATCCAAGAGGGTCACCCCATGAGTTCCCGCCTGGATTACTACAGTGCGTCGCCCAAAGCGATGAAAGCGATGATCGCCATGGAGGCCTTGACCAGCAACCTCAGTATCGAGCCAGCCTTGCTGCATTTGATCAAGATCCGCGCCTCGCAACTCAATGGCTGCGCCTTCTGCACCGACATGCATTCAGTGGACGCGCGGCGCCTTGGCGAGACGGATCGGCGCTTGTATTCGATTGTGGTGTGGCGCGACAGCGGCTTCTTCAACCCTCGTGAACGCGCGGCGCTGGCCTGGACCGAAGCGGTGACCTTGCTTTCCGAAAGCCATGTGCCGGATGACGTCTACGCCGTGGCGCGTGAGCAGTTCAACGAAAGCGAAATGGTCGACTTGACCATCGCGGTCACCACCATCAACAGCTGGAATCGCCTGGCGGTGAGTTTTCGGCAAAGCCCCAGCAGCTGAATCGATTTTCCGCCGTAGGTGTCACGTCAGGTTCATAAACGCTGCGCAGGATGAGGGCTTCAAGGATAGATCGACAGGAGTCATTGATGTCATTCATGGAATCCACCCACGCCGCCGGTATCGATCCGGTACTGGCGCAGTCTTTCCGGGTCAGCGCCCGTTGCGGCTGTTTCATGCAAGCGGCCCGCAGCCTCAACATCAAATCAACTCAGTTGCGCAAACACCTCGCGCAGCTCGAAACGCAATTGCAGTGTTCGCTGTTCAATCACCAGGACAATGGCCTGGCCTTGAGCCGTGAAGGGTTGCAGCTTCAGGCGCAATTGATCGCCCTGGCCCATGAACACGACGTGCCGGTGATCGAACAGCCGCTGATTCGGTTGGCTGTGGCCGAGTCGATCCTGCACGACATCCTGGGCCGCGATCTGGTCTCGTTGCTGCGACGCAACGCCAGCGTGCGCCTGGACATCATCACGCTGGACAGCGAACTGTCGCTGCGAGCGGTCAGTGCAGATGTGGTGCTGTGGCTGGCAGGCACCGAGTCACCGCTGCCGGGCCCGAGTTTCCCTGTCAGCGAGCCTCAGCCTTTGGCGCGACTGGATTATCTGCCGCATATCGCCAAACGTTATTCACGGGTAGCGGCCCGCCCCGACAGCCTCGATGACCTCGCTGACTTCATGTTGGTGCAATGGCAGCCTGATCGTCAGATCGAGAGTTTTCGGCCGTGGAATGGCGTGGTCGATCAGCGCCTGGCCGGCGTGGTGCAGTTGCATTCTTATGAGCTGATGCTGGAAATGATTCGTTGCAGCGCCTGCATTGGTTTGCTGCCCAATTACATGAGCCAGTTTGACAGGGGGCTGGTCGGGTTATCGGGGTTGTTCGACCAGCCGATGCAGCGCCAGGTGTGGATGGCGGTCAATGCCGAGTCTGCGGGGCAGGCCGAGGTGCAGATGATCGTCGAACTGATTCACAACACCTTCAACGAGCGGCGGGAGTGGTTCGAAGCCTAACCCCGATCCAAACTGTGGGAGCGAGCCTGCTCGCGATAGCGTCGTAACATTCAATATCCAAGGTGACTGACCCGCCGCTATCGCGAGCAGGCTCGCTCCCAAATGGGATTCTCGCCATTCCAGGAGATGGCGTTGTAGAGTAAGCGGCCATGTCTGCATCAAGGATGAGTCAACCATGCCCGCCACCGATTCTGTCATCACCCTCGAACGCTTCAGCGAATCCCACATCGACGGCGTCACCGCGCTCTACAACGACCCGGTGATTACCCGTCAGGTCCTGCAAATGCCGTTTCAATCCACCGAGATCTGGCGCCAACGCCTGGCTTCGGATAACGAGCGGCTGGTGAAACTGGTGGCGCTGCATCAGGGCGCGGTCATCGGCAACATTGGTCTGGAGCAGTTCTCGCGGATCCGCCGCAGCCATGCCGGCAATCTCGGCATGGCGGTCGCGGTGCAATGGCAAGGCAAAGGCGTGGGCTCAAAACTGCTGGCAGCGGCGCTGGACGTCGCCGACAACTGGATGAACCTGCAACGGGTCGAGCTTTCGGTGTGCGCCGACAACGAAGCGGCCATCGGGCTGTACCGCAAGTTCGGCTTCGAGACCGAAGGCCTGTTCCGCGACTACGCCGTGCGTGACGGCCGGCTGGTCGACACCCTGAGCATGGCGCGTCTGCGTCGCACGCCCAGGGCCGACTGACTCAGTCACCCAGCGCGAATGCCACTGCCGCCTGCGCATGCAGTGCGGTGGTGTCGAGCAAGGGCAGGGCGCTGTGCTCGGGCTTGATCAACAGGCCGATTTCCGTACAGCCGAGAATGATCGCCTGGGCGCCTCGCCGGGTCAGCGATTCGATGACCTGCTGATAAATCCTGCGTGATGCCTCGCTGATCACCCCAACGCACAACTCGTCATAGATGATCCGGTGCACGGCGTTGCGTTCCTCGGCGTCCGGCACCAGCACCGTCAACCCCGTCGCGCTCAGGCGATCCTTGAGAAAGTCCTGTTCCATGGTGAACGCCGTCCCGAGCAACCCGACTTTCAGCGTTCCGGCCTCCACGGCGGCCTGACCGGTCGGGTCGGCGATGTGCAGGAACGGAATACTGATCGCGGCCTGAATCTGCCCGGCCACCTTGTGCATGGTGTTGGTACACAGCACCACGCATTCGGCACCACCGGCCTGCAGTCGCTGCGCCGCATCCACCAGAATCGCCGCCGCGTCGTCCCAGCGCCCGGCATGCTGGGCCTGTTCGACAGGGCCGAAGTCGACGCTGTACATTAGCAATTTCGCCGAACGCAACGGCCCGAGCCGGTCGCGAACCTGTTGGTTGATGAGGCGGTAATACTCGGCGCTGGACTCCCAGCTCATGCCGCCGATAAGGCCGATGGTGCGCATGGCGTTCTCCTGTTGTTGGCAACCCTTTGCGAGAGAGTGTCCAGTGGATCCCGGTTTCGATCTATCAGGAAATTTCACATGCCTGATGTCATGAGTCAGCGTTTGTTCGACGGCAAAGTCTGCCTGCAACTCTTGCCCCGTGCGGCGTACAACGCGCGTGATGCGGCGCAGTCGCAAACGCTTGGGGTCACGCTGGAGCGTCAGCAGGGTGTGCACGCCATCGATTCCGACCGTCGGGTGGATTTCGATACCTTGCCCGGCGTCTTGGCGTATACGCCGATCGGCGTCGAGGTGTTCTCCGAGTCCGTCACCGGTGGTGAATACCTGCTGATGCGCCTGGACGAACCGTTTGCCGATGAACAGTTACCCTGTGTCACCCACCGTGTGCAGTCTTCAGGCAATCGACGTGCGCTGACCCTGGCACGAGCGGTGCGGCGTCTGTTGCTCGCGCCGCAGCCCGATCTACTGGCGTTTGAGCAGTGTGCGCTGGGGCTCGTTGACTTGACCCGGCAGAAAATCGACACCACACAGCGGATCACGTCCATGTCCTTCGTCCGGGTGCTGGAGCAGATCGCCGAGCAGTTCCACCAGCCTCTGACGCTTGCGCAACTGGCCGACACCTACGGGCAGAATCCGCTGCGTTTCCTGCGCGATTTCACCCAGGCCATGGGCCTGACGCCCCATGCTTATCTGGTGGAAGTTCGCCTTCAAGCGGCACGCCGCATGATCGAACGCACA
The DNA here is from genome assembly GCF_005930655.1 of Pseudomonas sp. FSL W5-0299. Lineage (NCBI taxonomy): Bacteria > Pseudomonadati > Pseudomonadota > Gammaproteobacteria > Pseudomonadales > Pseudomonadaceae > Pseudomonas > Pseudomonas sp. FSL W5-0299. Next base: position 75,983 of record NZ_RXHX01000028.1, read on the forward strand.
GACCTGAGCCTGGCCAATATCGCCCTGGATTCGGGGTTCGCCCATCAGTCGCACATGGGCAGCGCGTTTCGCAAATACCTGGCCATGACCCCCAGCCAATACCGTTCACGCTTTTAGTCGTACGCCGGCAGCGCGCATCTGCCATGCTCAACGTCCGCAGCACCGCTTCAACCAAAGGAACACCGCAATGGACGACGTACAGCAACTGGGCGAGATGCTTCGCCACTATGCAGAAAGCGAAGCGCACAAGAAGCAAGTGTTTGAGTCGCAATCGGCCGTGTGGGCGACGCGCATTGGTGAACTGTTCGACCAGATCCAACAATGGCTGGAGCCGATCCAGGTGCCGAACCTGCTGGAAGTGAGTCGCGAGGTGTATGTCGCTTCAGGGCCGAGCGTTCCGGTCGAGTCGTCGACGTTCAAGACCGAGAAACTGAGCATTGTCATTGCCGGCAAACCGGTGGAGTTCGTGCCGGACGTGATGGGCGTCGGTGGTCAGATTTCGTTGGCGGTGATGGGTTTGACGGCCGCGCGGTATGGCAGCATTTCGCTGGTGTGCCTGCCGCCTTCCACGAGCTGGCAATGGCGCAAGACCAATGGTTTGAAAGACCCGGATACGTTTGCCTTCGACGCGAACTTCCTGGCGCAGCAGTTGCAGAGCCTGATCCCCCGCGAACGCGGCTGATTCTCGACCTTGCACATAATCCTGTGGGAGCGAGCCTGCTCGCGATGACGGTGTATCAGTCAGCATTAATATCGACTGACACTGCGCCATCGCGAGCAGGCTCGCTCCCACATTTGGATGTGTGGTGTGTCAGATTTCCAGGTTGACCCAACCGGGTTTAGCTTCTTCGGGGGCTACCGCCTTCACAGTCTTCCCCGTCGCCAACTCCACCCGCCGCGCCACCTCAGGGTCATCGGCAAACGGAATCAGGCTCGCGTCCTCCAGGCTCTCGGCCGTCTGATGTTTCAGGCAATACTCGATTGCCAGCCAAAACCCCACGACCCCGAACAAATTCAGCACTATCTCGGTCATCTCAAACCTCACGCAATCTGCGCTTCACGTTCGGCCATCGCCATGTCCGAAACCCGCACGGTGCGCCACGTGTTGTAGGCCATCAGCAACATGCCGCTGAGGAAGAAAACCCCGCCGGCAAAGCGCACCACGAACCCCGGATGGCTGGCCTGCAAAGCCTCGACGAACGAGTAGGTCAGGGTGCCGTCGTCGTTGATCGCACGCCACATCAACCCTTGGGTGATGCCGTTGACCCACATCGAGGCGATATACAACACCGTGCCGATGGTCGCGAGCCAGAAGTGCAAGTTGATCAGCGGCGTACTGAACATCTGCTCACGACCGAAGACTTTCGGCACCATGTGGTAAATGGCCCCGAAGGTGATCATCGCCACCCAACCGAGGGCGCCAGCGTGGACGTGGCCGATGGTCCAGTCGGTGTAATGGGAGAGGGCGTTGACCGTTTTGATGGCCATCATCGGTCCTTCGAACGTCGACATCCCGTAGAACGCCAGCGACAGCACCAAAAAGCGCAGGATTGGGTCGGTGCGCAATTTATGCCAGGCGCCCGACAGGGTCATCATGCCGTTAATCATCCCGCCCCAGCTCGGTGCCAGCAGGATCAGCGACATCGCCATGCCCAGCGACTGCGCCCAGTCCGGCAGTGCGGTGTAGTGCAAATGGTGCGGGCCGGCCCAGATGTACAGGGTGATCAGCGCCCAGAAATGCACGATCGACAACCGATACGAATACACCGGCCGCCCGACCTGTTTCGGCACGAAGTAATACATCATCCCCAGGAACCCGGTGGTCAGGAAAAAGCCCACCGCGTTATGCCCGTACCACCACTGCACCATGGCGTCGGTGGCCCCCGAATACACCGGATAGGACTTGAACCAGTCCACCGGAATCGACAGGTGATTGACCACGTGCAGCATCGCGATCACGACGATGAAGGCACCGAAGAACCAGTTGCCGACGTAGATGTGCCTGGTCTTGCGCTGCACCACGGTGGTGAAGAAGACGATGGCGTAGGCGACCCAGACCACGGTCATCCACACCGCGCCGGAGAACTCGATCTCGGCGTATTCCTTGGTAGTGGTGTAGCCCAGCGGCAGGGTGATCAGCATCACCACAATCACCGACTGCCAGCCCCAAAAGGTGAACGCGGCCAGTTTGTCGGAGTACAGCCGTACCTGACACGTGCGCTGCACCGCGTAGTAACTGGCGGCGAACTGCGCGCTGCCGGCAAAGCCGAAAATGACCAGGCTGGTGTGCAGCGGGCGCAAGCGGCCGAAGGTGGTCCACGGCAGGTCGAGGTTCATCTCGGGCCATACCAGTTGCGAGGCGATCCACACCCCCATTGCCATCCCCACGACGCCCCAGACGATGGTTGCCACGACGAATTGGCGGACGACCTTGTAGTTATAGGCCTGTCCGATTGTTGCTGTGCTCATGGTCAATGCTTCCACGGTTGCAAAGTCTTGCCAGGCCACCCGGACTGGCATGTCGTCCACTTTAGAAACCCTGCCCGAAACAAAACAGACTCAGAAAAACCGAGTTTATGCGGATCAGATACGAGGCCAGCCTGCGGTGATCTGACGCACTCTGATACGGTTTTTTAGCATTCAGGTGAATCTGTAACGCGCTGAGCCGTAGGTTCATAGTCACTGCCACAAGCACCGCCACCCCTGTAGCAGAGCGTGCGATCCACCCTGATGAGGTAGCCACATGTATCAGTACGACGACTATGACCGGGCCCTGGTCTTCGAGCGGGTTGCGCAGTTTCGCGATCAGGTCGAGCGCTTCATGACGGGCGAGTTGAGCGAGGAAGAGTTCCTGCCGTTGCGTCTGCAGAACGGCCTGTATATGCAAAAGCACGCCTACATGCTGCGCGTGGCGATTCCTTACGGCACCCTGAGCGCCAGGCAGATGCGCACGCTGGCGAGCATCGCCCGGGACTATGATCGCGGTTACGGCCACTTCACCACTCGGCAGAACATGCAGTTCAACTGGATCGAACTGGCGCAGGTGCCGGATATCCTCGAACGACTTGCCCAGGTCGAGATGCACGCGATCCAGACCTCCGGCAACTGCGTGCGCAACATCACCACCGAAGCGTTTGCCGGTGTGGCGGCGGACGAACTGATGGACCCGCGACCGCTGGCCGAAATCCTGCGCCAGTGGTCGACCATCAACCCGGAATTTCTGTACCTGCCGCGCAAGTTCAAAATTGCCATCTGCTCGGCGGAGCAGGACCGCGCCGCGATCATGATGCATGACATCGGCCTTTATCTTTATCGCGATGACAGTGGGCAGATGCTGCTGCGGGTCATTGTCGGTGGCGGGTTGGGGCGCACGCCGATTCTTGGATTGCAGATTCGCGAGGGTTTGCCCTGGCAGCATTTGCTTTCCTATGTCGAGGCGGTGCTGCGGGTCTACAACCGTCACGGCCGACGCGACAACAAGTACAAGGCGCGGATCAAGATTCTGGTCAAGGCCCTGGGCATCGAAGCTTTCGCCAGGGAAGTGGAGGAAGAATGGCAGTACCTCAAGGACGGTCCGGCGCAGTTGACCAACGTCGAATATGAGCGGGTCGCCAGTGCCTTCGTGGCTCCCGATTACCGTTCACTGTCCGACACGGACCTGAATTTCGGCACGCGCCTGGCCGAGAACCCGGCCTTCGCACGTTGGGTTACGCGCAACGTTCAACCGCACAAGGTCGCGGGTTACACCAGCGTGGTGCTGTCGACCAAACCGGGCTTTGACTCACCACCGGGGGACGTGACGACCGAGCAAATGTTGGCCGTGGCCGAGTGGTCCGAACAGTTCGGGTTCGGCGAAATTCGCATCGCCCATGAACAGAACATCGTGCTGCCGGACGTACCCAAGGCTGATCTCTACGCCCTGTGGTGCCTGGCCTGCGAGCAGGGCCTGGGCTGCGCCAATATCGGTTTGCTGACCGACATCATCGCGTGCCCCGGCGGCGATTTCTGCGCGCTGGCCAACGCCAAATCGATCCCGATTGCCCAGGCGATCCAGGCACGTTTCGAAGACTTGGATTACCTCCACGACCTGGGCGACATCAGCCTGAACATTTCCGGCTGCATGAACGCCTGCGGTCACCACCACATCGGCAACATCGGCATTCTGGGCGTCGATAAGAACGGCAGCGAGTGGTACCAGATCACCCTCGGCGGCAGCCAGGGCAAGAACAGCGCCCTGGGCAAAGTCATCGGCCCGTCCTTCAGCGCTGCCGAAGTGCCCGAGGTTATCGAGCGGATCATCGCCACGTTCGTCGATTACCGCGAGAGCGAAGAACTGTTTGTCGACACCTTGCAGCGCATTGGTCTTGAGCCGTTCAAGGAGCAGGTTTATCCAAAGTTGCTGGAGGTCTCGGCATGAACAATCTGTTGCGACTGGAGGAGGGCGTGGCGCGGATTGTGGCTGACGATCCTTGGGGGCTGGTCAGGGACGCAGAGGGTGAATTGCCGGACGGGTCAGTGATTTTACCGTTGAGTCGCTGGCTTCAAGCGCCCGCACAGCATGCGGTCTGGCTGGGGCCTGACGACGAGGTGGAAAGTCTCAAGCCGTGGTTTGACGCATTGCCGCTGATTGCCCTGGATTTCCCGAGTTTCCGCGACGGTCGCGGTTACAGCCAGGCGTACCTGCTGCGTACTCGGTTGGGCTGGACGGGGGAATTGCGCGCGGTCGGTGATGTGCTGCGCGATCAGCTCAGCCACATGCGCCAATGCGGGTTCGATAGTTTCGCGGTGCGCGAAGACAAATCCGCCGAGGACGCGCTGAAGGGATTGGCCGGGATGAGTGTGCTCTATGGGCGTTCAGTGATTGAGCCGCGGCCGTTATTCAGGAGGCGTTGAGAGTTTCGCTTGGGTCGATGATGGCGTTTTGATAAAGTCCGCGCATTCTCAAAAAGGAGTCGGGTATGCGCAGGATTTTCGCGGTCGGGTTGGTGACGTTGATGTTAGCGGGTTGCGGTGGTCCGAAACTGGACGGCACCAGTGACGAGAGCCTCACGGCATCGCTGGACAAGGTCACGGCAGACATGCCGCAAGACAAGAAAGCCCAACTCCTTGAAGACTTGAAACTCATCACCTTCAGCAATATCGGCGAGGCGCTGACTGGCCAGATCACGGCCGAGCAAGCCAAAAACAACGTGCGCACGACGCTCAATGGTAAAACCGCTGAAGACGTCGCTGCCATCGCCGCCAACCTGCGCAGCGAGCGTGCCCTCAAAGAAAAACAACAAGCCCTGGCCGAGATCAAGCAGCTGCAGGATATCCAGCAGATGGCGGAGAAAGCCAAGGTCGAGATGGCCAAGTTCCAGATTCTCAAGTCGGAATTTTATTTCACCGAGAAGAACAAGAATGTTGCGGCGCCGCATGGTCAGCCGGTGGTGGTAGCAAAGGTCAAGAATGGCACGACGTACTCTGTTGCCCGTGTTGGTTTCAAAGGCACCGTGGCCAGCCCGGGCCGTGCCACGCCATGGTTTGTCGGCACAGTCGAATTGCCGATTCCCGGCGGTATAGAGCCGGGCGAGTCGCCGACCTGGGAAATCACACCGAACCAGTTCAGCGACTGGGGCAAGCTTGATGCGCCCGCAGAAGCGCTGTTCAGCCTGGAAATCATCAAACTGGTCGGTGCCGACGGCACGCTGTTGTTTGACGCCAGTGGCCTGACTCCGCAGCAGACCGAGCGCCTGCAGGCGCTGCAAGGCAAATACGCCGCTAACTAATCAATGACATAACCGAGGACCCGCGCCAGCGGGCTTTCGGCTGCATGGAAGAAGTCGGGAAAGGAGTCGGGTCGTGGGTGTGGGCAAGAAGGTTTTGGGGCTGATTGCGCTGTTGCTGATGTTGGCGCTGTGGGCCAGTTATTTTTACGTGTTCAAGGAGGGTAACCCTATTTCTGTTACAGACAGAGCGCCCATGATTCATTAGCTTAGAGAGAAAGGATCTCTCAG
>NZ_RXHX01000029.1:0-73365 GCF_005930655.1 Pseudomonas sp. FSL W5-0299
GATGTTGAATGTTATGGCCAATTCGCTAGCAGGCTAGCTCCCACAGTTGTTTTGGGTCGTTCACAAACGTGTGGATCAACCCGATCAAGTGTGGGAGCGAGCCTGCTCGCGAAGGCGATGTGACAGTCAACGAAGATGTTGAATGTTACGACCCCTTCGCTAGCAAGCTCTCTCCCACAGTTGTTTTGGGTCGTTCACAAACGTGTGGATCAACCCGATCAAGTGTGGGAGCGAGCCTGCTCGCGAAGGCGATGTGACAGTCAACGAAGATGTTGAATGCTACGACCCCTTCGCTAGCAAGCTCGCTCCCACATTTGCTTTGTGCATGCCGCGGATTGTCTATGCTTACTCTTCACACATTGATGACGAGGGATTTATGGACGATCCAGTCGACAACAAGCCACCGACCTTCTGGCAGATGCTGCAAAGCGTCATGGCGGCGGCGTTCGGTGTGCAGAGCGGGAAGAATCGGGCGCGGGACTTCACCCACGGCAAGCCGAGTCATTTCGTGATTCTGGGGATTCTGTTCACGGCGGTGTTTGCATTGACGCTGTTCGGCATCGTGCAACTGGTGGTGCATCTGGCGGGGCGTTAGCGCATCAGGGTTTGCAGGCTGAACGGATAGCGATAGGAGGTCGGCCGGCCCTTGGCCGACAGACGACGGAAATTCACCCCGTAATCCGGTGATGCGCCCATGGCCAGCAACCGCTTGGCGTGGGCCTTGTCGATCAGTTGCAATACCGGAATCAACCGGTCGCGCCCGCCGTACTGGTCCAGATCCACGCCCATTTCCACGTCATGCAACTCCACCAGCGCCCAACCGCCCAATGTGAAGTGCCCGCCCACCAACACGCTCAGGCGACCGTCGATCATCGCCTGCAATGCAGCGGGCGACGTGTTCACCCCGCTGAACAAGGCATCTTTGCCGGGCACGCCACCCGTCTCCGAATAGGCTTGCATGGCGCCAAACGCCATTTCGTCATTGGCAGACCACACCAACGAGACATTCGGGTAACGCCGGAACAACAATTTGGCCTGCTCATAGGCCCTTCCCCGGCTCCAGCCACCATAAACCACTTGGCGCAAGCGCACTTCCGGGTGCTCGGCCAAGGCGCGCAGCATGCCTTGTTCGCGCAGTTGCGACGACGGCGTGATCTTCAGGCCGGAGAACGCCAGTAATTCGATGACCTGGCCAGGCGCCACGGGTGGATGCTGGCGAATCAGCTCCTTGAGCATCAGGTAGCCGCCCTCCTCATCGTTCGGCACCAGGCTGCCCAATCGATCGGAACGCTCGCCCAGCAGGCTCAGCTGATTGGCGGTCAGCGAAGCGTTGACCGTAAACAGCTTCACCCTGCTGCCTTGAGCCAGGCGCAGAATCTGTGGAGCGACATACTGTTCGTTGACGAACACCAGATAGTCCGGACGATCGGGACCTTGCAGGGCCAGGCGGGCTTGCGCCACGGTGAGCTCGGGCATGCGTTGGGAATACAGAATTCGCAGATCAATGCGCAGATCCTTGGCGGCCGCCTGCATGAATTGCGAATAGCTGATCCAGAAGGCCTCATCCGTCTTGCCCGGATTGAGGAACAACACCGACTCTGCATGCGCGACAGGACCCCAAGCCGCGCCAAGCATCAGCAGGAAGGTGTAGACAAACTTCAACATTAACGCCCGAGCCCCCGGAAATTTTCGCCGCGCATTATAGCCAGCGAAGTCCCGGCAAACGGCGTTTATTCCGGTTTTTGTCCGACAATCGTCGGAACCGGGCCCGGACGGGGTCGGTTATTGATGGCTGACCCAAAATACAGCGGTGCCCACGACCAGAATGATCAGGAACAGAATCGCCCAGGCATCGACCGTGCTATCAGGTTTTGTCGCTTTGGTAGGGTTGCTCATTGCATCGCCTCTTGTCGGTTTTATCGGTGATTGCATAAAGACTCGACCACAGTAAAGACGACGATTGCCCTCACGACAAATACGGGCTTATCAATAACGGATCTCGTTAGTCGTTTTGGTTCTTTACATATACTCAAACATCACTTTTGCGCATAACTGCAAACTGGTATCTTGCCCCGGCTCCGTAGGGAGTGCGCGGCCGTGCGCGCAGAATTGCCGAGGCAGCATCGGAGACCTCCAGGCGAAAAAACGCAACGGGATCCGACCGGCCCAAGCCTGAGAACAGGACTTATATGTACGTATATGACGAGTACGATCAGCGGATCATCGAGGACCGCGTCAAGCAGTTCCGTGATCAGACCCGACGCTATCTGGCAGGTGAGCTGAGCGAAGAAGAATTCCGCCCCCTGCGCCTGCAAAACGGGCTTTATATCCAACGCTTCGCGCCGATGTTGCGGGTGGCGGTGCCTTACGGCCAACTGACTTCGCGCCAGACGCGGATGATGGCCAAGATTGCCCGCGACTATGACAAGGGCTATGCCCACATCAGTACACGGCAGAACGTCCAGTTCAACTGGCCGGCGCTGGAAGACATCCCGGACATTCTCGCTGAGCTGGCCACCGTGCAGATGCACGCGATCCAGACCAGCGGCAACTGCCTGCGTAACGTCACCACCGACCAGTTCGCCGGTGTCGCTGCCGATGAGCTGGTTGACCCGCGCCCTTGGTGCGAGATCGTTCGCCAGTGGACCACGTTCCACCCGGAATTCGCCTACCTGCCGCGCAAGTTCAAGATCGCTATCAACGGTTCGACGTCTGACCGTGCGGCCATCGAAGTCCATGACATCGGGCTCGAGCCGGTGCACAACGCGGCCGGCGAACTCGGTTTCCGCGTGCTGGTGGGCGGTGGTCTCGGCCGTACACCGGTAGTGGGAGCGTTCATCAATGAATTCCTGCCGTGGCAAGACCTGTTGAGCTACCTCGACGCCATCCTGCGGGTCTACAACCGCTATGGCCGTCGTGACAACAAGTACAAGGCGCGGATCAAGATTCTGGTCAAGGCCCTGACGCCTGAAGTCTTCGCCCAGAAAGTCGACGCGGAAATGGAACACCTGCGCGGTGGCCAGACCACGTTGACCGAGGCCGAAGTGCATCGCGTCGCCAAACACTTCGTCGACCCGGACTACAAGGCCCTGGACAACCAGGCGGCCCAACTGGCCGAGCTCGACAAACAACACCCGGGCTTCGCCCGCTGGCGCACCCGCAATACCCTGGCCCACAAAAAGCCGGGTTATGTCGCGGTGACCCTGTCCCTGAAGCCGACCGGCGTTGCGCCGGGCGACATCACCGACAAGCAGCTCGACGCGGTGGCCGACCTGGCCGATCGCTACAGCTTCGGTCAACTGCGCACGTCCCACGAGCAGAACATCATCCTGGCCGACGTTGAACAGTCCCAACTGTTCGCGATGTGGGGCGAGTTGCGCGAGCAAGGTTTCGCCACGCCGAACATCGGCTTGCTGACCGACATCATCTGCTGCCCTGGCGGTGATTTCTGCTCGCTGGCCAACGCCAAGTCGATCCCGATCGCCGAGTCGATCCAGCGTCGTTTCGAAGACCTGGACTACCTGTTCGACATCGGCGAACTGGACCTGAACATCTCCGGTTGCATGAACGCCTGTGGTCACCACCACGTCGGCCACATCGGCATCCTCGGGGTGGACAAAAAAGGCGAAGAGTTCTACCAGGTCTCCCTCGGTGGCAGCGCGAGCCGCGACGCCAGCCTGGGCAAGATCCTCGGCCCGTCCTTCGCCCAGGAAGCCATGCCTGACGTGATCGAGAAACTGATCGACGTGTACATCGAACAACGTACCGAAGACGAGCGCTTCATCGACACCTATCAGCGTATTGGCATCGACCTCTTCAAGGAACGCGTCTATGCAGCGAATCATTAAGAACAACGAGGTCGTCGACGAAACCTGGCACTTGCTGCCCAAGGATTTCAACATCGACGAGATCAGCAACTGCGACGACCTGATCGTCCCGTTGCAGCTGTGGCGCGAACACAGTCGTATGCTCAAGGCCCGCGATGGCGGTCTTGGCGTGTGGCTGGATGCCGATGAAGAAGCCGAGGAAATCGGTGAAGACGTCGATCAGTTCCAAGTGATCGCCCTGAATTTCCCGGCCTTCACCGACGGGCGCAACTACTCCAACGCACGTCTGCTGCGTGACCGCTATGGCTTCAAAGGCGAATTGCGGGCAATCGGCGATGTGCTGCGCGACCAGCTCTTTTACATGCACCGCTGCGGGTTCGACGCCTTTGCCATTCGCGCCGATAAAGACCCGTATGAAGCCCTTGAAGGTCTCAAGGACTTCTCGGTGACCTATCAGGCCGCCACCGACGAACCGCTGCCGTTGTTCCGTCGCCGCTGATACCGGCAAAACCTTGAACCCCGCCCGGGGTTCAAGGCGCCCTCCTTCGCTTAGAAACCCGCACGCGCCTCCAGCGCCCGGAATGCCGCCATCGGGTGATCGAAGCGCCCGCTCCCGCGAATTATCCGCCCCCACATGTCCTCTGAAGCATCGGCCTCTTGCAACAATCGCCAGACTCGCGCCTGAAGTGACAGGTAACTGACCCGAAAATCGGCCGTCAGGCTCAGCCGGTCTATGACGGCTAAAAACCGCGTACCGGAGGGTTTACCTGCCAATCGCTGCCAAAGGGCTTGTCGGGACTGTTGCAACGCTTCGTCGCAGTCGCGCAACCACACCGTCGGCGTACCATAATCCGCGGCCGGAGCGCTCAGCCACAGATTGATGCCCGTCTGTTCACGATGACTGATCAACCGGTGCAGCGTGTCCTCGTCTGTCAACGGATTGCCCCATAGCAATACGCGGTCGTCCGCCACCGCCTGATTGATGATCGCGGGCGGAACCCGGTTAATACGGTTGTCGCGCAGGTCCAGCATCGTCAGATAAGGCTCATCCTTGACCCCGACAGGGCAGCGATTGATCGCCGTATTCCTCAGGTTGAGCTGGCGTAAATTGTTCATGCCCAGCACCACTGGCGGAACGCCCAACGGGTTGTCGCTCAAGTCCAGGGTTTGCAAGTGGGTCAGATCACTCAATTGTGAAGCGGCGCGCTCAGTGAATGCCAACTGTGTGGCTCGCAGATTGAGTGAGACCAGTTTCGGCAACTGCCCGATAACGGGCGGCAAGGCGCGCCCTGCGTCACCGCCTACGAAGAAAGGACGCAAATCGAAGCCTTCCAGATTCAACACTTCAAGGTTCGGAAAGCCCTCCAGGAACCCGTTCAGACTCTCGTGCTCGGTCAGGTGAAAACCATGCATCGACAATTCGATCACATCGTTGAGCCTGGCATTCAGCGTGGGTAATCGGTGAAAGTCCTCGAAGGTCAGGTCCAGCCTGACACCACGCAGTTGCCCGTCGACATAGACACGATCTTGCAGCGGCCCGCGTTTTTGCCAAATGGCGACAAGCTCCACGGCAAGCTCAGTCCTGACCCCGCGCTCCTGTTGCAGGGCGGTGTGCAGGACGTGGGCATTGTGCACGGCGATTTGCGCAGGGTTCATCCCCTCCGCCTCCTCATCGCCCATGGCCACGAAGGGAACGTCCATATCGGCAATGTCTTGTACCGCTTGATCGACCCATTCGGTCAAATCGACATTGAGCTGTTGCAGTTGCAGAGCCAGCAGGTCGATATACGCCTGCACCCTGCCCTCTGCCAGCAGCAACACCTGATCAATGCTCGCGTCGCTGATGTCCGGATAAATATCCTTGAACTGCAACTTGATCGCTTGCAACTTCAGGGCGTCACCCTGAGGGGTTGTCGGGTAACCGCCGCCGCGCAGTCCCTGCCGTTCAAAGGTCAGCCCCGTGTCCAGCCTTTGCAGGCCGAGCAGGGTATCGGCACGGGACAATGCCCGATCGCCGAGGTTGAGCCGCAACGCCTTGGCCGGGTCTGGTGACGTGAGGTGCAACGCCGAGCGTTCCTCGTCCGTCAGCACGCCGAGGACCGCGTCATAGACATCCGTTTGCCGGCCTTGGCGCAGGTAACGGTTTCCCACCTTGATGATGTTTCGGCAGTGAGGGCTGTCAAGGGGGCCGCAACGATCAAGCACCCGGCCAGAGGACGCACCGTCGAGGACCTCGATGCGCAGGTCTTTCGGCCAGCCGGGCAGATTGTTCAGCGAGTGCAATGCCAGCGTGTCCGTCTCGGCATTCGCGACCGAGCGCAGGTAAAAGCCTTCATAGACCCGGTCGAGACGGACATGCTGTTGATATTGCCGGGCTTTGCCGTCCAGTCGCGCGAATACCTGCCTGGCCTCGGTCGCATCTGGCAACGACGTGATGTCGATGCCATAGCGGTCGAGCATCTGCTCGATGGCGATTGTCGGCAGGTCGGGGTACTCGCGCTGAAATAGCCGGACCCATTCATGCTCCGACTTTTGCAGCGCTTCGTAGCGTTGGTTGAAAAGCACAGTGTCTGCTTCCAGACCGAGATCCTGATCGATCTTGAAGCGGCTGATGGTATCCGCCAATAAAGGGGTCGGTGGACGGCCCGTCTGCATCAACCGCAGCATGTCATCGTCGACCGCGCTGACCTTGGCGATCTGCGCCAGGACCTCATCGCTGAAGGAGGCCACCGAGGGGCCGATTCCACGGATCAATTCGATGCGAGGGTTCAAGGGCGTCGGCGCAACGGCCGGTTCCGACGCAGGACGGGCGCCCGGCTCTGCCGGATCGACGCTGGGCTCGCGGACGCGCTCCGCCATGCTATCGGCCTGCGCAGCGCTCCCATTGAGCGCTGACTCGGCACCCAGCATCGGCAACGCATTCAGCAAGCCAAACACCGTGCGTGTCCGGCCCTCCGAGCGTTGGCCCGGCGTTTTTCCATTGACCGCCTGATTCAGGCCATACCCGGCGTCAATGAGTCCGGCCAATGCCAGCACCCCCTCGCCTCCTGGGACAAACAAGGCGAGCGGACCAAACCGGTTGACCCATTGCACAACGGGTTCGACGACGGCGCTCAACTGATCCCGGTTGACCTGCGCATCGTCACGGATGGCCTGAAGCTCTGCCCGTGCGGCCTGTTTCATTGTCATTAGCAGGCGGGCAAAAGGGTCGGTCGCCGCCGCCGGATCATCGAAGCCGATGTAATCGTTCGGGTCCCAATAGCCATCGTTGTTGAAGAAACCGGCGTTGTTGCCCAGCCAATGTTTAGCCGGATAAATCGCCATGCCATCCAGCGCTGTCAGAACGCCGGCGTGAAACGTTCCATCTTCGCGATCGTCCTCGGCAAAGTGACGGGCCAAGGCCTGCCTGGTCGCGTCGAGCTTGCCCTGCGTGGCAACCCACTGGCGCAACTGCGCGGTATTGGCGAATTCATGCAGCGGGGAAGAATTGCCAGGGATGTACACCAGCACACGGGCACTGACGGTGTCACGGAAGGCCCAGATATCGGTCGCGGTGTAGCGGTACAGTTTCAGAAGGCCGAACTTGACGGTTGAAGGTACGCGAGTCGCTGCTTGCAGCTGCTCAAGGGTCAGCGTTTGCCAAGACTGATCGGCGGACAGACCTGCCGCCCGCATCGCCAGCGCCAGACCTTCTTGCGTCAGGCGTTGTTCATGTCTCTGCAACCAGGCCGCCATGACGAACGCCGCCTTGACCGACGTTCTCAATGCGGACGGTCTGGCCGCCACCTGCACAGCGTCGGCTGGCCATGCCTGATCGAGATACGCTTGGTACAGGTCCTTGAGCTCCAGCTCCCAGACCCATTTCTTGAAATCGGCGGGCCTGAGATTGAGCTGAGTCAGCGGCCCATATACCTGCGGGGTGGTCTGCCGGTAGATGCCTTCATAGGTCTGGTGATTGCCGCTGCCGTGATCGGCGAATTCGTCGACGTGCTCGACAATCCGAATCGTCGGTCCCACGTCCGGCGGCGTGTACAGGCCGAACGCCGTCTCGGCAAAACGCCCGTCACCCACCGTCTGGTCGTTGGACAGCAGCGCGTGCAGCAGCGACCGGGAACTTGCCACTCGTCCCTGCTCGAAACCGTTCTCGGCAGGATGACCCTTGTAATGGTAATCGAGCGTGACCAGCAAGGCCGTCTGCGGGTCGATGCCCGCGCCCCACTTTTGCTTGATCAGGCATTCGCCGAACTGCCCTGGGGATTGTGGCAAGGCGAGATCGATAACGGCTTTCAATTCATCACGCCATTTCGGCGCCGCCGACGGTGTCGGGCTATCAGCAGACTCGTGAGCGATGTCGTTCATTGAGCGGCCCCCGAATGGCTGGGCCCCGGGACTGGCGGCGCAGGATGGCGCATCAGCGCCGCACCGGTGAGCTGCCTGATCAATGCCCGACGTTCATTTTTGAAGTTATCGAAAATGGCGTTCAGGCGTTCGGTGGCCACTGGACGGGTGAGTTCAGCCTGCCTCTCCACCTGGGCAAAATCTCGTGCCGAGCGGTCGGCGATTGCCAGGAAACGATCTGGATTTGACACCTCCAGATACTCCACCCAAAACCGTTGGATGATCATCCATTCCAGCAACGCGCTGGTGCGTTCGGTGGTCAGGACTTTCTGATAAGCCCGTTCCAGCGCCGCCGGCGCCACCTGGACATCCAACGCCGATGTCACCATTCTGGGCTGAGCCGGCAAGCTCAGGCGTTCGGCCAGCCCCACGCGATACGCCAGACTGATTTCCAGAGCTTGTTCGTAGCTTCCGGACTGTGGACCGGTGCGCGCATTGATATCCGCCAGCGCAAACCCCTCGACCTCATGCAGCCTGAACAACCCCCTGAGCAGGGTGATCAGTTGCTGCTCCACCGAAGCAGGCCCGGTGAGGGCTGCGGCCATGGCCCGATAAAACAACACCTGCACTTCCATCTCACTGAAGAGTGCGGAGTAGCCATCAGCGCTGAACCTTCCGACCCGGGCCAGACGAAACAGCCTGCGTCGCAAGCCATCATCTTCCGTCGCAGCCTCCACGACACTCCACACCCGCTGGCTGAAGTGGCTGAACAGTCGTTTGTAATCGGCCGTCTCGGACAGTTGCGCAAGCATAGTGAAAAAGCTCCTGGATTCCGGATAGGCACGCAATGAATCCCACAACCCGCGCCTGCGCCGGGTTTCGGTAGAGCCAAGCCCGGTCAGCCACGCGGAACTGTGAGCCTCGGTCGGCGAGTAAGCGCCTGAGCGACGGTAGTCCGAAGCAATGATCCCCAGGCTTACACCGGTCTTCTGCTGATGCACCACGACCTTTTTCAACGTGTCGGCGGACAGAGGATTGCCATACAGGTTGGTGCCTTTGTTCGGGACCGCATGCCCCTTGAAGACATCCTCAGGCAGGATTTCGATCTGATTGTCTCGTAAATCCAGCTCACTCAGCCTGGGCAAACCGGAGGCGCCCAAAGGCCAGTTTTTTATCCCGGTGCCTTGCAGGTTCAGGTGTTCCAGGTGCTGCAACTTGCTGACATCGGGAGCCCTCACAAGGTTTGGGTTAAACGCCAGGTTCACTGATTGCAGGCTGGTCATATCAGCCAATTGAGTCACCGATTCAGAGGTCAGTTGAATGAGGTTGTCGCTCAGATCCAGATGAACCAACCCGGACATTGAACTCAACGCCAGCGGCAGCCTCGTCAGTTGATTGCCTCTCAGTGACAAGCTTCGAAGAGTGCGGAAGTTGCTCAGGAAGGCGTTCAGCCCGGCGCTGGCGCCCACGCCGTCCAGCACCAACCTCTCGACGTGGCTGAAGTCCCCGACGATAACCGGCAATTCGCCCAGAGGCTGGGCGTCAAAGCTGAGTGTGGAGCGTAGGTTAGCGCCCGCTTCACTCGCCTCGGGCTCGTTGCGCCAGCAGCGAATGATCGCCTGAGCGATGCGATATTTGCCGAGACGACTGACCTCCTGCCTTGAGCCATCGGGCTGCAGATACCAGGTTTGCCGACTGACCCAGTGACTCAGTACCTGCCTGATGGTCTGAAATTGCAGCCTCAACGCTTCCAGCTTCTTCAAGACGACCGTCACGTTCTGCCCCAGATCATTTACCAACGCGTGAATGCGAACCGGGGAATGCATCGGATACAGTTCCAGCGCCCTGCGGACCAGGACGTCTTGGGTGGTTTTGATGAGCACGGGCCTCGGCATAACGGGAGAAGACGACGTGGCGTGCCTGTCTGCCAGCCGCATGGGGGAGGTGTAGCCCGCTCGCGGGGGGCGTGCATCGATCAGTTCCGCGATGGCGGTTCGCCGTGTCAGGGCGAGCTGCGTTATTTTCTCTCGCAACGCTGCCCCGCCGTCGCTCAGGTTAACGCCCAGTGCTGTTTTGAGCGGCGTCGAGAGGCCATGCCAGAGGGCCTTGAAATACTGTTCGCGCGTGCGTCCCGAGAATGCGGTGGCGGGAGCAATGTCGTCGATCGACACGCTGTATCGATCAGGATGGACGTCGATCTGCAGCTTCTGCGCAGCGTCCGCCGATCCAATGCTGGTCGACTCGCTTTGCGCACCTGACGAAGCCTGTAACTGAACCCTGGTATTACCCGTCCATCCCGGCAGTTGCTCAAGGGTGTCGAGCACCAGGCGGTCGGTGGCCAGCCCACCCACGGCATTAAGGTACAACCCTTCGTAAGCGCGACTGATCTGCACCCGTTGCAAATAACGACGGGCTTCCTCCGCCAGACGCAAGGGTACGTTGCCCTCCTCCAGGCTGCTCAACTCCGCAGCATCGGCATGCCGCACCAGTTCTTCGGCAATCGCCGAGGGCAGCTGGGCCATCTTGTCGATCAACACCGTGACCCGGGTATCAGCCGGTACTTCAGTACGTTTGTAAATCCGCTCGAACAGCGCGAGCTTGCTGCTTTCGGCTTGATCGGCAATGAGCTTTGTCAGGGCCTTTGCCCGCGCGCTCGCGTCCTGGGTAGTGGAGCCCAGAAGGCTTTGGCGTTGGGCGCTGTCCATGGCTGTCAGCAGCGAGGTGTGTAATTGGCCCTTATGCAAAGCATCCTGGTTGAGGCTGACGGTTTTCCCCGGTAACGCCGTGGCCGCGCCATAGAAACCCGTTTGCCTGCCTGCGGCAGTGACAACTTTGATGGCCGAGTTGTCTGGCCAATGACGGGACGTCGTCAGCAGGTGCAATTGCAGATCCGGGTCTGCCAAGACTGCCGACGACGGGGTTTTCAACTGCTCGATAAAGTCGGTGACCGCAGCATCCGCCCGAAACCGCTGCACTGTATCGACCAGCAGTGCCGGTGGCCGGCTGCGGTCGACGTGTGCCTGGCGCAAGACCGTGTCCTCGATCCCGCAGACGGCAAGGATGTGCGTCGCCGTGGTATCGGGCACCTTGTCGCGGGTGTAACCGAAACGGCGAAACAATTTAAGCCGATCCCATTCTTGCGGCAGCTCAGAGTCATGGCGCCACGCCCCGACATCGTTGGTTTCAAGCTCGGGTGAATAGGTGCCGCCGCTCCCCACCGGGGCAATCACCTCCCACAGGTCCGTCGCCGTTTTTGGCCGCACGGCATACAGATGTGTATCGATTGGAAGGTACGCCTGGCCGTCCATCCAGTGCAGTCCTCTCGCATCCGCTGCGAGTGCCGGGGGTAACCGTCGGCTCTGTTGATACACCGTAAGATCGGGATTCCACAGACGGACCCGAGCGTCCACACCCGGAACCTTTCTCAGGCGCTCGATGAAGACGGATGTCCTGATGTTTTTAAACGCGGTACCAACAGCCGCCGAACCGGCGGCAAACGCGGCCATCAGGATCAGGTTTTCGATGGTATCGAACAGATAATCCGTGGCTTGCTCCTGCTCGCCCCTGGACCAACTGGCCACGCCTTCATACACCTCCGACAGCAACTGCATCACCGTCACAGCCAAGAGGATGTGGCCAACAAACGGCACAAACGATGCGCCGAACAACAGGACATTAAGGCTGATGGCCTTGTAGGTCTCCAGCCGGTCCAGTCGGGATTTTTCGTCTTCGTCGTCCGTGGGCACCACCAGAAGCCGGGCATCGGCGATGACCTGATTCGCATACTGACGAAAAATTTCCTCGAACATGTCGCCTTGTATGTCCACACCCGACAGCGACACGTAGACACTGGTCGCGGGAAGCGGCGAGGAAACGGGGACGGACAAGCGTTTTTCAAGAGCTTGCAGAAACGCGGACCGTTCACCCAGCTTGATGTAGCGCATGAAGAATTTCTGGAACGCGGAGGTTCTCAGGCGCTTACTCAATTCCACCTCGAAATCCGTGAAGGACGCGTATTCCTTCAACGGGTGCAGCGGGTCATCCGGCAGGTAGACCACGCAGCGGTAATCGTCATCGTCATGCTCCTCGACCGGCCCGATAAACATCGCGCCATTGACCGTGACATCAAACATTTCCAACGCCTGGTAACCCAGCGTGTGGTTGCCAAGTTTGACGGGGCGCTGTTCCTTGACTGACTTCAATGCCTGGTGCATTTCGACACTTATGGCTTTTTTCATCAGCGCGACATGCCGCTGTACTTCAAAGCTGTTCTTGGCGTGCGCAACATACTTGTTAGATAAGTGGTTGATACCTGACGCTGGCTCAAACAGTGATTTGACATGCGCCTGGTATTGTTTTCCAAGATCAAGTTTGCGGCACAACGCGGCGAACTCATGCGGCTCTATCGATAAGACTTTATTGACTGTGCCGGTGATGGTTTGCGGGATATAAATTAACGATGTATCGCTATAGTTTCCGGCCAGTGTTTCGCTGAGTTCAAAATTTTCACAGGCGGCCGACAGCAGATCCCGATCAATCGGCAGCACCAGTTTCTTGCGAAGTCCCAGCAGGCTGGACGTTGATCGCACGTGCTGGAAAATGACGCCCTGCGTATCCAGTGGCGTACCCAGCTTGTCCGACATGGCTTGAGCCAGTAAGGGACGACAGACGCTTTCAGGCGATTTGAAGCCCTTCAGGAGGTCGGCAAGTTCACCTCTTGAACGATGGCTGGCGGTCAGGCTTTCATAAAGTTCACTTCGCCGTTGACTTGAGGCAGTCAGCAACCAGGCAGGAGCATTACTTTTAATCAGATCAAAAAAGACACCCTGTTGATCTGGCGTCAACACAGGCGTGTTTGAGTTTGTGGGCGGAGAAGACATTGTGATCACTCGAAACTGACTAGGATCGCTAGCCTATCGAGCCACTTTTTTAAAAAGCGCTATCTATATACCGCCACAAAAAAACGGTCGCTTTCACTGCAAGGCAGTGCAAGCGACCGTTAATTTAAAGTGTTACCAAAAGCGTTGCTGGGTCAACCGGCTCCACCAGCTCAGCAATACGCGATCCACCGACCCACTGGCCGCCATCCCGATACGCTCTTGCAGGCTTTTGCGTTCGGCGTAATGCAAATGGTACAGCTCCGACTTCTTCGCTCGTTCAGCGAGGTATTCGTCGCTGGTCTTGAGTTCGTCCACCAGTTGCTTGTCCAGCGCGGCGATGCCAAGCCAGATTTCACCGGTGGCCACTTCGTCAATGGCCAGTTGCGGGCGATAACGCGAGACGAAGTTCTTGAACAGCTGGTGGGTGATGTCCAGGTCTTCCTGAAACTTCTCGCGGCCTTTCTCAGTGTTTTCGCCAAACACAGTCAAGGTGCGCTTGTATTCGCCGGCGGTCAGGACTTCGAAGTCGATGTCGTGCTTTTTCAGCAAGCGATTGACGTTAGGCAACTGCGCCACGACGCCGATCGAACCCAGAATCGCAAACGGGGCGCTGATGATCTTCTCGCCGATACACGCCATCATGTAGCCGCCACTGGCCGCGACCTTGTCGATGCAGATGGTCAACGGCACGCCGGCATCGCGGATGCGCGCCAGTTGCGAGGACGCCAGGCCGTAGCTGTGAACCATGCCGCCGCCGCTTTCCAGACGCAGTACCACTTCGTCTTTGGGCGTCGCCAACGTCAACAGTGCCGTGATCTCGTGGCGCAGACTTTCAGTGGCCGACGCCTTGATGTCGCCGTCGAAATCCAGCACGAATACCCGCGGCTTGGCCTCGGGTTTCTTCTTTTGTTTTTTATCGGTTTTAGCCTGGGACTTGCGCAAGGCCTTGAGCTGGTCCTTGTCGAGCAAGGTTTGCTCCAGGCGTTCGCGCAGCTCTTTGTAGAAATCATTCAGTTTGCTGACTTGCAACTGGCCGGCCGATTTGCGCCGACCTTTGCTGCGCAGCGCCGCGAAACTGGCCAGGACCACCAGAATGGCGATCACCAGTGTCACGGTCTTGGCCAGGAAACTGGCGTACTCGGACAAAAACTCCACAGTGACTCCTTCAAAACGATGCGCGGCTTAAAACACGCGCGGGACAACGCCAGCATACCCATGCTCCGCCTCGGCGGCCAGCCGTGAAACCTCTGGCAACAGGCCTGTAACGGGCATTTCAAACAAGCGTATGTTTTTTCATTGACAGCTCACTGTCATCCTCATAACCTCGCCAAACCTTCAACGTACCGGGATGACGCGGACGTGGGCAGCATCTATCTGATTCGACATGGCCAGGCCTCCTTTGGTGCAGACGACTATGACGTCCTGTCGCCGACCGGTGTTCGCCAGGCAGAAATCCTCGGCCAGCACCTCGCCGAGCTGGGTGTCAGCTTTGACCGCTGCCTGTCGGGCGACTTGCGCCGTCAGCAGCACACCGCCACCAGCGCGCTGGAACAGTTCGCTGCCGTGGGCCTGCCGGTGCCGACCCTGGAAATCGATTCCGCCTTCAACGAATTCGACGCCGACGCGGTGATCCGCGCGCTGCTGCCGGCCATGCTGGAGGATGAACCCGAAGCCCTGGACATCCTGCGCAATGCCGCGCAAAACCGCGCCGAGTTCCAGCGCATCTTCGCCCTGATCATCGAACGCTGGCTCGCCGGCACCTATGACACGCCGGGGCTTGAAAGCTGGCTTGGGTTTGTCGAACGCGTACAGGCCGGTCTGCACCGCCTCCTCGAAAGCGCCGACAACACCCAGAAAATCGCCGTGTTCACCTCCGGTGGCACCATCACTGCCCTGCTCCACCTCATTACTCAGATGCCCGCAAGGCAGGCATTTGAACTGAACTGGCAAATCGTCAACACCTCGCTCAACCTGCTGAAGTTTCGCGGTCGCGAGGTGGCACTGTCTTCTTTCAACAGTCATGCGCACTTGCAGCTGTTGAAGGCACCGGAACTCATCACGTTTCGCTGAGTCCGGACTATTGTGACCCTGGCTGTAATCACCCAGCTCTAATTACCCAAGAAAGGATCGAACCATGACCTCCGTAGCTGATGCCGTACAAGCAATGAAAGCCAAGTTCAACCCAGCCGCCGCTGCCGGTCTGGACCTGGTATTCGGTTTCCGCATCGACGACACCAAGAACTTCTCGCTGGTCGTCAAAGATGGCACTTGCGAGCTGCAGGAAGGCGAAAATCCTGACGCCCAGGTCACTCTGGTGATGGACGGCGAAACCCTGAACGGCATCGTCGACGGTTCGACCGACGGCATGCAAGCGTTCATGGGCGGCAAACTGCGCGCTGAAGGCGACATGATGCTGGCCATGAAACTGTCCGAGCTGTTCCCAAGCTAAGACGGCGGTTCCCGTCTTCGGGAACCTCTCTGGCTGCACACGAATCCCGCCCCTTGTGGCGGGATTCGTCGTTTTCCGCCCCCGCAAATCGGCTACCGTTGAATTTGCCGTCTATATTCCTTGTGGCCGCATGCGTCAGACATCGGCTGTTTGCCCCTCGATGAATTGACGGAGCGCACTGCCATGAGTCCACCTGACAACCACGAAGGTCTGAACCGCCGACGTGTACTGCAAGGCCTTTCGGCAGGCGCCGTCGGTGCCTGGATCAGCCCGCTCATCGCAGGGAGTAAAACCATGCCCGACACCCCGGCCGACCTCATTCTGTACAACGGACGCCTGCACACCGTCGACCGCAAGAAACCCCAGGCCAGCGCCGTCGCGATCAAGGACGGACGCTTCGTGGTAGTCGGCAGCGACGCCCAGGCCATGGCCCTGCAAGGCCCCGGCACACAGATCGTCGACTTGCACGGACGCACGGTGATTCCCGGCCTCAACGACTCGCACCTGCACCTGATCCGCGGTGGCTTGAACTACAACCTCGAACTGCGCTGGGAAGGCGTGCCATCGCTGGTCGATGCCCTGCGCCTGCTCAAGGACCAGGCCGACCGCACGCCCACACCGCAATGGGTGCGGGTGGTCGGTGGCTGGAACGAATTCCAGTTTGCCGAGAAGCGCCTGCCGACGATTGATGAGCTGAACAAAGCCGCACCGGACACCCCGGTGTTCGTGCTGCACCTTTACGACCGCGCCCTGCTCAACCGCGCGGCGCTGAAAGTGGTCGGTTATACCCGCGACACGCCGAACCCGCCGGGCGGCGAAATCCAGCGGGACGCTAATGGTGATCCCACCGGCATGCTGATCGCCCGCCCGAACGCGATGATTCTCTACTCGACCCTGGCCAAGGGGCCAAAGTTGCCGCAGGACTATCAGGTCAACTCGACCCGCCAGTTCATGCGCGAACTCAATCGCCTCGGCGTGACCAGCGCCATCGATGCCGGCGGCGGTTATCAGAATTACCCGGACGACTATCAAGTCATTCAGCAACTGGCCAAAGACCAGCAACTCACCGTGCGCATCGCCTACAACCTGTTCACACAGAAACCCAAGGAAGAGCTGACCGACTTCAAAAACTGGACCAGCACCTCCCATTACGGCCAGGGCGACGATTTCCTGCGGCACAACGGTGCCGGGGAAATGCTGGTGTTTTCGGCGGCCGACTTCGAAGATTTCCTCGAACCACGCCCGGACTTGCCGCAAACCATGGAACAGGAGTTGGAACCGGTGGTGCGGCATCTGGTGGAACAGCGCTGGCCATTCCGCCTGCATGCCACCTACAACGAATCCATCAGCCGCATGCTCGACGTGTTCGAGAAGGTCAATCGCGACATCCCGTTCGCCGGTTTACCGTGGTTTTTCGATCATGCG
This sequence comes from Pseudomonas sp. FSL W5-0299, assembly GCF_005930655.1. Classification (NCBI taxonomy): domain Bacteria; kingdom Pseudomonadati; phylum Pseudomonadota; class Gammaproteobacteria; order Pseudomonadales; family Pseudomonadaceae; genus Pseudomonas; species Pseudomonas sp. FSL W5-0299. The sequence continues at coordinate 16,920 of NZ_RXHX01000029.1, forward strand.
GAAACCATCACCCCGCGGAACATCGAGCGGGTCAAAGCCTTGGGCGGGGGCATCGCCATTCAGGATCGCATGGCTTTCCAGGGCGAATACTTCGTCGACCGCTATGGCGCCAAAGCCGCCGAACACACGCCGCCGATTGCGCGCATGCTCGCCGAAGGCATTCCGGTGGGTGCCGGCACCGATGCCACGCGGGTGTCCAGCTACAACCCCTGGACATCGATGTATTGGCTGGTCAGCGGCCGCACCGTTGGCGGACTGGAACTGTACCCGCAAGGCTTGAGCCGCGATACGGCGCTGGAACTCTTCACCCACGGCAGCGCCTGGTTTTCGTCCGAACAAGGCAAGAAAGGCCAGATCAAGGTCGGGCAACTGGCGGATCTGATTGCACTGTCGGCGGACTATTTCCACATCGACGATGAAGCGATCAAATGGATCGAGTCGGTGCTGACCATTGTCGACGGCAAGATCGTCTACGGCAGCGTCGAGTTTGAAAAACTCGGGCCGCCGCCGATTCCTGTGGTGCCCGAGTGGTCGCCCGTCGCCAAGGTGCCGGGCCACTGGAAGCCCGTGGCGCCACTGACGGCGCAGGTGCATCAATGCAGCGGCGCGTGCGCGGTGCATGCGCACAGCCACGAGCGGGCGCGATTGTCGTCAGCGCCGGTCAGCGACTTTCAGGGGTTCTGGGGCGCGTTTGGCTGTTCGTGTTTTGCGTTTTGAACAATGATTCCCCCACACCCACTGGGGGTCTGCCTCAGGCATGACTCCCAGGCTGTAGCCGCACTCGCCCCCCCCTTCTTTAGCGACCGCCGACATCGCAAACTCGTCTAAAAAACTGTTGGTTCTTACAGGTGCCAGCACAAGGACGTCGGCCCTATTCTTTCAACTGACAGGCAAGTCGGAATGGTTTGACCCACATCAAGGTCCAGCGCCTGTCATTCCCGCACCCTAACTTGCATCGAAAGCCAATGAAGGCTTATTCGAGGCTGATGGCCGGCCATTCTCAAGGAAGAGTCAAACATGCGTTCACTCAACATTATCCTGTTGTCATCGGCATTCAATGGTCTGAGCCAAAGGGCTTGGCTCGAATTGCGCGAGTTGGGACACAGCCCCAGCGTAGTGCTGTTCACCGACGAAGAAGCTGTCTGCGAGCAGATTGAGCAGTCGGGGGCCGACCTGGTGATTTGCCCCTTCCTCAAGGACCGGGTGCCGCAACTCCTGTGGAGCAACCGTGATCGCCCGGTGGTGATTATCCATCCGGGCATTGTCGGTGACCGGGGCGCCAGCGCACTGGATTGGGCCATTACCCGTGAGCTGACCCGCTGGGGTGTCACCGCGCTTCAAGCCGTGGAAGACATGGATGCCGGGCCGGTCTGGTCTACGTGCGAATTCAACCTCCCCCAAGGCCTGCGCAAATCCGAGCTGTATAACGGCCCGGTCAGCGATGCCGCGATCCGCTGCATTCGTGATGTCGTGGACAAATTCATCGACGGTTATGAGCCAGTACCGGTCGAACATCATCCCCGGGTGATGGGCCACTTGCAGCCGAACATGAACCAGGCTGATCGGACCTTCGGTTGGCATGACTGCTCGCGATTCATCAAACGCTGCATCGACGCAGCGGACGGGCAACCTGGCGTATTGGCGAGCCTGGCAGGTGGTCAGTATTACGTGTACGACGCCCATCTGGACTCACGCAGCGGCACACCTGGAGACATTCTGGCGGTGCGCGACGACGCGGTACTGGTCGCCACCGGCGATCACAGTGTGTGGATCGGTTCGATGCGACGCAAACCCCGGCCGGGCGAAGAAACCTTCAAACGTCCAGCCCGGCATGTACTCGCTGCTCAGCTGAATAACGTGCCCATCCTCCACGGATCGATCGCCTCGTCCCCTGACACCGAAACCTATCAACCGATCCGCTACCGTGAATCGGGGACTGTCGGCGAGCTCACTTTCGAGTTTTATAACGGCGCCATGAGCACCGAGCAATGCCAGCGACTGGTCACCGCTCTGCGCTGGGCCAAGACCCGAGATACCCAGGTGCTGCTGATCAAGGGTGGGCGCGGCAGTTTCTCCAATGGCGTGCACCTCAACGTGATCCAGGCTGCCGAGGCGCCGGGGCTGGAGGCCTGGGCCAATATCCAGGCGATCGACGACGTCTGCGAAGAGATGCTCAGCGCCCGGCAACTGGTGGTCAGCGGCCTGACGGGCAGTGCCGGGGCCGGCGGCGTGATGCTGGCGCTGGCCGCAGATATTGTCTTCGCCCGCGCGGATATCGTCCTCAACCCGCACTACAAAACCATGGGGCTGTACGGCTCTGAATACTGGACCTACAGCCTGCCCCGCGCCGTCGGTCCGCGGATGGCGGAAAAACTTTGCGAGGAGTGCCTGCCGGTCAGCGCGACGCATGCCATGCAACTGGGCATGGTTCAGGAAATCGGCCCACGCTGTCCGGACGCGTTCGGCCGGTGGTTGTTGCAACGGGCGGGCAATGCGCTGACCGATCCGGCGTATGCCGCTGTGCGCGAGCGCAAGAGCCGGCTCGATACGCAACTCATGCAGCACTGCAGAAACGCCGAGCTGGCGGCGATGGAACTGGACATGGTGCACGACCGCAAACAGTTCGCCGAGAAGTGCCGACATTTTGTGTTCAAGCGCAAGGCGTGCGGCACACCGGTGCGGCTGGTGGCGCAGTGGGCACGCCAGCGCAGCCGGACGCAGCCGTTGGCCGCTGCTACATAAGCCGGCCCCCGCAGATCCGTTTACAATGCCGGCACCTCCCGCACCGGCCGCCCCATGGACATTGATCTCGCTCGCACCTTTCTGGAAATTGTTCGCCACGGCAGCCTGGCTGCCGCGGCGGAAAAACTTCACGTCACCCAGACCGCAATCACGGCGCGCGTGCAAAAACTCGAGAGCCAGCTGGGCAGCACGTTATTCGTGCGCAACCGTGCCGGCGCGCGGCTGACCCCCAATGGCGAGGCCTTTGTGGTGTACGCCAATCAACTGGTCGAGACCTGGGAAGCCGCGCGGCGGGACTTGCCGTTGCCCGACGGTTACCGCGATGTGCTGCACATTGGCGGCGAGGTCAGTCTGTGCAATCCGCTGATGCTCAGTTGGGCCGGCGAACTGCGCGAGAAGATTCCCAGTCACGCCTTGCGCATGGAAATCCGCGACGGCGAGACCCTGCTGCGCCAACTGGAACTGGGGGTGCTGGACGCGGCGCTGGTTTATCAGCCCGAATATTGGCCGCGCCTGCAAGTCGAGCAGATCCTCGAAGAAAAACTCATCCTGGTACGCCTCGCCGGGCAGCCCGATCCTTATGTGTATATCGACTGGGGTCCGGACTTCCGCCGTCAGCACGATGCCGCCCTGCCGGAAAAAGCCAAGGCTGCCCTGAGCTTTAACCTCGGCCCCCTGGCCTTGCAATACATTCTGGAAAACGGCGGCAGCGGCTACTTCCGTACACGCGTGGTGCAGAGCTACCTCGAAAGCGGCGTGCTGGAGCCCGTGCCCAAAGCCCCGGAATTCAGTTACCCGACCTACCTGGTTTACTCGCGGGATCGCGACTCGGCGACCCTGCAACGGGCCTTCGATTTACTGCGTGAAGTGATCAAGATCGACGACGACTGGTCCCAGCGCTGGAATCCGCTGACCTGAATACACCGGATCATGGCGCTTGTGTCATCCAGGTTTGCTCAAGCTTGCGCGGGCAGATCAGCTAATCTGCTGGTGATAACAATAAGCAGAGGTGAACGCAGTGAGGCAAACCACCCAGGCATTCCGCGATCGCTATCGCGCTGACATCCATCCGCGCTACAACCCTTGGCTGCACGGGGCCTTTGTGCTGCTGTTCGGCGTGCTGGCCATCGGTGGGTTCTGGAGCACTGTGCATCAGGTCCGGCCGCTGGAATGGCTGACAGTGCCGTTGACGCTGTTGTTCTTCAACTTCGGCGTGTACTTGGTGCATCGGCACTTGGGGCATCACAAAAAGAGCTTCGCGCGGATGTTCTACGCCCGCCATGCCGGCGACCATCACAGTTTTTTCGCCCCCGGCCACATGACCTACGATACTGCCCGGGACTGGCGGGTGATTCTGTTTCCAGCCTGGCTGATCGTGATCCACACCGTGGTCTTCACCCTGCCCGCCTGGTGGCTGTTCAAGCAGGTCAATGCCAACGTCGCCGGATTGTTTGGTGGCTGTCTGGTCCTCGGGTACCTGATGTACGAGGTGTTCCATGCCTGCGAGCATTTACCGCCGGACAACCCGGTCACACGTCTGCCGTGGATCCGCCAGATGCGCCGCCTGCATGAACTGCATCACCGCCGCGAGCTGATGCAGGAACGCAATTTCAATATCGTTTTCCCGCTGATGGACTACCTGTTCGGCACCCTGTACTGGGAGCCGGTGCCTGCCCCCCTCACGAGTACGACCATGACCCGCATGCAGCACAAGATCGCTATCGCTGGAACTCCGATTGATGTGCTCGCCTATGCCAGCACCGTCACCCGTTGGCCGGAGTGGCATCCTTCGTCCCTGAAGGTCGAGGGCCAGGGTGGGCCGCTGCATGCCGGCCTGCGGTTCGAGGAGGACATCAGTGCCGGCGGGCGCGCGGGGCACTTGAGTTGGGAAGTCAACGAATACCTGCCAGGACGCCGCTGGAGTGCCTGGGCGCGCGGTGATCACGGGTTGTCGCTGGTCGTGACCTACGAATGCGAGGCGCAGGGCGAAGGCACACGTTTTGTACGGACCCTGGAGTATCAATTCTCGGGCCTGGCGATGCGCATCACTAATCGATTGCTGCTCAAGCGACGTATCGAGCGTGAGTCCGCAGCATCGATGCTGGCGTTGCGTGACATGGCGCAGAAAAACCTGAATCCGGCAGGAGTCAGCGTGTGAGAAGCGCCTTCAGGTTTCGCCATCTGTTGTCGCTGCTGATCATTGTCCTGGGGGCTTTTCTATTGTTGTTCCCGACCAAGGTTCGACCGGTGGCCTGGACACCGCCGCCGGCGCCTTCCCTGACCAGCGGGGTGTATGCCGACAATCAGCGGCTCAAAGGGGTGGAGCGTGTCGGCCCGGCGGACATCGAAGGGCCCGAGGCGCTGCTGCTGGAAGATAACGTGCTCATCACCGGGCTGCACGACGGCCGGCTGATCCGCACCAGCCTCGACGGCAAGGACACCAAAGTGCTGGCCGATACCGGCGGCCGGCCTCTGGGCCTGGCGCGGCACCCGAACGGGTTGCTGGTCATCGCTGACGGCGTGAAGGGTTTGCTGTCCCTGGATGCCCAGGGCCGGTTGATCCCGCTGACCACCTCGGCCGGCGGCGTGCCTTTCGGGTTTACCGATGACGTGGCCATCGATAAATCCGGGCACTACGCCTATTTCAGCGACGCTTCAAGCCGCTGGGGCTACGGCAAGGATGGCGAGGCAATCATCGAGCACGGGGGCGACGGCCGTTTGTTGCGTTACGACTTCCAGACCGGCAAGACCACGGTGTTGCTGGACACGCTGGAGTTTGCCAACGGCGTGACACTGGGCCCGGACGACAGCTTTGTGCTGGTCAACGAAACCGGCGCTTACCGCATCATCCGCTTCTGGTTGAGCGGGCCGAATGCCGGAACCCACGATGTATTTATCGACAATCTGCCGGGGTTGCCGGACAACCTCGCGTTCAATGGCCGCGACCGTTTCTGGGTGGCGCTCTACGCACCCCGTAATGCGCTGCTCGACGCCACGGCGCAGCACCCGTTCGTGCGCAAAATGATTGTTCGGGCATTGACGGTACTGCCCAAACCCGTGGAAAAGCGCGCCTTTGCGCTGGGTCTGGACCTGGACGGCAAGGTGATTGCCAACCTGCAGGATGCGAGCACCGGTAATTACTCGCCGATCACGACAGTGCGCGAGTATGGGGACTGGTTGTACCTGGGTTCGTTGAAGGCAAAAAACATGGCGCGCCTGCCCCTGAACACCGCGCTCCAGAAATAACGCACACCAAAAATGTGGGAGCGGGCCTGCTCGCGCGGGCAGTCTGCCATTCAATAGTGATATTGACTGGCAGGCTCGCTCCTACAGGGGGTATGTGGTGGTTTTGGCTAGCGGGGATCTATCTCGTCATCGCGCACGGCATTGTCCGTCTCTTCAAGCACCCGCTCAGGGTCCATCGCGGTGGAGTCGTCTTCATCCAGCGGGCGCACGCCTTCGTTGTTCGGCAATTCGTCGATGCCCGGCTCGTCTTCGGGATTGACCGTCGTGCGGCCGGGGCTTAGTGGTTCGGGATGAGTCGGGATCGGGTCGTACCCGCCCTGCTCTTCACTTGGAAATCTGGGCTCGTTCATAAGGCACCTCGCAAGGAGTCGAAAAGGTCGGACTCTGATCTTTCGAGGTGCCGGTCTTGATCACCGTTCCAATTTTTCATTCACCGGTTGTCGGTGGGTGGACAAGGCGTGTCAGGACGGCGATTGGAGCCGGTCAACGATCTTTTGCTTAACCTGCACGCGCGTCTCCTTGAGCTTCTTCAGTGCGTCATCGCTGGGCGCATCCGATTTTGCGGTTTCAGCCTTTACTACCTCGGCGTCCGCTTGCGAATACTTGTTGATCAGTGAATCCAGTAACGGATCCTTGGAGCGTTTTTGCTGGATATCTTCCTTTGAAAGTTTCAGGTCCTGATAAAGGTCGTGTGGCACCGGCATGGAACACCTCCGTTTGTTGATCGGCAGCAAACGCGATCGATTGCGTTCGCCAACTATCAGAATGGCCTCGGTTGGCCGGTTCTGTCGACCGCCTATCAGACCAGCGGTGTCCGTTCGTCGTCCTGGCGCAAACCCGATAAAACCTTTAACGCAGCGCCTGCCTCCATTGAATAACGATCACCTCGATCGCTAACCCGAACCCTGTGTGGAGAATGACCAATGGACGGATTCACCCTGCGCCATCTCGCCCTGGCCGTCGCCTTGAGCACCAGCATGGGCACAGCTTTTGCTGCCACTTCCAATGACTTTGTCGACAACGCAGCCGCAGGTGGCATTGCGGAAATCGAGACCAGCCGACTGGCGCTGGAAAAAAGCTCATCGGCCGACATCAAGAAATTCGCCAACATGATGATCACCGATCATTCCAAGGCCAACGATGAACTGGCGGCCCTGGCGAAAAAGAATGACATCGAGGTCCCGGACGAGACGACGCTGGTCAAACAGGCCAAGGAAAAAATCCTCGACATGCGGGACGAGTCCTTCGACGCGGCCTACGCCAATAACCAAGTGAAGGCCCACGAAGACACGATCAAGCTGTTCGAAAAACAGGCCAACACGGTGACGGACGACAAGGTCAAAGGCGCCACCGATTTGAAAGGCTTCGCGCAAAAAATGCTGCCGGCACTGGAAAAACATCTGGAGATGGCGAAAGAGCTCCAGGCCGCGCACCCCAGCAAATAACCGGTAAAAAGAAGGCCGCATCGATGGATGCGGCCTTTCTGCATACTGCCGGCACTAGCCGCCATCGGTATCGATGTCGGCATCCGTATCATCGCCGGGTTTCGGCCGGTCGGGATTCGGTTTGAAGCCGGGGCTGAACTCGTTGTCATTGTCGGTATGGCGGTTCTTCTGATCCACCGCTGCGTCAGCGCTTTCTGAGTCGGAGGATTGGCTCTGACGCTGACCGCCTGGCGCACCCTCACCCGGCGTCTGCGGGTCAATCGCCGGGTCATTGCGGTCGACCGGCATCCCCGATTGATCCTGTTGTTGTGTCGATTCGTCTTTCATACACACCTCGCTTGTGACGGCCAGCCCACGATTCAAACAGCCGGGGGCTTAAAGGTTCGAAGCCACCCCGGGACAGGGGTTCAATCCAATGGACAGGCAACGTCAGGCTCAAGGTCAAAAAATCGCCGTCTGCGGCAGTGCCGACTAGAGTTACCGGGCAAATGCCGGCCAGGACGAAAAATTCTTGTCAGGACGAACAACTATTTCAGACGGCAAATGTCACTGATTCGGGTCGATCGTTTTTGGGGAATCGGCCCGCCATCTTTCAGGAGCACAAGGACATGGCAGCAATGCAGATCAACACACTCGACGCGATGAAAAACAACCACACGTATTTGCTTGGGGAATGGATCAAGAGCCTGGAAGCCGGTGGTGCCAATCGTAATGTCAAAGACCACGATCTCAAGCAGCAAACCTCGGATTTTCTGCAACTGGTGACCGCGGGCCTGGAAAACGGCAACGGTCCCAACATCGCCGCGCCGGGTTGGGATGAGGCTCGTCAGTTCCTCGAAAAACTCTCCCACAGCCGCGCCCTGCTCGGCCAGGATTCGCACCAGACCGCCAGTTTCATTTTTTCACTGAAAGGTCCGCTGTTTTCCCTGCTGCAGTCCCACTACAAAGAAAATCCTGGGGTACTGGCCGAACAGCTCTGGCAAGTGTCCGAGCTGCTCGACGCGCTGGGCATGCACACCATCCGTACCTTCCAGAAATCCCGCGAAGCAGTGATCAAGCGTCAGCAGGAAGAACTGCTGGAACTCTCCACCCCGGTGGTCAAGCTCTGGGATGGCGTCCTCGCACTGCCGATGATCGGCACCCTGGACTCGCAACGCACCCAGGTGGTGATGGAATCGCTGCTGCAACGCATCGTCGATACCGGCTCGGAAATCGCCATCATCGACATCACCGGTGTGCCGACCGTTGACACCCTGGTGGCTCAGCACCTGCTCAAAACCGTGACTGCAATTCGCCTGATGGGCGCCGATTGCATCATCAGCGGCGTGCGCCCGCAGATCGCACAGACCATCGTTCACCTGGGGCTGGACCTGCAAGGCGTGGTCACCAAGGCCAACCTGGCCGATGCCCTGAAACTGGCCCTGACCCGTCTGGGAATCACCGTCAGCAAGACGGTTTAAGACGATGGAGCGCATTCCGATTTTGCAGATGGGCGACTTCCTGCTGGTGACCATTCAGGTGGACATGCATGACCAGCTTGCCCTCACGCTCCAGGACGATCTCTCTGAACGCATCAGCAAGACTTCCGCTCGCGGCGTGTTGATCGACATCTCGGCGCTGGACATGGTCGACTCGTTTATCGGTCGAATGATCGGCACCATCTCCGGCCTGTCGAAAATCATGGATGCCCAGACCGTGCTGGTCGGCATGCAGCCTGCGGTCGCGATCACGCTGGTAGAGCTCGGGCTGACCTTGCCCGGCGTCAGCACCGCGCTGAACGTCGAGCGCGGGATGAAACTGCTCCAGGAACGAGTACGCGAGCAATGACCCTGCGCAGCAGCGGCACTCAGCCCATTCAAATCGAGCAGGACGTGGTCCTGGCCCGGCAGACGGCGCGCAAGCTGGCCACCGAGTGCGGCATGCGCCTGATCGACCTGACCAAACTGGTGACCGCCGTCAGCGAGCTGGCGCGCAACACCATGGTCTATGGCGGCGGTGGCGACATGGACTGGCAGATCCTCGACGAAAACTCGCGGGTCGGCCTGCGCCTGACGTTTCGAGATGAAGGCCCGGGCATCCCGGACATCAAACTGGCAATGACCGACGGCTGGACTTCCGGCAGCGGCCTGGGCCTTGGCCTGACCGGCGCGAAACGGCTGGTGGATGAGTTCGAACTGGACACCGTACCCGGACAGGGCACTCGCATCACGATCACCCGATGGACATGAACATCGGGGGGTCGCTGACCCAAGTGCTGTTGATCGAGGACAGCAGCCAGATCGGCCATGCCCGGCGCACGGCGCAGAAGCTCGCCGAAGACAACGGTTTCGACGCGACGGATGCCGGACGCGTGGCACTGGTGGCCACTGAATTGGCCAGCAACGTGCTCAAGCATGCGGCCAGGGGCGAATTGCACCTGCGCATCCTGCCGGGCAGCAGCGCCAACGGCATCGAGATACTCGCAGTGGACCGTGCCCAAGGCTTTGACCTGCAGGCGTGCATGACGGATGGGTTTTCCACGGGCGGTACGCAGGGCATCGGCCTGGGGGCAGTGTCGCGCCAGGCGGAAGTCTTCGATGTTCATACCGACTCGCGCGGCACCGTGTTATTGGCCCGGTTATACCCACGCGCCAGCAAGGCCGCCGACTTGCGCATCGGCATCAGCCAGCACTCGCTGCACAACGACCCGGCGTGCGGCGATGTCTGGCACCTGGCGTTCGACGGGGCGAACCTCAGCGCGTTGGTGATCGACGGCCTGGGTCATGGCGAAGAAGCCGAACGCGCCGCCCGCGCCGGTGAAAAAGCTTTCGCCCTGGCCCCTTTTGCCTCGCCGGTGTACCTGCTCGAAGACATTCACCAGGCCATGACAGGCACCCGCGGCGGTGCGCTGGCGATTGCGCAGTTCGACGGTCACCTCGGTACGCTGAGATTCACCGGTATCGGCAATATCGGCGGCAGCCTGATCAGTGCGGACAAGTCCCGTGGCCTGGCGTCCCATCCGGGAATCGTCGGCGGGCAATACCGCAAAGCCCAACCCTTTGACTACGCTCATGTGAACGGACATCTATTGATCATGTACAGCGACGGCCTGCAATCCCGTTGGAACCTCCACGATTACCCCGGCCTGGTGTACCGCCATCCCGCCGTGATCGCCGCGGTCCTGCATCGCGACTTCTGTCGCGGCCGGGACGATGTAACGGTACTGGTCGTTGCACTGGAGGCTGCCCATGGCTGAATCGCCCCTGCTGCCGATCGAAGAACAATCGGCATTGATCGAGCGCTTGCAAAGTGAAGCCACGGCGCTGCGCGAAGAGCTCGACGAAACCAATCAGGGCGTGCTCGCGCTCTACGCCGAACTCGACAACCAGGCCGAAGAACTGCGTCAGGCGTCGGACCTCAAGAGCCGCTTCCTGTCCTACATGAGTCACGAGTTTCGCACGCCCCTGGGCTCGATCCTGAGCATCGCCAGCCTGCTGACCGATGAACTCGACGGCCCGCTCAGCCCCGAGCAGCACAAGCAGGTCGCATTCGTCAGCACGGCCGCGCGGGAACTGAGCGACATGGTCGACGACTTGCTCGACCTGGCGAAAATCGAGGCCGGGCGCATCACCATCTCGCCCGCCTGGTTCGACATGTTCGACCTGTTTGCCGCCCTGCGCGGCATGTTTCGCCCGATCGTCAATGCATCCGCCGTGGACCTGATCTTTGAAGAACCGGTTGGCCTGCCGCGCCTGTACACCGATGACAAGAAGCTCGCGCAGATCCTGCGCAACTTTATTTCCAACTCGCTGAAGTTCACCACACGCGGTGAAGTGCGGGTCTCGGCCTCGCTCGAAGGCTCCAGCCAAGTGCGCTTTGCCGTCACGGATACAGGAATAGGTATCGCTGCCGAGCTACATGGCGCATTGTTCGAGGACTTTTCCCAAGTCGATTCGCCCTTGCAGAAACGCTTGCGCGGTACCGGTCTGGGCTTGTCTTTGTGCAAACGCTTCGCCGCGCTGCTGGGAGGCGACGTCGGGGTAGAAAGCACGCCCGGGGTCGGCTCGACCTTTTTCGTGATCATCCCGCTGGCCATCGCCATGGAGCCCGCCGATGAAACGTGACATCCGCCTGTTGATCGTCGATGACAACGTCGCCACCCGCTATGCCCTGCGTCGACGCCTGGAACGCCACGGTTACCTCGTGCTCGAAGCCGGGACCGGCGGCGACGGCCTGGCGCTGATCGACAGCGAATTGATCGACGCGCTGATCCTGGATGTCAACCTGCCGGACATGAGTGGCTTCGATATCGTGCGCAAGCTGCGTTCGGAGCCGGCCACGGCGCTGTTGCCGGTGATTCACGTGTCGGCGGCGTCGATCCAGACCGGCGACATCATCACTGGCCTGGACGCCGGGGCCGATGCCTACCTGATCCACCCCGTGGACCCGGACGTATTGCTGGCCACCCTGCGCACCCTGCTGCGGGTGCGTGAAACGGAAAACGCCCTGCGAGAAAGCGAGGCGCGTTTTCGGGAGATTTTCGTCAACGTCTCGGCCCCCATCGCGGTGCTCGACGCGCAATTCAAAGTCCACGAATGCAATCACGCCTTCGCCCGACTGATTCAGGACAATCGCGATCCACAGAGCTTGCGTGAATGCTTCGCCGAGCAACAGGAGTCGATTCTCGATGAATTGCGGGTGCGCCTGACGGCGGGTGAACGCTGGAAAGGCACGCTGAATATGCGCATCGACGGGGAGCTGCGGGAAACCGAGTGGCAGATTTCGCCGTATCGCACCCCTGAACTGAGCCTGGTATTCGTCGAAGACGTCACCGAGCATCGCCATCGCGAGCGCTCGCACCTGGCCCGTCTCGACGATGCCACCTCGCAACTGGAACACGAGATCGCCGCACGCGTGCGCACCGAGAGCCAGTTGCTGCAAGTGCAGAAAATGGACGCACTGGGCAAGCTGACGGGCGGCATCGCCCATGACTTCAACAACCTGCTGACCGGCATCATCACCAGCCTGGAACTGATCCAGAAACGGGTGGCCGATTCGCGTACCGACAAGGTCCAGTTCTATGCCGAAGCGGCGCTGAACTCGGCCATGAGCGCCGCCTCGCTGACCCATCGCTTGTTGGCGTTCGCGCGCCAGCAACCGCTCAATACGCGTCCGGTGGACATCAACGAACACATCCGTTCCCTTGAGGAACTGCTGGTGCGCACCATCGGCGAACACATTGCGCTCAAACTCGAACTGACCTCCAAGGCCGCGATTGCCCTGGTCGACCCGATCCAGCTGGAAAGCGCCGTGCTCAACCTGGTGATCAACGCCCGCGACGCCCTTCCCCAAGGCGGAAATATCTGGGTCAGCACCTATGCGGCGTATTCCCACGGCGACCTGAAACTGGCGGACGGGGCATATGTCGCCCTGTCAGTGCGCGATGACGGGACGGGCATCGAACACAGTGTGATCGACAAGGTGTTCGACCCGTTTTTTACCACCAAGCCACTGGGCCAGGGCACCGGGTTGGGGTTGTCGAGCATTTACGGGTTCGCCCGGCAATCGGGGGGCGATGCGCACATCCGCAGCGTGGCCCGCCGCGGCACCGAAGTCACGATCATGTTGCCCGCCAGCGCCGACCCGACCACCACGGAAGCGGAACCGGCGACCGTCGATCAACAAGGCGCGGGCGAGCATGTACTGATTGTCGAAGACATGCCGTCGGTGCGCATGTTCGTTGCCGAGGTGTTGGTGGATGCCGGGTACCGCTGCACGCAGGTGGGCGATATCGAAGGCGCCCTTGAACGCCTGCAGAACGACCCCTCGATTGATCTGATGCTCACAGACGTGGGACTGCCGCGCATGAACGGCCGGGAGCTGGCCGATGTCGCCCGAGGCTGGCGTGAAAGCTTGCCGATCCTGTTCATGACCGGCTACGCGGAGAACGCGATCAATCGCCAGGTATTCCTCGGCGATGGCATGGAGATGCTGATCAAGCCGTTTCAGATCAATGAGCTGTTGGACAAAGTCCGACGCTCGCTCGACTGCGCCTGACATCGATCCTGTAGGAGCGAGGCTTACCCGCGAAGAACGATAACCGTATTTTGATCGTTCCCACGCGTGGGAACGATCATAGGACCCGGGCCAGGAACGGCGCAGTCCTACTCTTCTTGCTCTTGGCGACTTTCTGCGGCGTGCCGGCAACGACAATCTTGCCGCCCTGATCCCCCGCCCCCGGCCCGATATCAATCACCCAGTCACTCTGCGCCACCACGCGCATTTCATGCTCCACCACAATCACCGTGTGCCCCGCCGCGACCAGCGTATTCAACTGTTCGAGCAACCGGTCAACGTCCCTTGGATGCAAGCCGGTGGTGGGTTCGTCGAGCACATACAACGTCGCCCCGCGCTGGTTGCGTTGCAGCTCGGTGGCCAGTTTGATGCGCTGGGCTTCGCCACCCGAGAGTTCCGTGGCTGGCTGGCCGAGGCGCAGATAGCCCAGGCCGATGTCGCGTAGCACTTCCAGCGAACGGCGAATGCCCGGTTGCTCGGCGAACACCTCGACCGCTTCGTCCACGGTCAATTGCAAGACCTGAGCAATGTTCAGACCTTGCCAGACGATCGCGAGCGTCTCGGGGTTGTAGCGAGCGCCATGGCACGTCGGACACGGTGCATAGACGCTGGGCATGAACAGCAACTCAACGCTGACAAACCCCTCGCCTTCGCACGTCGGGCAACGGCCTTTGGCGACGTTGAACGAGAACTGCCCGGCGTCGTAGCCCTCGGTCTGCGCCTGGGGGGTGGCGGCGTACAGTTTGCGCACGTTGTCGAACAGCCCGGTGTAGGTCGCCAGGTTCGAACGCGGCGTGCGGCCGATGGGTTTCTGATCGACCTGCACCAGGCGCTTGATCGATTCCAGCCCCGCCGTGACCTGACCGCCGCTGACTTGTGGCGCATCGTCCTCAAGGCTCAACTCTTCAGGTTCGCTGGCGCTGGTCGCGCGCCCCAGATGCGCGCCCACCAACTCGAGCAAGGCCTGACTGACCAGGCTTGATTTGCCGGAACCGGAAACGCCGGTCACCGAGGTAAAACACCCCAAGGGAAACTCGACGCCGAGGTCGTTCAGGTTATTGCGCGTGATGCCTTCCAGGCGCAGCCAATCGGTCGGCTTGCGGCTGGTTCTGGCTTCGGTGACTTGCTCGGCGAACAGGTAGGCGCGGGTCTGGGAATCTTTGATTTCGGTCAGCCCCTGTGGCGGTCCGCTGTAGAGGATCCGACCGCCATGCTCACCCGCCGCCGGGCCGACATCGATCAGCCAGTCCGCACGGCGCATGGTTTCCAGGTCGTGTTCAACCACAAACAACGTATTACCAGCCGCCTTCAAGCGTTGCAGCGCTTCGAACAGCGCTTCCCCATCGGCCGGATGCAGACCGGCCGACGGTTCATCCAGCACGTAGATCACGCCGAACAACTGCGAACCCAATTGCGTGGCCAGGCGCAGCCGTTGCAACTCGCCGGACGACAGTGTCGGCGTGCTGCGCTCCAGCGCCAGATAACCAAGACCCAGATCGGTCAACGTGCTGACCCGTTCCAGTAAATCCTGGGCGATGCGTTGCGCGGCCAGGCGTTTCTCCACCGACAAGTTAGGCGTATGCCGCACATCCGGCGCGTTGGCATGGCCACTGGCGCCGTGGGCCACGCGCTGTTCACGGGCCTCGCGGGTCTGACGGTGAGTCAACACCTCGCCCGCCTCATCGGCCTGTTCAAGGTAGCTGTGGGCCGCCACCGGTTTCAGCACCTCGGCCACTTGCAGCAACGGCATCTGCGACAGCTCGCCGATGTCATAGCCGGCAAAGGTCACCGACAACGCCTCGCGCTTGAGCCGTTTACCGTCGCACAACGGGCAAGGACTGCCGAGCATGAATTGCGCGACGCGCTTCTTCATCAACGCACTTTGCGAGTGGCTGAACGTGTGCAGGATGTAGCGTCGGGCGCCGGTGAAGGTGCCCTGGTAGCTGGGCTCCATTTTGCGTTTGAGCGCCACTTTGGTTTCTTCCGGGGTGAGCCCGGCATACACCGGAACAGTCGGTGTTTCCTCGGTGAAGAGGATCCAGTCACGCTGCTTTTTCGGCAGATCGCGCCAGGGTTTGTCGACGTCGTAGCCCATCGTCACCAGGATGTCGCGCAGGTTCTGCCCTTGCCACGCCGTGGGCCAGGACGCCACCGCCCGTTGGCGGATGGTCAGGCTCGGGTCCGGGACCATCAAGGCTTCGGTGACTTCATACACCCGGCCCAGGCCATGACATTCGGCGCAGGCGCCTTGAGGCGTGTTGGGCGAGAAGTCCTCGGCATACAGCATCGGCTGCCCCGGCGGATAACTCCCGGCCCGGGAGTACAGCATGCGGATCAGGCTCGACAGCGTCGTCACGCTGCCCACCGAAGACCGCGTACTCGGCGTGCCGCGCTGCTGTTGCAGGGCCACGGCCGGGGGCAGGCCTTCGATGGAATCCACGTCCGGCACACCGACCTGATCGATCAGCCGCCGCGCGTAGGGCGCCACGGATTCGAAATAGCGGCGCTGCGCTTCAGCGTACAGCGTGGAAAACGCCAGCGACGACTTGCCCGACCCCGAGACGCCGGTGAACACCACCAGGGCATCCCGTGGAATGTCGACGTCAATGTTCTTGAGGTTGTGTTCCCGGGCACCGCGTACCCTGACCATGCCGGAAGGAGGATTGGAGGTACGCGTTGAAGTCATCGTGAGCCCTTATTGGATAGCAGAAAAAACACAAAATCCTAGGGAGCGAGCGTGCTCCCACCTGATCATTCCCGCGCAGAGCGAGGGACCGATCATTCAACCCCCCATAATGTGTGCGTGGTCAGCCACTGAGGACGGTGTGGATCATGTGTGTCAGGGCTTCGGGCCCATAAGGTTTGCTCAGCAGATGGGTATCCGGGCTGAGCTGGTGATTGCGCGAGATGATGTCCCGGGTGTGGCCGGAGGTAAACAGCACCGCCACCGGGGGATTCTGCACCTTGGCCCAGGCTGCCAGGTCCGAGCTTTTGATCAGGCCGGGCATGACAACATCGGTGAAAATCAGGTTCACCCGCACGCCCTCCAGCAACATCTGCATCGCCTGGTCGCCGTTGGCCGCGGTCAGGACCTGATAGCCCTCTTCGCTCAGCAATTCCACCGCCGAGCTGCGCACCGCTTCGTTGTCCTCCACCACCAGGATGGTTTCGTGCCCGCCCTGCCGGGGTGAATTACGTAATGTTGTTTCACTGGGCAACGCACGCAAGCTGCGCGGGAAGTAAAGCTGCACCCGAGTGCCCTGCCCGACGATGCTGGAGATCTCGATGTGCCCGCCGCTCTGTTTGACGAAACCGAACACCATGCTCAGTCCCAACCCCGTGCCCTGACCATCGGCCTTGGTGGTGAAAAACGGCTCGAACGCCTGCCCGAGTATTTCGGGCGACATACCGGCGCCGCTGTCGGCCACCGCGACACGCACATAATCGCCCGCCGCGATGCCCTTACCGGCACAGAATTTACGATCGAGCGCGACATTCCCGGCGCTCAGCTCAATGGTCCCTTCGCCCTGCATGGCGTCACGGGCATTGATCGCCAGGTTGAGAATGGCATTTTCCAACTGGTTGCGATCGACGTTGATGTACCAAGGTTCTTGCGGCACCTGCACATCAATCTGGATGGTTTCCCCCAGCGCTCGTTGCAACAGCTCACCCAGCCCTTCGAATATCAGTTGTGGATCGCACACCGCCGGCGACAACGGTTGGCGGCGGGCAAACGCGAGCAATTGCGAAGACAGTTTGGCGCCGCGCTCGACGGCCGCAATCGACGCACTGACCCGGCGCTGCACGTTGGCGTTGTCCGGCTCATGCCGCGCCAGCAGGTGCAGGTTGCCGGCGATCACCTGCAGCAGGTTATTGAAGTCGTGGGCCACGCCGCCGGTGAGGCCGCCGATGGCTTCGAGCTTCTGCGACTGGCGCAGTTGCTCTTCAGCCGCCAGCCGCGCATCGACTTCGTCGGCCACGCGCTGCTCCAGGTTGCGGGTGAATTTGAGCAGAGAATCTTCAGCAATCTTGCGTTCATGAATGTCAATCAACACGCCGGGGAAGCGGAACGGCTCGCCCTGCTCGTTGAACTCGCAGCAGCCGCTCGCCTGCACCCACAAATAACTGCCGTCGGGGCGCAAGACCCGGTACTCGGCGTTGAAGGGTTCGCCGGTCACCACTGACTGACTGACCCGTTCCTGGACCCAGCTGCGGTCGTCGGGATGAATCTTGGCTTCAGCAATGTCGGCGGGCAGGTCGGCCAGGTTCTGCTCGGTCGGGTAGGAGAACGTCCGGGCGAAGCGCTCGTCACCGGACAGCACGTTGCCCTTGATGTCCCAGACGAACGAGCCGAGCAATGCCCCGGCATTGAGCGCCAGGCGCACCCGTTCGTTGTCGGCGCGATAGGCGTCTTCGGCTTCCTGGCGCCGGCGTTCGGAGATCACATATTCAGTGGTTTCAACGACCATCGCCATGACCCCGGCGGGGCGCCCTTCATCATCGGCGACAGGGCTGTAATAGAGGTCCAGCCAGACGTCTTCGGGGACCCCGTCGCGTAGCAATTCCAGCAGTTTATTACGATAGGACAAGGTGCCGCCGGCCAGGCATGTATCCACCACATGTCGATTGAACTCGGCCACTTCCGGCCAACCCAACTCGACCGGCGAGCCCAGCAGATACGGATGGCGGCCACCGGCAAACGTCGAGTAGGCATCGTTATAGATCATGTAGCCCTCGCGCCCCCAGAGCATCACCATCGGCAGTGGCGACGCGAGCATCAGCCGCACCGTGCTGCACAGACTGGCGGGCCAGGTGTCGATGTTTCCAAGCTCGGTCTGGCTCCAGTCGAACGCGCGGATGCGCCCGGCCATTTCACCGTTCCAGCCGGCACACCCGTGGCTATCAGATAGAAACTGCATCGACTGGCTCTTTGTCCCTGTGAGTGACTGAAATGCGGGATCGCAGTGCGAGGACGGCACGTGCCCGTTTGTTTCGAGCATCGCCGACGCCAATGGTTTCATATGAGGTTAGCCGATTCAAACCGTGCGGGCTCTTGTGGCGAACGCTAGACCTCAATCAGGTGCTTGAGCGGGTGGTAGCCGGTTTTCAGTGTGGCGGCAACGTCGAGGATCGCCTTCTCGATACCATTCAAATGCATGCAGGTCAGCTCAATGGCCGCGCTTTGATTGCCGGCCTCGATGTATTCGATCAGCCGAAGGTGTTCATCATCGCGGCACGCCTCGTGGCTGTCGTCATCGAGGGCGGCGGCGTACAGCGAGGCACGGGAAATCAGCTTCTGGAACCAGTCCAGCAGCACCGGGTTGTTCAGGCTTCGCGCGAGTTTGATGTGGAACTCGCCGAGCAGATGAATCAGCCGTTCGTGGTCGCCGCTGCGGTGCGCTTCATCTTCCAGCAACAAATGATCGCGCAAGTCCTGGGTCACCGCGGTGTCCCGACGACGGCAGAGTTCGCTGACGATGCCGATCTCGATCAACCGCCGGGTTTCGAACAGCGAACGGATCTCTTCGTCGCTGGGCAACGACACCGATGCCCCCTTATTGGGCTCGGTGGTGACCAGCCCATCCGCTTCCAATTGCTTGAGCGCGGCACGAACCGACGTGCGGCTGACATTAAAAAGTTCGGCCAGCGAAGCCTCTCCGAGCTTCATGCCGGGGCGCAACGAACGTTTGCTGATCGCCTCGTAAACCCCTTGGTAGACGCGGTCGACCGTGGTTTCGAGTTTCTTATCGGTCATTTCAACCCTCCTTTAGCGCTAAACAACCGGCCCCAGGCGATGAACAGCCTTTGAAAAAGGGGGTTGCACGGGCAGATTAATCCGGTTATTTGTAGATTGCATCCAGATATTGCATACAATAATTAGAGGATTGCACCATTATGGGTCAACCAATAGCTATCGAAGTGCGTAACGTCTCTAAACGGTATTCCGACGATCCGGGACTGGCTCCAGCCCTCGACAACGTATCAGTCGACATTGCCGACAACGAATTCTTCACCCTGCTCGGCCCTTCCGGCTGCGGCAAAACCACCCTCCTGCGCACCATCGCTGGCTTCGAACATGTCAGCGACGGCGAGATCCGTCTGGCGGGCGAACCGGTCAACGATTTGCCGCCGTTCAAGCGTCGGGTCAACACCGTCTTTCAGAGCTACGCGCTGTTTCCGCACATGAGTGTCGCGCAGAATATCGCCTTCGGCCTCGAGATGCAGGGTCTTGATCACAAGCAAATTGCCCAGCGTGTCGATGAGATGCTGGCGCTGGTGCAAATGCAACACCTGGCCAAGCGCAAACCGGCCGAATTGTCGGGCGGTCAACAACAACGCGTAGCCCTGGCCCGGGCCCTGGCGCCGAAACCCAAAGTACTGTTGCTGGATGAGCCGCTGTCGGCGCTGGACCTCAAGCTGCGCAAGGAAATGCAGGTCGAACTCAAGCGCGTACAGAAGGAAGCCGGCATCACCTTCATTTTCGTGACTCACGATCAGGAAGAAGCCCTGACGCTGTCTGATCGCATTGCCGTGATGTCCGCCGGCAAGATCCTGCAGATCGGCACGCCCAACGACATTTACGAACGCCCGCAACATCAATTCGTCGCCCAGTTCATCGGCGACATCAACTTCCTCCCCGGCCACCTCAAGCGCGGCCAGCAGAACGAAAAACTCTTCGTGCCGAGCGGCATGCCGGTGGAAATTCCTTGCCCGGCTCAAGGCTTCGACGGCGCCAAGGTGCAATTGGCCTTCCGCCCGGAACGTTCGCAACTGGTCGATCCGGCGCAACCGCATCACCTGCGCGGCGTCATCGAAGCGGTGTTGTATGTCGGCACCGCGACGCTTTATCAGTGCCGCTTGAACAACGACATCAAGGTCATGCTGCGCGAAAACAACGAAGGCCTGAACCGTGGCCGGGTGGTCGGTGATCGCGTGGCGGTCAATCTGCCGCCCCACGCCTGCCTGTTGATGGAGGCCTGAGATGAGCGTCAGCAGCACTTCTCCCGCCCTCAACCGCGCCCTGTTACTGAGCCCGGTAATTCTGACCTTGCTGGCGCTGATCGCGATTCCGCTGGGGATCATGGGCTACATCAGCCTGTTGCCGCGCAATGTGTATGGCGGCGTCGACTGGCAGGCCGACTGGCAATTGCAAAGCTACGTGCAGCTGTTTTTCCAGGAAGGATTCGACGGTGAACTGGAACTGAACTGGGTCTACGCCCAGGCGTTGTTGCGCTCGGTGTTCCAGGCGGGTGGCACCACCGTGCTGTGTTTCCTGTTCGGCTTTCCGGTGGCGTTGTGGATGTCGAGCCTCACGCCGCGTCGGCGCAACCTCATGGTCTTGCTGATTACCATCCCGTTCTGGACCAACCTGCTGATCCGCAACTACGCCTGGCTGATCATCCTGCGCGAGCACGGCTGGGTCGCGCAAAGCCTCAACGCGCTGTTCCCCCAGGCCGGCGGCATCACCCTGCTCTACAACGACTTCGCCGTCTGTGTCGGGCTGGTCTACAGCTTCTTGCCGTTCATGATTTTGCCGATCTATTCGACCCTGGAAAAACTCGACTGGCGCCTGGTGGAAGCCGCCTACGACCTCGGTGCCAATCGCTGGCATGCGCTGAAGCGGATCATCCTGCCGCTGTCGATGCCGGGGGTGATTGCCGGTGCCCTGCTGGTGTTTGTGCCGAGCCTGGGGGCCTTCATCACCCCGGCGATTCTCGGCGGTGGCAAGACGCTGATGATCGGCAACCTGATCCAGCAGCAGTTCGGCACCGCGCGCAACTGGCCGCTGGGCAGTTCGCTGTCGTTCCTGTTGCTGGGGATTCTGCTGCTGTCGCTGGTGGGTTACGCCCTCTATAGCCGCAGCGCTGCCAAAACACTACGTCGGGGAGCCACCGCATGATCGCCCTGCACCTGAAAAAACTGCCACTGACCCGCGAAGTCAGCCTGCTGATCCTGGCCTATCTGTACGTGCCGATCTTCGTCCTGATCGCCTACAGCTTCAACGCCAACCGCTCGGCGACGGTGTGGACCGAGTTTTCGTTCGCCTGGTACGGACGGATTCTGGCCAACCCGTCGATCCAGACGGCGGCATTGAATTCGATCATCGTCGCCAGCATCGCCACGGTCTGCGCCACGGCGATTGCGCTGCTCGCGGCATTGGCAACGTACCGGCCGTTCTATGGACAGAAGATGGTCGAGGGCGGGATCAACCTGCCGCTGATCCTGCCGGAAATCGTCACCGCCGTGGCCACGCTGCTGCTGTTCATGGCGCTGGGAATCAAGCTCGGTTTGCTGACGGTGATCGTCGCGCACATCGGCTTCTGCATTCCCTTCGCGTACCTGCCGATCCGCGCACGCCTGAATGATCTGGACAAGAGCCTGCTGGAGGCGGCGAACGACTTGTACGCCAACCCGTGGCAGGTGTTCCGCCGGGTGACGCTTCCGCTGTTGTGGCCGGCAGTGCTGTCCGGTTCGGTGCTGGCGTTCGTGGTCAGCCTCGACGATTTCATCATGACCTTCTTCGTCGCCGGCCCGGGTTCGACCACCTTGCCGGTGTACATTTTCTCGGCAATCAAGGCCGGCGTAACACCGGAGATCAATGCGATCTCGACCCTGATGCTGTTGATTTCCATCGTGCTGGTGGTGCTGGCCTTCTGGCTGGGACAGCGCGGTAAACAACAATGAGCCTGGAGCGTTCTCGAATGAAAACAAAAAGCATGCGTCCCGCTGTCGCCGGTCTGGCCCTTAGCTGCTTCACTGCACTCACTGCGTTCGGCGCGCACGCCGCGGAACCCAAGGAACTGTTTTTCTACAACTGGACCGATTATTACCCGGTCGACCTGCTGGCCAAGTTCGAAAAGGAGACCGGAATCAAGGTCACCATGGACGGCTACGACAGCAACGAAACCTTGCTGGCCAAGTTGCAGGCCGGTGGCGCGGCGTATGACGTGATCGTGCCGTCGCAGTCGATCATGCGCACCTTGATCAACCAGAACCTGCTGCTGGAAATCGACGCCTCCACCCTGCCCAACTTTCAATACGTGAAACCCGCATTCCGCGATCCGGTATTCGACCCCGGCCGCAAGTTCTCCGCACCGTATTTGTGGGGCACCACCGGGTTCTCCTATGACAGCGCGCGCGTGCCCGGCGGCAAGCTCGACGATTCGTGGAAAGAGTTCTTCGAACCGCGCAAGGAACTGCAAGGGCAACTCGCCGCCCTCGACACTTCCAGCAGCGTGATCAACGCCGCCAGCCATTACCTGAACGTCGACGAATGCAGCGAAAACCCGCAGGACGCCAAGCGCATCCTCGAACTGCTGCAAAAACAGAAACCGTTCCTGAAGATGTACAGCTCGGACAACACCGTCGACCGCATGGCCTCCGGTGAAGTGATCATGATGCAGAACTGGAACGGCTCGACCGCACGCGCCACCTTGCAGAAGAGCACCATCAAATACGTGTATCCGCGCGAAGGCCTGGCGATGTTCCAGGACAACTTCGCCGTGCCGAAAAGCGCACCGCACCCCGGTAACGCGAAGATTTTCATCGACTGGATGATGAAACCGGAAAACGCCGCCGCCGTGTCCAATTCCATTGCCTACGCCAACGGCATCCAGAGCGACAAGCTGCTCGACGCCAAGTGGAAAGTCATGGACGCCATCAACATGCCCGACGAATTCGCCTCGCGCTTGCGGCCGGAGAAAGAGTGCAGCAACAAGGCGCGGGAGCTGCAGGATCGGGTTTGGTCGAAGCTCAAGGGCTGAGTGCCTGACTTTAGACCGAGGCGCGGCCTTCGCGGGCAAGCCTTGTTCCTACAGGGGAATGCGCATCCTTGTAGGAACGAGGCATGCCCGCGAAGACGCCGGCCAATCCACCATCAAATTTGAGGTGTATGCAATGACTCAACCCCGCTGGCTACGCAACGTGCGCCCCTACGGCGCCACAGCCGAAGACCTGCTGCTGGAAAACGGCCTGTTCAAACAACGCCGCCCGGCCTCCAACACCGCGCTGGCCGCCACCGACATTGACGGCCAATACCAGCTCCTCAGCCCTGCCCTGGTGGAAAGTCACGTCCACCTCGACAAAACCCTGTGGGGCCAACCCTGGCGCCCGAACAGCGCCGGCCCGACCCTCAAGGACTACATCGCCAACGAGCGCCGCGTCCTGCGTGAAGTTGACGCGCCCATCGCCCATCGTGCCGGCGCGTTGCTGGAAAACTGCATCGCCCGTGGCTCGCTGACGATGCGTTGCCACGTCGACATCGACCCGGAATTCGGCCTGCGCCATGTCGAGGCCATGCAACAACTGCGCGACATCTACCGCGACCTGATCGACCTGCAACTGGTGGTGTTTCCGCAAACCGGCCTGATCAGCCGCCCCGGCACCACCGAATTGATGCGCGAAGCCATGGCGCTGGGCGTGGAAAACGTCGGCGGCCTCGACCCGTGCGGTATCGACAACGACCCGGTCGCGCAACTCGACTTCGTGTTCAAGCTGGCCAGCGAATTCGACCGTGGCGTCGACATTCACCTGCATGACAAAGGTGAACTGGGCCTGTGGCAAATCGCGTTGATCGCCGATTACACCGAGCGCTTCGGGCGGCAAGGTCGGGTGATGATCAGTCACGCTTACTGCCTGGGGATGTTGCCGTGGAGTCAGGTCAAACCGCTGGCCGAACGCTTGGCGGCGTTGAGCATTTCGCTGATGAGTTCGGCGCCGGCCGATTGCGCGGTGCCGCCTTTCCTTGCGTTGCGTGAAACAGGCGTGAATGTCTGCCTGGGTTCGGACGGCATTCGCGATGCGTGGTCGCCGATGGGCAACGGCGACATGCTGGAACGGGCAATGCTGCTGGCCTTGCGCTTTGACTTGAACAAGGACGATGAACTGGCCGCAGCGTTCGAAGCGGCGACGGTGAACGGTGCCCGGGCGCTGGGTTGTGAACGGTATGGATTGGAGATCAGCCAAGCGGCGGACTTCCTGCTGATGCCGGTACAGACTTTGGGCGAAGCCGTGGTTTCTCGACCCGTGCGGCAGGTTTATCGCGGCGGTGAGTTGATCGCCTCTGGTGGTCGGCTGCTGGAAAGCCGCTTGTGAAATGCATCGGTCTGAAGGCCAGTTGCGTGGTCGGCTTCGACGGCACGCAGCATGTGCTGTGGCGCGACGGCGAAGTGGTGTTCGAAGGTTCGCGCATTGTGTTTGTCGGGCGTGGTTTTACCGGGCCGGTCGATCAGTGGATCGACTATGGCAATGCGTTGATCGGCCCGGGTTTCATCGATCTGGACGCACTCGGGGATCTGGATTCCACGGTGCTGACGCTGGACAACGGCGATGAACGCGACATGGGCCGGATGTGGTCTGAGGACTATCTGGCGGCCGGTCCGCGCGAGAGTTTCGACCCTGATGAAGAAGTCTTCAAATACCGCTACGCCTTCACGCAGTTGATCCGCAACGGCATCACCACGGCCCTGCCAATCACCTCGATGTACTACCGCGAGTGGGCCGAGACCTACGACGAATTTGCAGCGGTGGCCGGCGTGGCGGCCGAACTGGGGCTGCGCACTTACCTCGGCCCCTGCTACATGAGCGGCATGAGTTATTGGCGGGCCGATGGCACCCTCGGGCATCACTGGGATGAAGCCCGGGGAATGGCCGGACTCGATGCGGCGGTTCGGTTTTTCCATGATTTCGAAGATGCGCACCAAGGCTTGATTCGCGGCGCCTTGTTGCCGGATCGCATCCAGACCTGCACCCCGGCGCTGCTGCAACGCACCGCCGCGCTGAGTCGCGAATTGAGCGCGCCGATGCGTTTGCATTGCTGCCAGGGGCTTGGCGAGGTGGCGATGGTCGAGCAACTGCGTGGTGTGTCGCCGCTGCACTGGTTGCAGCAACTGGACCTGCTGACCCCGCGCAGCCTGCTGCCCCACGGCATCTACACCTCGGGCGATGACGATCTGCAACGGGTGGTGGATGGCGGCGCAAGCCTGGTGCATTGCCCGGTGGTGTTTGCTCGCGACGGTGAGGCACTGAATTCGTTTGGGCGCTATCGGGCCAAGGGCATCAACTTCGCCTTGGGCACAGACACCTGGCCGGCGGATCTGCTGGAAAACATGCGCCAGGGGTTGAACATCGCCCGTTTGATGGAGGGCGGCGATGCGTTGACCTCCACGCTGGACATGTACAACGCCGCCACCCTCGGCGGTGCGAAAGCCTTGGGCCGCGATGATCTCGGTCGCCTGGCAACCGGGGCCAAGGCCGACATCACGGTGTTCAGCCTTAGCGGCCTGCACCTGGGGCCGTTGTTCGATCCGCTGAAAAACCTGGTGCTGGCCGGGCGCGGTGACGACTGCATCGCCAGTTACATCGACGGCCGCTGCGTGATGCAAGACGGCCAGGTTCAGGGCATCGATTACCCCGCTCTGCAACGCCAGGCCCAACAACAATTCGAAAAACTGATGCGCAGCCACAGCGACCGGGCCATGGGCCGACCGGACTGGAAAACCCTGTTCAAACCGGCCATTCCGTTCGCCGACGACTACAGCGCAGACGCGCCGTTGAGCGCAATCGATCCCCTTATTTAGAGATGTCTTCCAATGCAAAGCTTCGACTTCAGCACATTGAGTGCGCGGGACAAATACAAGATTCTGATCGGCAGCGTGGTGCCTCGGCCGATTGCGCTGGTCACCACGATTGATGGCGAAGGCCGGATCAATGCCGCGCCTTTCAGTTTCTTCAATGCGCTGTCCGCCGACCCGCCGATCCTGGCGCTGGGCGTGGAAAACTACGGCGACCAAAGCCCCAAGGACACCACCCGCAACATCCAGCTCAATCAGGAATTCACCGTCAACATCGTCAGCGATGCGCTGGTGGAGGCGATGAATGTGTGCGCGGTGCCCTTCGCGCCCGGCTTCGATGAGTTGACGGCTGCGGGGCTGACGGCGATTGCCGGCACCACGGTCAAATGCCCGCGCATCGGCGAGGCGCCGGTGGCGTTGGAGTGTCGGCGGATGATGGCGCTGTCCATCGGGCAGTCGCGGGAAATTATCTTCGGGGAAGTGTTGATGGCGCATGTGCGGGACGAATTGATCGACCCGAAAACCTTGTACATCGATCAGCTGGGGCTGGATGCGATCGGGCGCATGGGTGGGCATGGCTATGCACGGACCCGGGATTATTTCGATTTACCGACGCGGTCGTTGCAGGCGTGGACGGATGCGCCGGGGGGTGGGGAGCGGTTTTGGCCTGCCACCAAATGATCGTCCCTTAACTGATCGTTCCCACGCAGCGTGGGAACGATCTCACTGGGTTCAATCAGTACCGTATTTCGGCGAACGCGGTCCGTACAGCAAGCCCGCCGGTTGACCGGCCGACAGCAGGCGCGCACTGGCCACACCGGCAATCGGGTGACCGGCGTCGGTGGCGCTGTTGATCACTTGCTTGACCGCTGCCGTAATCAGCATGCCAACCAAGCCGCCGCCACCGTTGTTGCCGCCCTCTTCGCTCGAAGCCCGGGCCGAGCCGGTCCACAGGGTGGTGCCGCTCTTGAGGTCGACCAGTTTCGCGGTGGCGGTCACCACGGTTTCGCTGCTGATGATCATGTAGCGCGTACCGTAGTCCGTCACGGTGATGTACAACGCCGCATCGGCACCGAAAATTTCCTGCAGCTTGTTGGCCGGGGCCTGGTGAATGTCCGCCGGTGTGGTCAGGCCATTCTGGCGGAATGTCTCATCGACCAGGGTGATCGGCAGCACGTAGTAACCGGCTTCTGCCAACGGGTACGTGACCTGCGACAACATGCTGTAGGACGCCTTGACGTCCGGCGAGTTGTTCAGCGGCGGCAGCACCAGAATGGTTTTCGGACGGGCTTGCTTGTACGCCGAATAGTCCACGGTCTTGGGGCTGACGCAGCCACCGAGCACAGCCAGCGCCAGCAACCCGGCCATCAGTTTCAATGAACGCGCGATCATTGGGTGTCTCCGGTCTTGGCGTTTTTAAGCAGAAAATCCATGTACGGCGTCGACTCGGGAAACAGGGTTTTCTCAGTCCTGAACTGCTGCACCATCTGATCGTCCTTGCCCATGCTCAGGTACAACAGACCGAGGTGCGCGTGATAGCCAGGCGGCGGCGTCTTGCCGGTGGACTTGATCTTCTGCAGGTCGCGTTCCAGCGCTTCGGCCTGGGCTTCCTTGGGTTCTTCACCCTTGAAGTACTCGTAAACTTCCGGCTGGTAGCTTTCCCACTGGTAAAGGGTTTTCGGGCCAGCGCAACCGGCCAACAGGCCGCTGACCAGCAATGTCGACGCCATCAGCGCCCACGACACATACGTCTTGAACATGCTTTTACCGCTCCTTGTCATCAACCTTGATCAGTTACCCGGTTTCCATGCCCCGGCGTTCATCCCGTCTACCAGGCGATTGATCGCCTCGCGCATGGCCAGGTCGAGCACCTTGCCGTTGAGGGTCGAATCGTAGGCAGCGGTGCCGCCGAAGCCGATGACTTCACGGTTGGACAAGGCGTACTCGCCCGCGCCCTGAGTCGAATAAACCACTTCGGAGGTGCTGATATTGACGATGTTCAGGTTGACCTTGGCGTAGGCCACCTGGGTCTTGGCGCGACCGAGAATGCCGAACAGTTGGTGGTCGCCGGTTTCTTTGCGGCCGAACTCGGTGACATCACCGGTGACCACAAAGTCAGCACCCTTGAGGCGCTGGGACTGGCCCTTGATCGCGGCTTCCTGCTGGATCTCGCCCATGTTGTCGCGGTCCAGCACGCTGAAGCGGTTGGTTTGCTGCAAGTGAGTGATCAGGATGGTCTTGGCCTGACCGCCGAGGCGATCCACGCCGTCGGAGAAGATGCCGCGCATGTAGCTTGAACGGTTGTCGAACTTGCCGACCGCCATGGGCACACGAACACCGGCATACGCCACGCTGGCGCTTTCGACTTTTGCGACTGGCAAGGCGCGCGAGCTTTCCGTGGCGCAACCGGCCATGCTGCCCAAAAGGGCAATCGCTGCCGCCGATACCAACATCCGAGAGATCATTCTCACTGTGCATT
This sequence comes from Pseudomonas sp. FSL W5-0299, assembly GCF_005930655.1. Classification (NCBI taxonomy): domain Bacteria; kingdom Pseudomonadati; phylum Pseudomonadota; class Gammaproteobacteria; order Pseudomonadales; family Pseudomonadaceae; genus Pseudomonas; species Pseudomonas sp. FSL W5-0299. Next base: position 45,458 of record NZ_RXHX01000029.1, read on the forward strand.
CCTTCTGAAAAAACGGTTTATCCCGGCACGGCAATAGCCAACCGCTGCGGGTTGCAGCGGCGAAAAAGCGAGGGGGAATCAAATCGATAATCGACGTGCGGGACGTCGGCGGCCGGCATTATGCCAAAGTGCCATCACTGATAACAGTGTTTAATTTTTTATTGGCGCCAATGCATTGGCTGTCGCGATCAGTGGTTGGGATCAGTGGAAATCGCGGCTGCGCACGCTGATGCCATCCAGCAAGGGGCTCAGGTCGCTCAAGCGTCCGGCAATCAGGTGGCGCACCTCGCCTTCCTTTTCCCAGCGGCCATCGACCTTGAGCAACTGCGAGCCGACCAGCACTTTTCGCTGCCGATCAGCCAGGTCGCGCCAGACGATGACGTTGATGTTGCCGAATTCGTCTTCGAGGGTGACGAAGGTCACGCCACTGGCCGTGCCCGGCCGTTGCCGGCCGGTGACCAGCCCGGCGACGCTGACCGGGCGCCCGTGCTCGACCTCCATCAGCTCTTTCGAACTGCGGCAACGTCGGGCTTTCAACTCACCACGCAACAACGCCAATGGATGCGGACCCAGGGTGGTGCCGACACTGTTGTAGTCGGCCAGCAGGTCCTCGCCCACTGTGGGTTTGGGCAGATAGATCGCAGGTTCTTCCTGACTCGGCAGGCCGGCAAACAAACCGAGTTGCTTCTGCACCCCCGCCACTTCCCAGCGCGCCCGATGACGATCGCCGGCCAGGCCCCGCAACGCACCGGCATCGGCCAGTTGCTCCTGGGCACGGGCATCGAGTCGCGCGCGCTCGCCCAGGTCGGCGATGTCGACAAATACACCCTTTGCCCTCGCCGCTTCGATGCGCCGGGCATCGTCCTCGCGAAAGCCCTTGATCATCCGCAGCCCCATGCGAATCGCCGGCTGCGCGCCGGTGATCGGTTCGAGGCTGCAATCCCAGTCACTGGCGCGCACGTCCACCGGGCGAATCTGCAAATGATGTCGGCGCGCGTCCTGCAGAATCTGGTCCGGGCTGTAGAAACCCATGGGCCAACTATTGATCAGCGCACAGGCGAAGGCCGCCGGTTCATGGCATTTCAACCAGCAACTGGCGTAGGTCAACAAGGCGAAACTGGCGGCGTGGGACTCTGGAAAACCATAACTGCCGAAGCCTTTGATCTGTTCGAAGATCTGCGCGGCGAACTCGGCCGTATAGCCGTTTTTCTTCATCCCGGCGGCCAGCCGATCCTTGTGCGGTTCCAGTCCGCCATGGCGTTTCCAGGCGGCCATGGAGCGACGCAACTGATCAGCCTCGCCGGGGCTGTAGTCGGCGGCGACAATCGCAATCTGCATCACCTGTTCCTGAAACAGCGGCACGCCCAAGGTGCGTTTGAGCACGACTTCCAGCGCCGGGGACGGGTAAACCTCGGGTTCCTCCTTGTTTCGCCGTCGCAGGTATGGATGCACCATCCCGCCCTGGATCGGCCCCGGACGGACGATTGCCACTTCGATCACCAGGTCATAGAAGGTCCGGGGCTTGAGCCTCGGCAGCATCGACATCTGTGCCCGGGATTCGATCTGGAACACGCCGATGGTGTCGGCACGGCCGATCATGTCGTAGGTTTGGACATCTTCGGCGGGGATCGTCGCCAGGCTCAAGTCCAGATGGCGATGACGACGCAGCAGATCAAAACAGCGGCGGATCGCACTGAGCATGCCCAAGGCCAGAATATCCACCTTGAGCAGCCCCACTGCATCGAGATCGTCCTTGTCCCACTGAATGATGGTGCGCTCGGCCATGGCAGCGTTTTCCACCGGCACCAGGCTGTCCAGTGGCTGCTCGGAAATCACGAAACCGCCGGGGTGTTGGGACAGATGCCGGGGGAAACCGATCAGTTGCTGAGTCAAACTCAGCACCCGGCGCAGCACCGGGCTCTCGGGGTCGAAACCGCCTTCAAGCAGGCGCTCCACGGGCGGCGTTGCATCGCTCCAGTGGCCGCAGCAATCGGCCAGGGCGTTGATCTGATCCGGTGGCAAACCCAGGGCCTTGGCCACATCGCGCACCGCGCCGGCCGCGTGATAGGTGCTGACCACTGCCGTGAGCGCGGCGCGGGTCCGGCCATAACGCTGGAACACGTACTGCAAGACCTCCTCGCGGCGCTCGTGTTCGAAATCGACGTCGATGTCCGGTGGTTCATTGCGCTCTTTGGAGAGAAAGCGTTCGAACAACAGAGTGGTGCGGTCCGGGTCGATTTCCGTGATGCCCAAGGCAAAACACACCGCCGAGTTCGCGGCAGAACCCCGGCCCTGACAGAGGATTTTTTGTTCACGGGCAAACCGCACAATGTCGTGCACCGTGAGGAAGTAGCTTTCATAGCCCAGCTCGGCGATCAGCTCCAGCTCCTTGTCGATCTGCACCAGCACCTTGGCTTGCGGACCGTCCGGCCAGCGCCACGCGATCCCCTCTTCGGTCAGATGCCGCAGCCAGGACGTGGCCGTCTGGCCTTGCGGCACCAGCTCGCGGGGATACTGGTAACGCAACTGGCCGAGGTCGAAGGTGCAACGCCGGGCAATGGTCAGCGTTTCATCGAGCAGTGCTTGCGGGTAGATCGATTGCAGGGCATCGAGGCTGCGTACATGCCGCTCGCCGTTCGGATGCAGCCGCAACCCGGCCTCGGCCACCGGCAGGTGATGACGGATCGCGGTCATGGTGTCCTGCAAGGCGCGCCGTCCACGGGTGTGCATGTGCACATCGCCGCTGGCCACCGCAGGAATCCGCAGTTCCCGCGCCAGGGTCAACAGCGCGTCCAGTCGCCGGGTGTCGTCCTGCCCGCGATGCAACTGCACCGCCAGCCACAGGCCATCGGTGAACGTCTGTTTGAGCCAATGACCGCTGGCAAAATCATCGACCGTGTCCGGCACCCACAGCGCCAGCAACCCCGGCATCGGTTCACTGAAGTCCTCACGCAGCACTTGATACTGGCCTTTCTCCGTGCGGCGCCGCGCCCGGGTGATCAACCGACACAGGGTCTGGTAACCCTCAAGGTTTTCCACCAGCAGCACCAGCTTCGGACCGTTCTCGATGCGCACTTCACTGCCGATAATCAGCGGCAGCTCCACGGATTTGGCCGCTTGCCAGGCGCGGACGATACCGGCCAGGGTGCATTCATCGGTGATCGCCAGCGCTTGATAGCCGTGTTTTTTCGCCCGCTGAAACAATTCCAGGGCACTGGAAGCACCGCGCTGGAAACTGAAGTTCGACAGGCAGTGCAGCTCCGCATACTCGACGCTCATGCGAACCAGCCTTGCAGCCACAGCGGGCCACCCTCACCCACCGCACGGTAGGCCCAGCCCTGCTGGCCGGAACGGGTTTCGATCAGGTAGTAATCGCGGCGCACGTCGTCGCCGTCCCACCAGCCGGACTCGATGCGCTCCGGCCCCATGAGGATCCGCGTCGAGCCTTCGTGTACGGCTTGCGGCTCGGTCAGCAACCAGCCCGGACGCTGCACCCCCGCCAATCCCGCACACAGTTGTTTGTCGGCCCGCGCCTGCCACGCGCACTCTGGCCGGTGATCGGCCTGGAAACGCAAGCCATGCACCGCGTCATCCCCGAGCCGTGCACGCAAGCGTTCGCGCAGTTGCTCCCAGGGCAAGGACTGCTGCGGACGGTCGTCGAACAGTTCCTGACGTTGCGGGACGAAGCTCGGCAGGTCTTCGGCGCGCAGCCGAAAACCGCGCACCGGGGCCTCGACCTGCACCTGTTCCAGCCGTCCCCGGGCCAGTTCGAAGAGCATCGCCGGATCGCGCTCGGCGCTGAGCAGGCCGACCTTGATCAGCGTGTCCGGCAAGCCGGCGTGTTCCAGATGCAGGTCGAAACGCTGCACGCCACTGTCCCGGCCACAAAGGAAGGCCGACAGATCGCCGGTCAAGCGACGCAATGGAAACAACAACGCCTGATGGGATTGCACATCGAAGTTGAGCTCGATGCGCACATCAAACCGGTCCGGCGGCAGGTAGAACGCCAGCGCCAGCCGCCGCTCGCCGAACAGCGCATCCAGGTGCTTGAGCACTTGGGCCTCGAAACGTCGCGCCAGGCTGTTGCGCGGCAACGCCTGAACCTGGCTCAAGGTGCGCAACCCCATGCGCGACAACGCCGTGGCCACCGCCGGTTCCAGGGCGATCCGGTCAACCGGCAATTGCCCCAGGTGATAGCGCAAGGCTTGATCGTCCGGCACCACCAGGCCGTCATACATATTGGCCAACACCCGCGCAGCCACCGGGTTGGGCGCGGCGACGATCCGATGCCGAAAGCCCAGTTCGCCGAGCTCGGCACGCAACCGCGCCTCGAACTGCGGCCACGGCCCGAACAACCCCAGGCTGGATTCGATTTCAAACACCACGGCACGCGGGTAATGCACGCTAACCTGAGAGCTGAACCGATAGGCCCACGCCGCCAGGAACTGTTGCCAGTGCTCGATCTCGGCGACATCGTATTCGGCCGTGACAAAACCTTTGCTCAAGGCCTGGGCGGCGGTCATCGACTGCCCCGGGCGCAAACCCAGCGCCCGCGCCGGAGCGTTGACCGCTTGCAACACCCGGCGCTGTGCCGGGCCCGTCAGCAGCGCCAACGGTTCATCGGGATCGGGGCGCTGACGCAGTACCGCGTCCAGCGCCAATTGCGGGAAGAGAATGCACACCCAGCGCATGGCAACCTCAATGCCCCACGGGAAAGGCAATCGGCGCCGAACGCGCCAACCCGCCCCGGCACTTGAGCACACGCAACTGTGCAGGCCGGGCATCGATGGCGATGCGCAGCGCCGCAGGCGAAGGGTTGATGGCTTCGTTGATCGAGCGATAGGCGAACGCCAGGGTCGAGCCGGTTTCGGCCGCCACCTGCAAGCGTCGCAGCGCCCGGTCATCGGCCTTGTGCGGCCAGCACAGCACCGCGCCGCAACTGCCCGAACGCAGGCATTGTTCCGCTGCCCACAGCGCATCGCGCTCGCTGGCCTGGATGATCGACAACTGGCGCAGATCGACCCCGGCGTTCTGCCAGGCCTGGGGATACGGCACGTAAGGCGGCGCCACCAGCACAATGCGCTCGCCCGCCGCCGACAGCCGCGCCAGGGCCGGCCACACCAGTTGCAACTCGCCAACGCCCTGCCCGGCCAGGAGGATTTCGGTCAGCGCCGCCTCCGGCCAGCCGCCGGTGGGCAACGCCGCGTCCAGTGCGGCATGCCCGGTCGGTTGCGGGCTGACAGATGGTGGCGCAGGCCGGCCCTTCCAGACCTGGCCGCCATTGAACAGCGTATCCAACGCAACGACGGCGCCCATCACCCTTGCCTCACCAGACCGCAGAACACGCCTTCGATGGCCAGGTCCTGATTGGCCTCGACGATGATCGGCTTATAGGCCGGGTTGCGTGGCAACAACCGGACAACATCGCCGACCCGCTCGAAACGCTTGATGGTGACTTCGCCGTCGAGCCGCGCCACGACGATCTGGCCGTTGAGCGCTTCGGGATTGCGGTGTACGCCCACCAGGTCGCCGTCGAGAATACCGTCCTCGATCATCGAGTCGCCCTGGACCCGCAGCATGTAGTCCGGCACTCGCGAGAAGATCGACGGGTCGAGCAGCAAGCGGCTGTGCACTTCGGCATCGGCACCGATCGGCGCACCCGCCGCGACCCGCCCGAGTACCGGGATGTCCAGCAATTCGGGCCGCGCCGGTTGCCCGAGCAAACGAATGCCCCGGGCCTGATGCGGGTTGACCTCGATAAAACCGGCCTCGGTCAGCGCCAGCACATGCTTGCGCGCCACGCTGCGAGAGGCGAAACCAAATGCCTCGCTGATTTCAGCGAGGCTTGGGGATTGACCGTGCTCCGCGATTCGATCACGGATAAAGGTCAGGATGGCGGTACGGCGGGGAGTTAAAGTCGTCATGGAGTACATTTGTACTCTTTCGGCATTTTCCTGGCAAGGACCGCCAGTCAGCTCAAGCCACGCGACGCCAGAAACCCTGCGATGTAATCGATGAAGGCCAGCACTTTGGCGGTTGCCCGCCGATGACTGGGGTACACCGCCAGGATGTAGGAGCCAAAACTGTCGGGATCGATGTCGTAATCGGCCATTACCCGCACCAGCCGCCCATCGGCGATGTACGCCGCGGCACTCCACAACGGCGTGTGCAGCAAACCGCGTCCGGCCAGTGCGTTGGCCAGCAGCAGGTCGTAGTTGTCACTGCGCAATCGTGGTGATTGCGGTTGCGCCAGGCTCAATCGTTGCCCGTCGCGCTCGGCCCACCAGAATTCGCGGCTGAGCAGCGGATGACGGTAGAGCAGCCATTCGTGGTCATCGAGGGTGTCCGGCGTGACCGGCAACCCCTTGCGCGCCAGATATTCAGGGCTGGCGCATAACGCCAGCCGATTGCTGCCGACGACGCGAGCAATCAACCCCGGCAAATCGTCATGCCCCTCGCGCAACGCCAGGTCGTAGCCGCTTTCCAACAGGTTGACGAACTCATCGCACAGGTCCACTTGCAGGTTGATCTGCGGGTATTGCTCCAGAAAGCCGCCGCACACCTGATCGAGAAAAGCCTGCCCATACGCCAGCGGCGCGGTGATTTTCAGGTTGCCGCGCAGGCCATGCTGCAACTGCTCGATTTCCTCGCCGGCCTCCTCCAGCCGCTGCAACACCTGGCGCGCGGTTTCCAGATAAAGACGACCCGATTCGGTCAGCAAAATCCGTCGGGTGCTGCGTTCGAACAAGCGGGCGCCGAGCTCCGCTTCGAGGTGATTGACCGCTTTGGTCAGGGCCGACGGGGTCTTGCCCAGTTGCTCGGCGGCGCGGCTGAAACTGCCGAGTTGCGCCGTGACCACGAACATTTTCAATGCACCCAACTTGTCCATTCTTTTTCCATTCAGGCAAAAACGTTTTTCGTGAGCGAGGCGTTCTGCTGGCCGTGACAAGCCACTAATCTGGCCATCAGACGCAATAACAAGGAAACATTCAATGAAAAGATTCATTCCGAATCTATTGATGGCCGCCGTCAGTTTTGCCTCGATGGAAGCCATGGCAGCGGCCGATCTGGTGCTGTTCAATGGCAAGATTTTCACCGCCGACCGCGCGCAACCGAAGGTGCAGGCGTTGGCGGTGCAGGACGGCAAAGTGCTGCAAGTGGGCAGCGATGCGCAGATCAAGGCCCTGATAGCGTCGGGCACCAAAGTCGTCGACCTCGGCGGAAAAGCCCTGATGCCCGGTCTGATCGACAGTCATTCCCACGCCATATTCGGCGGTCTGGAAATGACCTCGGCCAATATGGAAGACGAGGTGGTCGACCTCGACGAACTGGAAAAACGCCTGAAAGCCTGGCGCAATGACGGCAAGGCCAGGCATGGCGATGTGCTGGGCGTGGCCGGCATGAGTTCGGCTTATTGGGCCCAGGCCGAAGCTTTTGGCCAGAAATTCAACGCTGGCGAGTGGGCCAAGGTGCCCGTGGTGTTCACCGGCAGCGATCACCACACCGCGTGGGCCAACAACGTGATGCTCGAACGCGCCGGGATTGATGCGGCGCTGCTCAAGTCATTGCCGGACGCCGAGAAAGACACGATCGGCAAACTCGCCGATGGCAGCCCCAACGGTTTTCTGGTGGACGCCGGCTGGGATCGCGTCGCCTCGAAGATGCCGGTGCCGAGCCCCGCCGACATGTTGAAAGCCGCGCAATCCGCCGTGCGCTACAACAACAGCCTGGGCATCACCGCGTGGATGGACCCCGCCGCCAACGCCGCACCCGGCGAACCCGTGTTCGCGCTCAAACCCACGGAGAACACCGTCGGCGTGCTGCCGGTGTACAAAGCGCTGGCCGAAAGCGGCGGCATGAGCGCCCACGTCGCCGCACTGCTGGTGGCCAATCCGAAAAGCGTGCCGGCCGATCTCGACACCCTGGACAAGGTCCGCCAGCAATTCCAGGGCATCCCGAACCTGACCTTGCCCGGGGTCAAGATCTTCGCCGACGGCGTGATCGAATACCCGGCGCAGAGCGCGGCGATGATCGATCCGTACAGCAACTCGCACAAACAGGGTGAACTGCTGATCGATCCGAAGCACTTTGGCGAATTGGTCAGTGCCATCGATCAGCGCGGCTGGCTGGTGCACATCCATGCCATCGGCGACCGCGCAGTGCGTGAATCGCTGAACGGCATCGCCCAGGCGCGCAAGGACCGCCAGAGCGGCGTGACCCACTCGATCACCCACCTGCAAATGGTCAACCCGAAAGAGTTCGCGCGGTTCAAACCGCTCAACGTCATCGCCTCGATGCAACTGCTGTGGGCCAGCGCCGACGAGTACACCCTGGACATGATCAAGCCGTATGTCAGTGCGCTCGCTTTCCGTTACCAATACCCGGCGCACTCCTTGCTCAAACAGGGCGCGACCATCGCCGGCGCCAGTGACTGGGCGGTGTCTTCTCCCAACCCATGGAACGCCATGGCCCAGGCCATCTCCCGAGAAGGCCCGCTGGGCGTGCTGAACGCCGATGAGCGCATCGATCGCGAAACGATGTTGTATGCCTACACCCTGAACGCTGCGCGCACCATCGGCCTGGAGAAGCAGATCGGTTCGTTGAGCCCCGGCAAGCAAGCCGACTTCATCGTGCTGGACCGCGACGTGTTCAGCGTCGACAACAAAGCCCTGCATGACACCCAGGTGCTGCAAACCTGGTTCGCCGGTCGCGAAGTCTACGCACCGACGCTGTAAGAAAAATCATCTGAAACCACTGCCCGCCCCCCGCGTTTGTCGCCGGGGTTCGGCGCAGCCTTGCCGTAAAAAATCTGCCCATAACAATCACAATAACGGGACGCACCTCATGAAAGCTTTCACCCTGTTCGCCCTCGGTTCCTTGGGCCTTCTTCCCTTGAGCAGTCAGGCGCTGCCCTTGAATGACGATTTCGCCCTACTGGTCGACCTGACCCTGGCCAGCGACTACCGCACCCGTGGCATTTCGCAAACCCAGAATGATCCTGCGGTGCAGGCCGGTTTGACCTTGGCCCACAGCAGCGGGCTGTACCTCGGCGCATGGAGTTCAAACGTCGATTTCGGCGGCGGTCTGAAGACCCGGCAGGAAGTCGATTACTACGCCGGTTGGCTCTGGCAAGCGACCGATACGGTCAGCCTGGACCTTGGCTATCTCAAATACGCTTACCCCAGGGAGAGTCAGTTTAACCAGGGTGAGACCTACGCAATCCTCAGCGCTTATGGCGTGAAGCTGGCGGCCTATTATTCCGCGGATGCGCCAGGCATCGACAGCAAGCAGAGCTCGCTGTACAGCTACGTGGGCTACGAAACCGAGTTGCCTTACGACACCGGTCTGAAACTGCGATACGGCAACATGGATTTCAAGGACCCGCACCTTTACTCGATGTCAGGCCAGGCCGAAGACTCGTACCGCGAATGGGAGGTCAAACTGTCCCACGAACTGGCCGGTGTAATGCTGGGTTTGAGTTACATCGATACTGACCTGTCGAAAAGCCAGTGCGTCAGTAATTGGGGTTATGGAGATGTCTGCACCGCGACCGTAGTAGCAAGCCTGAGCAAATCCTTCTGACCCCCACAGGATTGCATTGAAGCTTAAATTTCAGGTGCGCTTGAGGATCTGGTCCATCACCCAGTCGGTTTTCAGCGCGTGTTCGGCCATCGCCGGATGCTGCGCTTCGCCCCGGATATGCGCGTTCATGCCCAGCACGTGATGCCACTGGATGTGCTCGTGATGGTCGATGTGCAGGCTGAGATTTTCATCCGCCTCAAGTCGCACCGGGTGCTCATCGAACACCGAAAAACTGATCCGGCCCTGGCTGCCGATCAGTTCTACCTGATCTTCGCGGCGGTCGGCGACGAAATTCCAGCAGCCCATGCCCAGGGCACCCGAAGCAAACCGCCAACTGGCGCTGACGGCGTCTTCGGCGGCATACAAACCGGCCTGCCGCGCGGTAAAACCGGCGACTTCGACGATATCCCCGAGCAAATACTGAAACAGATCGAAGCCATGACTGGCCAGGTCGGCGAAGTAGCCGCCGCCGGCAATCAGCGGGTCGGTGCGCCAATTGTCGGCGCCACCCAGATCGTTCGGAGAAGGCGCCTTGGTCAGCGTCCAGGACAGATGCCGCACCTCGCCGATCCGCCCCTCCTCCAGCCACTGCCGCACTTGCGCAAAGCGCGGCAGCGAACGTCGGTAATAGGAAACGAACAGGTGCAGTCCGGCGTCGGCAAAGACCTTTTGCATCTCGCGGCTTTGCCCGGCATTCAGCGACATCGGTTTTTCGACGCAGCAATGTTTGCCGGCTGCGGCGACCTGCAAGCTATAGGCGTGGTGACTGTCGGGTGGCGTGGCGATGTACACCGCGTCCACCTCAGGATCATTGATCAGCGCTTGCGCATCGGTGTAAACCCGGGCGATGCCGTGACGTGCGGCGTAGTCGGTCACCGCGTCCAGCCGCCGCCCCATCACCGCCACCAGTGCCGAACCGGGGGCCTTGTAAAAGGCCGGCCCGCTCTTGCGCTCAGCGACACTGCCACAACCGATCATGCCCCAGCGCACTACGTCCATGTTCTCTCCTTATCCTTAGCCGATGCGCAACGCGCGCAGGTCCAGATGGCCGTCCTTGAGCGGCGGGCACCAGTAGTAGCCGCCGGTGATCGGGCGGCTGATGCGATACAAACCGTCGGTAATGCCGTCTTCCAGTCCGCTCATGCGCCGCAGTTGGGCTTCGAAGGCGTCGAGGGAAAAACCGAACGCCAGAAACATCAGGCCGGCGCGGTCCCCTTCGATCCACGGCATCGAGCGACGGACCACGAACGCCTCAGGGGCGAAGCTTTCCTGGGCGGTGCGTTTGACGTGGGCGGAAATCGGCGCGTCATCGAGTTCTTCGTTATCGCTCAAGCGACGGCCCATGATGTTGTCTTTTTCCTGGGACGGCATCGCGTGGAAGCCTTTCAGATCATGCTGCCACTGCTGGATCGCGGCGAAGCTGCCACCGACCAGTCCTTCCGCGCCCTCGCCCAACAACGCGGCGGCCACGGCGGCTTCGTCGTGCGGGTTCTCGGTGCCGTCTTCGTAGCCGGTCAGGTCGTGGCCGGTCATGTGGCGGAAAGTTTCGTTCATCTGCACCAGGCGCAGGGCCGGTGCCAGCGCGGCTTCGATGGCGTTGCTGCGATTGAGCAGTTCACCGCGGTCGACGCCGTGTAGCCAGCACCAGAGCGCGTGTTGGGTCGACGGGTTGTCGACGCCAACGCCGGTCAGCGCCGGAAACGGTCGCAGGCCATCGATCTGTGCATGCAGCGCCTTGACCAGGGATTCACCGAAGCCGACCACCGCCGATTTTCCGTCCACCAGTTGCATCAAGTTGTCGAGCGCGGCCGGCAATGCTTCGGCGGATTCGAGGGCGAAGAACATATGGCGGGCTTGAGGCGGAACGGGGGTGGCGAGAATGCCCGGCTGGTAGTAACTCATATGAACTCCTTGAAAAAGAGCACGGAGTTTAACCGGAGCACGAGGGTTTGTGTGGCTTTGGCATCCTTCCCCACACGGCGAAATCGCGCTGGGCTCTGATTGCGAAACGCGCTGGGGCTTATCGTTAACACCGCTGAGCAGCGCCGGCAAGACGCCGCCCATCAACACCAAACAAAGGCTAGGCTTTTCAGAGACTCGAATGGCCCGCATGGCCGTCCTCTCGTGAGGTCCCCCCTCTGGGGGCCAACCAGAGGGGCATCTGGGCCATGACCGACGGTGCCGGCCATTCCACGATCGAAAACCCTGAACCGCCGAACGATGAGATGAGTCATGACAAGCGAGGCCGAGGTCTGCTAAAACGATTCATCAGTTCATCACCCAATCCAGACGGGGTAGCGACATGACCACAGCACATATCCTTGGCAACCTGTTTCCCGACTCAAGCGACATCCCGGAAAAATACCGCCTCGACGGTCAGACCGAGCAGCGTGAATACCTGGTCGACGGCGAACTGAAAACCTGGTCCGGCCCCCTCGCCCAAGTCCGCAGCCCGGTGTACCTGACCGGCGAAAATGGCGATGAACAAGTGATCCTCGGCAGCACGCCGCTGCTCGATGCAGAAACCGCATTGACCGCGCTCGACGCCGCCGTCCGCGCCTATGACCGGGGCCAGGGTTTGTGGCCGACCATGCGCGTGGCCGAACGCATCCAGCACGTCGAAACGTTTCTGGGCCGCATGCGCGAACAGCGTGAGGCGGTGGTCAAGCTGCTGATGTGGGAGATCGGCAAGAACCTCAAGGACTCGGAGAAAGAGTTCGACCGCACCTGCGATTACATCGTCGACACCATCAATGCCCTCAAGGAACTCGACCGTCGCTCCAGCCGCTTCGAGCTGGAACAGGACACCCTGGGGCAGATTCGCCGCGTACCGATGGGCGTCGCCTTGTGCATGGGGCCTTACAACTACCCGCTGAACGAAACCTTCACCACGCTGATTCCGGCGCTGATCATGGGCAACACTGTGGTGTTCAAACCGGCCAAGCTGGGTGTGCTTTTGATTCGGCCGCTGCTGGAAGCCTTTCGCGACAGTTTCCCGGCCGGGGTGATCAATGTGATCTACGGCAGCGGCCGCGAGACCGTCAGCGCACTGATGGCCAGCGGCAAGATCGATATCTTTGCGTTTATCGGCACCAATAAAGCCGCCAGCGACCTGAAAAAACTCCACCCCAAACCTCACCGCTTGCGCGCGGCACTGGGCCTGGACGCGAAGAACCCGGGCATCGTGTTGCCGGAGGTTGATCTGGACAACGCCGTCAACGAAGCGGTGACCGGCTCACTGTCGTTCAACGGTCAGCGTTGCACCGCCCTGAAAATCCTTTTCGTCCATGAAGACGTGGTCGAGTCGTTCATCGAGAAATTCAACGCCAAACTGGCCACTCTGAAACCGGGTATGCCATGGGAAAGTGGTGTTGCGCTGACGCCGCTGCCGGAAGCGAGTAAGGTCGATTACCTGCACTCGCTGGTCGCGGATGCAGTCAGCAAAGGCGCCACCGTAGTCAATCCAAATGGCGGTGAAGCGCGCGCGTCGTTCTTCTACCCGGCGGTGCTGTTCCCGGTGACGCCGCAGATGCGCGTCTACCAGGAAGAACAATTCGGCCCGGTGGTGCCGATCGTGCCTTACCGGCATCTCGATACGGTGATCGACTACGTCCTGGAATCGGACTTCGGCCAACAGTTGAGTATCTTCGGCACCAACCCGGTGGCGGTCGGTCGGCTGGTGGACACCTTTGCCAACCAGGTCGGCCGGATCAACCTCAACGCCCAGTGCCAGCGCGGCCCGGACACCTACCCGTTCAACGGCCGCAAGAACTCCGCCGAAGGCACATTGTCGGTGCATGATGCGCTGCGGGTATTTTCGATCAGGACGCTGGTCGCGACCAAGTTCCAGGAAACCAACAAGGAACTCATCAGCGAGATCATCAGCGGACGCAGTTCGAGCTTCCTGACCACCGATTACATCTTCTGAGGACACCGAGCCTGAACACGTTCAGAGCCCATCGACTGCCACCGCTGCTGCGCCGGTTACTGCGTCCGTTGCTGGACCCGTATCGGCGCTATCGCTACGCCAAGCTGATCCATGCGGTCCGCGTGTCGCTCGGCTTGTTGGCATCGATCATGCTGACCACCGGCATCAACCTGCCCCACGGTGAGTGGGCGTCGGTAACGATGCTGGTGGTGATCGGCGGTTTGCAGCACCACGGCAACATCGGCAAAAAAGCCGCCGAGCGTGCCATCGGTACGTTGATCGGCGCCGCTATCGGCCTGCTGCTGGTGGCGCAACAGGCCTGGCTCGGGATGCCTTGGCTGACCTATTTTGTGATGTCGGCGGTGTGCGGGTTTTTCTCGTATCACGCCATCGGCAAGGGCGGTTACACCGCGCTGCTGGCGGGGATCACGGTGTTTATTGTCGCCGGGCATGGCGACAACCTAATCTCCGACGGACTGTGGCGCGCAGTGGACATTCTGATTGGCGTGGCCCTGGCACTGGCCTTTTCTTTCGCCCTGCCGTCGTATGCGGTTTTTTCCTGGCGCTACAACCTGGCCAGCTCGCTGCGCGATTGTGCGACGATTTATGGACGCATTATTGATGGTCAGTCCGTCTCGGATGACGAGCATCTGAAGCTGATGAATCGCCTGAACGCGTCGATGGTGCAATTGCGTTCGCTGATGCCGTCGGTGTCCAAGGAAGTGAAGATTTCCATGACCGAACTCGATGCGATTCAGCGTCATTTGCGAATGTGCGTCAGCACCTTGGAAATCCTTGGTAACACCCGGCCGGACTCCAAGGATCGCGACGCCATGGCGCATCTGCAATCGAGTTTCAAAGCCGAACACCGGCAGATTCGCGTGCAGCTGATCGGCATGGCCCGGGCGCTGAAAACCGGTGCATCGCAGCGACTCAGTCGCCCCATCGATTTGCCGGTTGATTCAAGTCTTGAAACACCGGTCTACAACCCGCTGGACGGCCATCAATTATTGATACGCCAGTTCGCTTCGAACATCGGCGAGATGCGCCAACGACTGGCGAAGACCGCGCCGCGCTGGAACATCTGACGCCCGTCTTATTGTGTGACCGCCCGACGAGACTTCAAACCCCAACCCTGCTGCATGCCCGCGGCAGCCAGCAGAATCGCGGCAACACCGACCCACTGCAGCGGTTCGAGGCGATGACCGAAGGCAAACCAGTCAACGAAAATCGCCGCAATCGGGTAAATGAAAGACAACGCCCCGGTCAATGCCGTCGGCAGTTTTTGAATCGCGCCGTACAGCAGCACATACATCACGCCGGTGTGGACGATGCCCAGCGTCACCAGGCTGGCCCAGGCGCTGGGTGCTTGCGGCAACGCTGAAAAGTGCGCAAATGGCGCGAGCAGCAGCACCCCGGTGCTGACCTGGATCAGGGCAATCAAATGCGGTGGTGTGCCGGTCAGGTGTTTGATAATCAGAGCTGCAATCGCATACAGAAACGCCGCCCCCAAGGCCAGACCGATGCCCATCAGGTAATCGTTGCCACCTGCGCCCTGCTCGCCATGAGCGCTGACAATGGCCAGCATCCCGAGAAACGAAATGCCCAGCCAGAACAGTTTTTGCAGGGTGATCTTCTCGCCCAGAAACAACGCCGCCAACCCGACCAGCATGAACGGTTGAACGTTATAAACCGCCGTGCCGATGGCAATTGAGGCACGGGAATAAGAGGCGAACAACAACACCCAGTTGCCGACAATCGCGACCCCGCTGAGCACTGCCAGCAGGAAGGTGGTGCGGGTCAGAATGCCCGGACGCAGGAAGCCGAATGCCGCGCAGATCAACAACAGCGTGCCGGCGCCGAACACGCACCGCCAGAACACCACGTCCAGCACGGGCTGCCCGGACACCAGCACGAACCAACCGATGGTCCCGGAAATCAGCATGGCGGCGGTCATTTCGAATGAACCGCGACGTATGTTTTTGTCCATCATCAGACTCCTGTGATTGAGGCCAAATTATGCCAATCCGTCCAAGGGCATCTCCAGCGCAAAAAGCAGGCTAAACTCGGTTTTTGCCTTTTTTATCAAGGCGTATTCAGTCAACGGCCTAACAGGGGATTTGCCATGACCGACGACATCGACCAAGTGCTCATCACCGCATTAATGGAAGATTCACGCCGCTCGCTCAAGGCGCTGGCGCAGATCAGCGGCCTGTCCTCGCCCAGCGTTGCCGAGCGTTTGCGGCGACTCGAAGAGCGTGGTGTGCTTAAAGGTTACACCGTCGAAATCGACCCCAAGTGCTTTGGTTATCAACTCCAGGCCATCGTGCGGATCCGCCCGTTGCCGGGCCAGTTGCAGGAAGTCGAACGGCAGATTCAGGCCATCCCGGAATTCACTGAGTGCGACAAAGTCACCGGCGATGACTGCTTCATCGCCCGCTTGCATGTGCGCTCGATGGAGCAACTGGACACCCTGCTCGATCGCCTCAACACCCACGCGGAGACCAACACCGCCATCGTCAAGAAGACCCCGGTCAAACGCCGCTTGCCACCGATGGCGTGAGTGCGGTTTTGATTGGAAACGCGTAAATTGACCGCTTTCCGGCTAAGGATTGGCGGTATGAAAATTCAGGTGGTTTTACTCGCGACGTTGTTGCTCGCCGGCTGCGGCACGGTTCAAACAGTTGTGCGCGGGGATGAAGTGGCTTCGAAGAGTCTCAAGGAGTACAAAAGTTACTGCGGTGCCGTTCCCCGTATCTACAGCGGCGTGACTTACGATTTCTGCATGCTCTATGCTCCCCTGCAAAAAGGACGGGACGCACAGGTGCATGACAGTGCTCCGGCCATTGTCCTTATCGACGCAGTCATTTCCGGCGCCCTCGATACGTTGCTCCTGCCCTACACCATCTACCGCCAGCAGGCCGATGGCAGCATTATCATCACGGAATGAGCCCGAATTCCGGGCGATAAAAAACCCGCCTGAGCGGGTTTTTTACTTAGAGCCTGCGATTAATCATCGCGGCTCATGATGCCGAACAGCTGCAACAAGCTGACGAACAGGTTGTAGATCGATACATACAGGCTGATGGTCGCCATGATGTAGTTACGCTCGCCGCCGTGAATGATGGCGCTGGTCTGGAACAGAATGCAGACCGAGGAGAACAGCACGAAACCTGCGCTGATCGCCAGTTGCAGACCGCTGATCTGGAAGAAGAAGCTCGCCAGCGTCGCACCCAGCAGTACAAAGAAGCCTGCGGTGATGAAACCACCGAGGAAACTCATGTCCTTGCGGGTGATCAGCACGTAAGCCGACAGACCACCGAACACCAACGCCGTCATCGCGAATGCCGAACTGACAACTTCAGCGCCGCCCTGCATGCCCAGGTAGCGGTTGAGGATCGGGCCAAGCAGAAAACCCATGAAACCGGTCAGGGCAAATGCCGACACCAGGCCCCAGGCCGAGTCACGGAGTTTGTTGGTGAGGAAGAAAAGCCCGTAAAAGCCGATCAGCACCACGAAAATATTCGGGTAGCCGACACGCATCTGCTGAGCAACGAACGCCATCACGCCGCTGAATGCGAGGGTGAGAGCGAGCAAGCCGTATGTGTTGCGCAGGACGCGGCTAACCTCTAGCTGCTCAACCTGCACGCTGTTATTAACTGCGTAATCCTGTTCGCGCATGGCGACACTCCTGTTGGTTTGAAACGTTCAGTCGCAAAGATCATAACAGACGCTCTGTAACAAGCCATGCAGAGAGTTTGACAGTGTGTTTCATTCAGGTATTATGGCGCCCGCAACGCAAACGGAGGTGTGGCCGAGTGGTTTAAGGCAACGGTCTTGAAAACCGTCGACTGTAACAGGTCCATGAGTTCGAATCCCATCGCCTCCGCCATATTTATACGACAAAGCCCTGATTTATCAGGGCTTTGTCGTTTCTGGGGTTTGGGAATTTTGCTCCTTCCTCTCTGGACCATATCCGCATCTTTTCGTCAGTTTCCGCAACCTTGCCCAAGCACCATTGAATCCAACTCCAAATTTGCGCACGGCCTAAAACGCCTTAACCTGCAATTGTCGTCAATGCGGGCGGAACGAACTCTACCGCTGGGGCACATCGCCTCACCTCCCGCGTTACCGCGGAAGACTCGGCGTGCACCAGCACTGCACGCTACAAGGTGTAGGAAATGCCAACTTGTACTGTTCGCGGCGCCCCCGGATAGGCATAGACGTTACCGAATGCGCCTTCTTCATAGTCACGATCAAACAGGTTTTTCACGTCAAGATTGAGCCGCACCTTGTCATTGATCTTGTAGAAGCTGAGCAAATCGACAACGGTGTAGCTGCCCATCGAAAACGCGGTGTTGGCGGTTTGTCCGGCGCGCTCGTCGACGTACTTGAGCCCGGTACCCAAGCCCAACCCCTTGAGGGTGCCATCCTGGAACTCATACATATTCAACAGGCTGAAGCTGTTTTTCGGGATGTTCAGCAGGCGCGTGCCAGAGCGCAGCACGTTGTCTTTGGTCACTTCGGCATCGACATAGGCGTAGCCGCCAATCACGCGCCATTCGGGCGTGAGGTTGCCGGCAACGTTGAGGTCGAAACCACGGCTGCGCACCTCACCGGCCGCAACGCTGAAGGTCGAATCAACAGGGTCGGTGGTCAACACGTTACGTTTTTCGATCTGGTAGACGGCCGCGTCAACACTCAACTGCTGATCCAGCGCTTCCCACTTGATACCCATTTCGTAAGACTTGCCCTTCTCCGGCGCAAACCCGCCGCCCTCGCGGCTTGCGCCGGTGTTGGGCTTAAAGGAGCGCGCAGTGTCGGCATAGACCGCCAATGTCTCGGTCAGGTCGTAGGTCACGCCGATGCGCGGGGTCACCGCGTTGTCACTGGCCTGCCAACTCTTGCCGCCCGGCACGAAGGTTTCGTAGTCATGTTCGAAGCGTTCGAAACGCGCCCCGGCCAGCACCTTCAATTTGTCGGTCAATGCCACCTGATCCTGCACGAACGCTGCATACGTCTTGAGGTTTTCCTTGTCGTGAGTCGGCGTGCGGGTGAGTGCCGGACGCGGCTGGCCGTACACCGGATCGAAGATGTCGATCGGGTACGCGCCGACCGCACCGCTGGAGCGTTGAATGATCGACTTGTAATCGTAATCTTCGTACTCGATACCGGTGAGCAACGTGTGCTGCAAACCAGCGGTATCGAAATGGCCGGTCAGATTGAGTTGGGTATCCTTATCGGTCCACTCCAGCTTGCGATAGTTGAAGTTGCGCCCCAAGGTGCGGCCGTCATCGGCAATACCGTTGGCCTCGACCGCGTTGCCCTTGAGCGATCCGTCGAGCCACTGGAAACCGCCGCCCAGCGTCCAGTCGTCGTTGAGCATGTGTTCGAAACGCAGTTGCGCCATATTGTTGTCGTTATGCAATTTGCCAACGTCTTTTTCGCCGAAAAAGCTGTCGCGGGAGGCGGTGCCAATCTGTTTGGCGTAACGCGTAACGCCTCGATCCAGAGGCGCGTTGTTGCGCATGAAGTCGCCTTCGAAAATGAGCTTGGTCGCATCGGTTGCCTGCCACGTCAGCACCGGAGTGATACCGTAGCGTTCGGTTTCGACGTGATCGCGGAAGGTGTCGCCGCCCTCGCCCACTACGTTCAGTCGATAGGCCAGGCGCCCTTCTTCGTCGAGCGGGCCGGAAGCGTCCAGCGTGCCGCGTTTCATGCCCTGATCGTTGAGTTGACTGCCCAGGGTGACGGTGCGCTCGGGCAACGGCTGTTTGGAAACCACGTTGAAGGTGCCGCCAGGATCACCCCGACCGTAGAGCATGGTGGCCGGGCCGCGCAGCACTTCGAGTCGCTCAATCGTGTTGGCATCCGGCATGTTCGGGTAGCCGCGGTTGATCGGAAAACCGTTGCGATAAAACTCGCCAGTGGTGAAGCCTCGAACGGTAAACGTGGTCAGGCCCTGCCCACCAAAATTGTTCGCCCGCCCCACGCCCCCGGCGTAGTCCAGCGCTTCCTGCAAACGGGTGGCGCCCAGATCCTCGACTGCATCCTTCGAGACCACACTGATCGATTGCGGGGTTTCATGGATCGACGTGTCGGTACGCGTGGCGCTGGCCGAGCGCGTCGCCCGATAACCCTGCACCGGGCCGTCCGCCCTTTCGTAATTCGCGGTACCGATAACATCGGTTGCGTCCAGCTCAAGCGTTGAGGGAGCTACATCCGTTTGTTCAGCCCACGAGGAAGACGACAACGCTTGCAGTACACAAATGGAAAACAGGGTTCGACGCATGGAGAGGAAAACCTTAACGAATAGGCCAATACAGAGGGTGCAACCGCCAAAAACCAAGCGAGCATGCTATATAAAACCATTCGCAATTAACACTAATTCCCATTCACGCACGAAAAAATAGTTACCGAACAACTCATCACGCCATTCGGACAATTGCCGTTTGTGGCTTGGGTTTGCCGAGAGGTGCGCCGACACTGATGCGGCCCTCGACGCGATCAAGGACGCCTGACTCAACATGGCCCCGGCGGGCTCGGTCAGCGGCCGGGGCTTTCTCGTCAATAAGCGTGGAAGGTCTTGCGTTGAGTCATGAACGCCGAGAGCGCCCTGCCCGACTCGGGGTTGTAGCGCTTAAGCGCCTTCGCCACATAACCGAGCCCTGTCTGGTCGGCATAGTAGGTCAACCCGCCCTTGTAACGCGGGAAGCCGTAGCCATGAACCCATACCAGATCGATATCAGCAGGGTGCTCCACAATATCGTTGTCGAGCAACCAGGCAGCCTCGTTGATCATCGCAAACAGGCAGCGTTCTTCGATTTCCTGATCAGAGATGCTACGGGGCGCAATATTCCATTGCTGGCGATGCTGCTCCAACAATTGCGCCAGCCATGAATCCGGCACAGCCTGGCGGCTGCCCGGCGCATAGCAATAAAACCCAAGCCCGGTTTTTTGCCCATGCCGTCCTGCCGCATACAATTTATCGACCCAATCGCAGCGTTGCTCACGCTCGCTCAGCTCCAACAGACGCCCCTGGCGGTTGCGCCAGGCGACATCCACACCGGCCATATCACGCAGTTCAAAGGGGCCGATGGGGAAGCCAAACCCACGCATCACCCGGTCGACATGCGGCTGATATTTAAACCCCTCATCGCTGGCAACCAGTGCGGTCGCAAGAACAGAAACGTTTTACGTATCGATCGGGTATGTAACGCGAAAGCATTGATCTTTTAAAGGGTGACGCTGCCGGATAGCATCCACATCGAACCCCATACTTCATTCAGCCAATCTCTCTCGAACCATCTCAAAAAAGGTCGTCAGGATGCGCCGGGAACTCTGTGCGCGCAGGCAAACCAGTGTCTCGGTGAAGCGTCGCTGACTATCGACGATAGGCAACCCGCGAAGCCGCGAGTCGAAGCCAAGCTCGGTCGCCGAGACAACACCTACGCCCATACCTATCGCCACGGCTTCGCGCGCGGCTTCACGGCCTTCCACTTCGATCGCCTTGCGGATGCGCAAGCCCGCGGTTGCCATCTCTTCCTCCAGGCACAGGCGCGTCACTGAGCCTTTTTCGCGCAGGACCAGCGGCGTGTCGTGCAGATCGCCAAGGCTGATGGATTCGCGTTGCGCCCAGGGATGGTCAAGCGCGACGAACGCGAGCATCGGATCGCTACGCAGGGGCAGCGACAGCAGTCGGTCGTCTTCGATATTGCGCCCCAGCAGAGCAATGTCGGCCTGATGGCCGAACAACCGCTGCAACACTTCATCGGTATTGGCGGTTTCAATCTTCACATCGATACCGGGATAACGACTGCAAAAGCGTGCGACATAGGGCAGCACATGCACCGGCGCATCCACGGCGAGGTTCAAGGTTCCCGTGGACAGGGTGCGGTAGTCCATCAGCATGTCGTGGGCATCGACACTGATATCAAACAAGCGCCGGGTCAGGCCGAACAACCGCTCGCCCACTTCAGTCAGGCGTACCAGACGCTTGTCGCGGTAGAACACCATCACCCCGTAGTAATCCTCAAGCTTGCGAACCTGGTCGGACACCGCCGGTTGAGACAGGCAGAGCTGCTCTGCCGCGCGGGTAAAACTTCCGTTGATAGCGACAGCGTGGAACGCCTTGAGTTGAGTATGGGAAATCGTCATCGGGGAAGCCTCAGCATAGGTTCAGCTTATTCATGCATACGTTAAATCGATTTTATTTATAGACGATGAACTGCAAGCATGGTTTTCACAAGCCCCGACCAGTGTTCGAACACTGCGCCCTCCTATCAACCTGGGAATGCTTAATGGAAATCGAACGTTTCACAGCCCTAAAACGCCGCTCGGACATGGTCCGGTACGACAACCACCTCTACATCGGAGGCCAGGTTGCCAGCGACCTCAGGGGCGATATCGAGGAGCAGACCCGCGAGGTGCTCGCCGGTATTGAGCAGCTATTGCTCAGTGCCGGCAGCCGCCGCAAGCAGGTGCTTTCGGTGCGTATCCTGCTCGCCCATCGCGAGGACTATGCAGGGCTCAACAAAGTCTGGGACGCGTTCTTTCCCGAAGGCCATGCCCCCACACGAGCTTGCACCCTGGCGGATTTGATCGACCCCGGTTGGCGCGTGGAAATGATCGTGGTCGCCGCATGCGGCTGATTGCTTCCTGAAACCCTGCCCTCAAACCGCTCCAACGGAGATGACCTCATGCGCCCCTACTGGCTCGATCAGGCCCTGAAAACTCAACCCGACTCGCCCTGCCCGCCGCTGCGGCAGAACACCCGCGCCGATGTCTGCATTGTCGGTGGTGGTTACACCGGTTTGTGGACCGCGATCATGCTCAAAGAACAGAATCCCGAGCTGGACGTGGTCATCGTCGAAGCCGACATCTGCGGTGCCGGTGCCAGTGGGCGCAACGGCGGCTGTGCACTGTCCTGGTCGGCCAAGTACTTCACCCTGGAACGCTTGTTCGGCGTCGAGGAGGCAATACGCCTGGTCAAGGAATCGGAGCAGAGTATTTACGCCATCGGCAGCTTTTGCGAGAAGTACGCAGTTGATGCCGATTACCGTCTCGATGGCACGCTTTACACGGCGACTAACCGCGCTCAGGTCGGTTCGACAGACGGGGTGATCGCCGCGCTGGAGCGCAATGGCATCAACTCTTTCTCCAAATGCGCGCTAGCTGACGTACAGCGTATGGCGGGTTCAACCCGACACGTTGAAGGCTGGTTCTCGCCGGCGGCAGCCAGTGTGCAGCCGGGCAAGCTGGTGCGTGGTCTGCGTCGAGTCGCAATGGAGTTGGGTGTGCGCATCTACGAAGGCTCGCCGATGACCGGTTTGGAAGAGGGGCTGCCCACCATCGTCAACACGCCGAACGGGAAAGTGACCTGCGATCGTGTCGTGTTGGCGATGAACGCCTGGATGGCCCGTGCTTTTCCACAGTTCTCGCGGTCGGTAGCCATCGTCTCCAGCGACATGATTATTACTGAGCCACGACCTGACCTGCTCGAGCGCATAGGCCTGACCAGCGGGGTCACCGTGCTCGACTCACGTATCTTCGTGCATTACTACCACAACACTCCGGACGGCCGGATCATGCTCGGCAAAGGTGGCAATACCTTCGCTTACGGCGGGCGCATCCTGCCCGTATTCGACCAGCCTTCGCCCTACAAAGGATTGTTGCGCAACACCCTTGCGGAGTTCTTCCCGGACTTTGCCGATGTCGGCATCGCCGCCACCTGGAATGGCCCGTCCGATCGCTCCGTCACCGGGCTACCGTTCTTCGGTCGCATGGGCGCTAGCGGCAACATCTTTTATGGCTTCGGCTATTCCGGCAGCGGCGTCGGTCCGTGTCATATGGGAGGGAAAATCCTCTCATCGCTGGTGTTGGGGATGGACAACCCATGGACACGCTCGCCGCTGGTGCAAGGTCCACTCGGCCATTTCCCACCGGAGCCGATCCGTTACCTGGGCTCACTGATGGTGCGCAACGCCATTCGCCGCAAGGAGCACGCCGAGGACCACAACCTGCGCCCCCGTCGACTGGATGTGCGTCTGGCGAAATTCGCCGCGGCGGCTGGCAAGTCAGACAAGGGCTAACGCCTCCATCACGCAGCGAAAACATTTACGCTTGCCACTAAAAACCGCCTGGCCATTGGCCGGGCGGTTTTTTTGTTTACAACACGGATGCGTCGCGCCGCCCCAGTAGCCTTTGATCGCCCAGGGCGCGGCGATCTGAACCCGATAACCATGGAATCGCGATAATAGAGCGCGAGATCCAACATGCTCACTTATAAGCTCAGCTTGTTATTGACATGTGATAAATCGATTTCAGTTATTTCTAGGCGAGTGTTTTTATTGGCCCATGCATCACTCCTTACAAAAACAACACCGCCGGAGAAGATCATGACCAAAGCTGAATTCCCGACCACACAAGCGCTGGCTACGCCAGCCTTGGGTGAACCTTACCTGCTGACGCCAGGCCCGTTGACCACGTCCAAAGCCACCAAGGAAGCGATGCTGCGCGACTGGGGTTCATGGGATGTTTCCTTCAATCAAGTCACTGCTGAAGTTCGCCAGAACTTGCTCAGCATGGCAGGCATAAAGGACGACAGCTTCGTCTGCGTGCCTTTGCAAGGCAGCGGCAGCTATTCGGTGGAGGCTGCTTTGGCCACTGCCATCCCTCGAGACGGCAAAGCGCTTGTATTAATGAATGGCGCCTATGGCCAACGCGCCACCAAGACCCTGGAGTATCTGGGTCGCGCGTTTATCACCCTGGACAAAGGGGATTACTTGCCGCCCCAGCCTGAGGAAGTGGACGCCCTGCTCAGGGATAACCCGGACGTCACCAACGTCTTCCTCGTCCATTGCGAAACCAGTTCCGGCATTCTCAATCCGCTGCGCCAAATTGCCGATGTGGTGAAAGCGCATGGCAAGAGCCTGATCATCGATGCGATGAGCTCCTTCGGAGCTGTGCCATTGACGGTCGATGAAATACCTTTCGACGTGGTGGTGTCTTCTGCCAACAAATGCATCGAGGGTATTCCGGGGTTCGGTTTCGTTATCATCCGTCGCTCCGTGATCGAGGCCGCCAAAGGCCGCGCCAATTCACTCAGCCTCGACCTTTACGAGCAGTGGGTTTACATGGAGCGCACTGGCCAATGGCGTTTCACGCCACCGACCCACAGCGTGGTAGCGTTCCATAAAGCCTTGGAGCAACACACTGCCGAAGGCGGCGTGCATGGCCGGTTGGCGCGCTACACCCGCAATCGCGATGTACTCGTCACCGGCATGCGCGAACTTGGCTTTAGAACATTGCTTGAGGACCGTTGGCTGTCGCCAATCATCACCACGTTCTTCAGTCCAGAACATCCAAATTTTGAGTTCAAACGGTTCTACGATGAACTCAAAGCCCGTCAGTTCATCATCTACCCCGGCAAACTGACGGTAGCCGAAAGTTTCCGTATTGGCTGTATCGGCCAGATCGACGAATACATCGTCCACCAGTTGCTGCGCGCCATCGCCGACAGTCTTGTGGCGATGAACGTCGACATGCAACAGCCGACAGGCTGACCGCCCCTTTAAAGGTTCTTGTCAATTCGAGCACAGGTGCAATGGGTAGCACCTTTGGACAGGGATCTTTTTTTAAAACATGGATCCGGTGACTTATCGCTAGGCAATGCCGAGCAGCAGTCAGTGACCGTGGCAATTTAAAACTTAAAGCCTGATGCCATTCACTGCCATCTAATCGATGTCGTGTGCGTGGACAGATTTTCTGTACCGAAAACAAAAACAATTACTTTGCGCTGTCTGGCACCACATACGGGATCAGAACACCATGAACAAGAATGCTACAAGTCCTCTCGCAACCGGCTGGAAATCGCTCCAGCGTTGGCGCGTGCAAATTTTCCTCATCACCTGGGTGGCCTATGCCGCCTTCTACTTTACCCGCAAGGCGTTTTCTGTCGCCAAACTGGGTATTGGCGAAGACCCGAACTTCATCCTCGAAAAGTCCATGATGGCCAATCTGGATGCCCTCTACCTTACCGCGTATGCAGTCGGACAGTTTCTTTGGGGCAACTTCTCTGACCGCTTCGGCCCGAGGGTCGTGGTACTTAGCGGGCTCGTCATTTCCGCGTTAGCTGCGCTACTTATGGGCACTTACGCCACCTTACCGATTTTCGCCTCCTGCATGTTAATCCAGGGCCTTGCTCAGTCCACCGGTTGGTCTGGCCTATGCAAGAACGTCGGTAGTTTTTTCAGCACTGGCGAACGCGGCCGCGTACTGGGTTACTGGAGCACCTGCTACGCCTTCGGGGGTCTGGTAGCAACACCGTTTGCCGGTTGGTGGGCTTATAACCAGTACCATGACTGGCGCATAGCGTTCATCAGCAGCGCGGTGGTGGTACTGGTTGTAGCGGTATTGTTCTTTTTCCTGCAGCGCAACCAGCCAGAAGATGTCGGCCTGCCTCCCGTCGAGATCGAAATAGAACCCGTCAGCAAGGTCGCAGTTCCGCGCGAAAGTATGTGGGCTGGCTTGCGCACGGTGATGAAAAATCGAACTGTGCTGGTGCTTGGCCTCGCGTATTTCATGCTCAAGCCAGCGCGCTACGCGATCCTCCTGTGGGGGCCAGTCATTATCTACGAACGGATGCCCGAGATTGGCAAAGTGGCATCCGCAATCGTTCCAACGGCTTTTGAACTAGCGGGTCTGGCAGGTCCGATCCTCATCGGTATCGCATCAGACAAGTACTTCGGTGCTCGTCGTATGCCGGCCTGTGTCCTTAGCCTGGTTCTTCTCACCATTTGCCTTGCGCTGTTCGTCCCCGCCATGCAGAGCGGAAGTCTTTACATGGTGGTTGGCCTGCTATTCATGATGGGCCTGACACTCTACGGGCCGGATTCGATGATGAGCGGCTCGGCTGCCATTGATTTCGGCAGTAAGGACGGTGCGGCCTCCGCCGCAGGTTTCGTCAACGGTTGCGGTTCGATAGGGGCGGTCCTCGGCGGCCTGTTACCCGGATATTTCGACACCACCACCATATTCCTGGTGTTCACCGTCGCGGCGCTGCTGGCCAGCTTGATGTTGATTCCATTTTGGAACAGTCGCCCGAAAACGGTGGAAAGCAAGGAGCTGGCCTCAACTCCGGTGCAACCGGTCATTGTCGGCACCAACTCCTGAACCCGAATCACTCACTCACCCATTACTGGAGCAATCATCATGGACTACAAACAACCTTCCCAACTGCAAGCTGTGGTTCTGGACTGGGCGGGCACCGTCGTTGATTTCGGTTCTTTCGCACCGACCCAGATTTTCGTCGAAGCCTTTGCCGAGTTCGGCGTTGCGGTTTCCCTGCAAGAAGCTCGCGGACCGATGGGCATGGGCAAGTGGGACCACATCCGCACGCTGTGCAACGAGCCACAGATTGCCGACCGCTACCATGCCGCCTTCGGTCGGTTGCCAACCGATGATGATGTCACCGCCCTATACGAACGCTTCATGCCGCTGCAGATCGAAAAGATCGCGCTGCACTCGGCGCTGATTCCTGGTGCGCTCGACACCATCAACGGCTTGCGCGACAAGGGCCTGAAAATCGGTTCCTGCTCAGGCTACCCGGCTGTGGTCATGGAGAAAGTCGTAGAGCTGGCACGCAAGAACGGTTATGTCACCGACCACGTGGTGGCGACTGACGAAGTGCCCAATGGACGCCCGCACCCTGCTCAAGCCTTGGCCAACGTGATTGCGCTGGGGATTAGCGACGTCGCCGCGTGCGTAAAGGTCGATGACACCTGGCCCGGCATTCTGGAAGGTCGTAGTGCGGGCATGTGGACCGTGGCGCTGACCTGCTCCGGCAATGCATTGGGCCTGACCTATGAAGAGTTCAAGGATTTATCCCTGGAGGAATTGGCCGAGGAACGCGCGCGCATCGTCAAGATGTTCGAAGGTTCCCGCCCGCACTACCTGATCGACACCATCGTTGATTTGCCGGCGGTCATCGAAGACATCAATGCCCGTCTGGCACGTGGCGAAACCCCTCAGGGCTCTTGAGCCTGTAGCGCTTGTGCAACTGACAGTGGCCGTCCCAAGGACGGCCACAACCAAAAACTACAAGAGAACGCCATCATGAACTACGCCCACCCTGGTACTCCCGGTGCCATCGTATCCTTCAAGTCCCGTTACGGTAACTACATCGGCGGCGAGTTCGTCGCGCCTGTCAAAGGTCAGTACTTCACCAATACCTCGCCAGTGAATGGCCAACCGATTGCCGAATTCCCGCGCTCCACGGCCGAAGACATCGACAAAGCCCTGGACGCCGCCCTCGCCGCTGCCGATGCCTGGGGCGCCACGTCCGCCCAGGCGCGCTCGCTGGTGCTGCTGAAAATCGCCGACCGCATTGAACAGAACC